>JACPRY010000060.1 GCA_016193565.1 Armatimonadota bacterium
ACGGCCGGGTGATGCAGATTCTCGTGTTCGCTCCCGGGCAGTGGAAGGCGATTACAGAAGGACTCTAAGAAACCCCTGTTCCTAATCCCATAGTCCTGTGTGGCGGAGGGGGCGGGATTCGAACCCACGGAGCAGGTTTTGCCCGCTCAACCGCTTAGCAGGCGGCTACCTTCGGCCGACTCGGTCACCCCTCCGATTCTCTCAATACTACACCAGCGTTTAGAGTGGGTCTACCCGCACATCTGGCGGGCATATGCAGGATGCCGGGAGGCTCCGTCATCCGCCGCACCCCGCCGATCTCTCCCGTTACCCCCGCGGAGCTTCCTGGCGTTTTTGTGGCTGCACGAGATTCAACCGCGGATAGTCCCCCGGCCTCCGACGTCCCGCGGGGTCAGCAAAGTATCCGGCCCACGATTTCAATGCCCGCCTGAACGCGTGGAGATTCACACCCAGGAACGAATCGGGATATTTGGATCGCTTCTGAGTCCCTTTGCTCATCAGCGCTGCCGCACCGTGCCAGTTTTCTTTCTCAAAATGATAGAAGGCCGCGGCAACCTGCACGATACCATGGAAGAATGCCTTCTCGGGTCCGGATGTCGCTTTCCAGATACCCTCTAAGTATTCGTGGCATTCAAAGAACAGCCGGCCGTTGAATAGTGCCGCGCCCCGGCGAACGTCTTCTTCGGTCTCCGCCGCCCCTGACGCCAGCTCAGCAAGGACATCGAGCAACCGGTGCGTCTGCCGTTTGAAGTACTGGAGGTGCGGGAGGAACCTGGGTGGGATCGAGATGGTGTCCCCGTTCTTGCGCAACAGGTCCTTGTCGGTCAAGTGGTCCAGGGCTCGCTCATCAATCGTCCACCCGAATGGCCTGGCGAGAACATTCGCGTCCTGGCGGACGGTTTTCCAAGCCACCGAAGGCTGATCAGCGTCAAGATGATCGGCGCACGCGGCGGCGATCGCGGCCCACCCGGCAGGGCGTGGGTGCTGGACCGCTTCCAGCGCGAGATCAGCGAGCAAATGCTTCAGGTCGACGTACGACATCTGCCGGCGACCCGTCGTGGCTCAGGAACGCCCGAAGGTCCGGATGGTCTCGGCGAGCTGCTGAGGGTCGCTCGTGGGGAGGGCGCACGCGTTTCCAGCGCATACGTAGGCAGCCGGCTCGGAAGAGCGCGTGAACATCGCGCGTACAGCATCCGGGATGGGATCACCTTCGGTGCCGTCCCTGATGTGTGAAATGATCTTATCCGGCCGGTAGGTCGAGAGCGCCGTTTGGTGCAACGCCGTCGATCGAGGATCACCCGCCGACCCGACGACCGTCACGTGGGCCGGTTCGTGCAGCAGGTCATCGGCCGCGAGCAGCAATGTTGAGGCGAAGAGTCCGTGATGCGCGAGCGAAGGAGCGAATGCATTTACCACTCGCTCCGCGGCCAGACGGTACTTGCGGTCGTTGAGCATTCGGGACAAGCGCAGTAGCACGAGCGCCGCGACCGCATTGGGCCCCGGCGTCGGTGCATCCTGGATTGGTTTGTGCGGAGTTTCCAGCGCGGGCCCCCTCGAGCCCCGCGGGACATCGAAGAAGCCTCCCGTCTCGTCCTGATAGTCGCGCAGGACCACGTTCATGATCTCTCGAGCCGTCCGCAGGTAATGCGGGGTCCCCGTGACTTCGCAGGCATCGAGCAGGGCCTGCGCCATCTGCACCTGGTCGTCGAGCAGACGCGGTCCCGTCGATCCGAGGACGTGCGCGCACCCGCGCTCGTCCTCGTACCCTTCGTCGAGGATTCGGTCGAGCGCTCGAACGGCGAGGCCCCGGTAGCGTTCTTCGCCGAGTCCTTTGAACACTTCAAGGAAGGCTGAGATAGCCATGCCGTTCCAGTTCACGTAGATGGCGGTATCGACATACGGGGTCTTCCGCGGCATCCGGGCCTCGGCCAGTTTGCGCGTTCCGCGTTCGATCAGCCGGAGCACATCATCGATCGCTCGTCCCGTGATCGCGGCGATGACGTCGGGATCCTTGTCGGCAAACAGCACGTGTCGTGTGGGATCAGCGTGCATCTCCCCGTGACCCTGTAGATGAAAACGCTCAGCCAGGACGGCAAACTCGTCAGCGGAGAGAGCGGCCTTCGCTTCGTCGATCGACCAGGTGAAGTACGACCCGTCATCGCCGGGCCCGACGTCCGCGTCCTGGCTGCCATAGAAGCCCCCGCGCGCCTGATCATAGAGCACGGTGCCCATAAACGCCGCGGTATCCTCGGCGACCTGCTTGAAGTAGGGATTGCCCGTAGCTTGGTGCGCGTGCACGTAGTTCATTAACAGTGCAGTGTTGTCGTAGAGCATCTTCTCGAAGTGTGGCACGATCCACCGGGCGTCGGTCGCGTAGCGGTGGAAGCCGCCGCCGACCTGGTCGTGAATTCCGCCCCGGCCCATCTTCTCCAGCGTACGGGCGACCATCTCGAGCAGCGTGTCGTCACGCGTGCGGCCGTACCGGCGCAGCAGGAACTCCAGCGTGGCCGGGTGCGGGAACTTCGGCGCGGTGCCGAACCCGCCGTGCGCGGCATCGTACAGTCTGCGGATACTTTCCACGCCGACGTGTAGGGTTGATACATCGACCCTCGCACCGGCAGAAGGGCCGGCCATCGCCAGCTGGCGGTGTACCTGCTCGGCAGCCTGAACGGCTTCGTCGTTGCTCTCGCGGTAGTAGGCGGCGACACTCAAGAGCACCCGCTTGAAACTCGGACGGCCGTGCGCGTCTTGAGGCGGGAAGTATGTTCCTCCGTAGAAGACCTTGCCCTCGGGCGTGAGGAAGGCCGTCAGCGGCCAGCCGCCCTGGCCGGTGAGCGCGCCGACGGCCTGCTGGTACCGGGCATCGACGTCCGGCCGCACGTCCCGGTCCACTTTGATCGGCACGAAGTGGTCGTTGATGATCTTCGCGACTTCCGGATCGTCGTAACTTTCCTGGTCGATGACGTGGCACCAGTGGCACCACACGGCACCGATATCGAGCAGGATCGGTTTGTTCTCGCGACGGGCCAGCTCGAACGCTTCTTCGCTCCACGGGTACCAGTCAACCGGTTGGTGAGCAGCGCCGCGCAAATACGCGCTAGACTCCCTGTCGAGACGGTTCATCAGGGTCAGTATAACAGGCCCGACTTGCGGGACTGCC
>JACPRY010000082.1 GCA_016193565.1 Armatimonadota bacterium
CAAGCCTGACGAGAACGCCGACCGACAATGCCAGCAGACCAGCTACACTACCGGCGCTGCGGTCACACTCACCACAACATGTTGTGTCCACACGAGAACCACGTAGCCCCGAGCGAAGGAGATCCTCAGAGTACCGGGAGGGAGCGGATAGGCGAAAGGGAGCTACTGCGTTGTGACTCATGCGGGGCTTCTTGTCGATCCGGTTGGCTCTGTCCTTTCAGGATCTCATTTTCACCAGGCGCCGGAAAGTCACCTACAGGCCGCGGTGTTTCGTCCACACCATCCTGATGGTCGGCCCGCCGGGCGCCGGCAAGACGATGCTGGCGAGGCGCCTCCCCACGATCCTCCCGCCGCTGTCGTGGGACGAGGCGGTCGAGGTCACGCGCATCTACAGCGTGGCCGGCCTGCTCAACGGGAGCGGCCCGATCCGCGAGCGCCCATTCCGCAGCCCGCATCACCACACGAGTAGCGCGGCGCTGGTCGGGGGCGGCCCGGTGCCGCGACCAGGAGAGATCACACTGGCGCACCACGGGGTGCTGTTCCTGGACGAACTGCCGGAGTTTCACCGCGACGCGCTCGAGGTGCTGCGCCAGCCGCTGGAGGACGGGTCCATGACGGTGGCGCGGGTCCAGTCCACGGTGACGTTTCCGGCGCGGTTCATCCTGGTCGCCGCCATGAACCCGTGTCCGTGCGGCTATCACGGCGACGGGCTGCGCGAGTGTCTATGCACGGCCTCGCAGATCGCGCGCTATCTCGGCCGCGTCTCGGGGCCGTTGCTGGACCGGTTCGACCTGCACATCGAGGTCCCGCGGGTCCCTCCGGGCGATCTCGTCACGACGCTTCCGGCCGAGCCCTCAAGCGAGATCCGCGCCCGCGTGCTGTCCGGCCGGGACCGCCAGCAGCACCGCCTGGGGAGGTCGATCGGGTGCAATGCGGCGATGACCGGGCGGCACCTGCGGAAGTTCTGCCGGATCGACGAGGACGGGCGAACCTTTCTGCGATCGACCATCGAGCGGCTGGGATTCAGCGCGCGCGCCTACGACCGCGTGCTGCGACTGGCACGCACGATCGCGGACCTCGAAGAGACGGACGCGATCACGACGGCGCATCTCGCAGAAGCGATTCAGTATCGCGCATTCGACCGGCCCCTGCGGCTGCTCGCTTGACACCCTATGCTACGCTTGTGGTTGTGCTTATTCTGCACAACTAATGTTGCAAGTGAACAGGGAATTCATCAGTGGTGGTTGAGCTTAGTCTGCACAACAAATGTTGCAAGTGAGCAGTATGGAGGAAGGTTTAGCGCCGGACGGCGGTCACCACGACACCATTCGCGTCATCGCGCGCGATGATGCGGACTATCCGCCGGCGCTGCGCATGATCAGCGATCCGCCGGCGCAGCTGTACGTACGCGGGACGCTGCGATCGCAGGATGCGATGGCGGTCGCGATCGTGGGCGCGAGACGCGCAACGGAATACGGAAAAGCCGCGGCGCGCCGCCTGGCCGCGGATCTCGCGGCAGCGGGCGTCACGATCATCAGCGGCATGGCGCTCGGAATCGACGGAGCCGCGCACGAGGGCGCGCTGGCCGGTGGCGGCCGGACGGTGGCCGTGCTGGGGTGCGGTCCGGATATCATCTATCCGAAGTCGCATACGCGGATGATGCGTGAGATCATCCGGAGCGGCGCCGTGGTCACGGAATTCCCGCCGGGCACACCGCCGCGCCCGGAGCAGTTCCCGCAGCGCAACCGCCTCATCAGCGGGATGGCGAGGGGCGTGGTGATCGTCGAAGGCCGGATGAACAGCGGTTCACTCATCACTGCGGATTTCGCGCTGGAGCAGGGCCGTGAGGTCTTTGCGGTGCCGGGGAATATCTTTGAGGAGACGAGCCGGGCCCCGCACCGGTTGTTGACCCAGGGCGCGCGGCTGGTGGAAACGGCCGGTGATGTGCTCGAAGAGCTCGGATGGGCGCGCGGATACGGAGATCGTCCGTCCATCGTCTTACGGGATGATCTAGAGCGTGCGGTGTGGACGCAGCTCACGCTCACACCGCAGCACCTCGACCGCATCGCCGCATTATGCGGCCAACCGGTGGCGGTCACCAGCCGCGTGCTGCTGGTCCTGGAGGCCCGGGGTCTGGTCAGCGCGCTGGCCGGGCAGCGGTATGTGAAGAGGATGTAGCATGCAACGTACCCGGAGAAGCACCATTATGGGCAAGCGCAAGGCGCCGCAACCACAACTGAGCCCACCAACAGACGACCAGACCGAACCGGCCGCGGAGGCGAAACCGCGCGCGCTCGTCGTCGTCGAGTCGCCCACCAAGGCGCGGACCTTGAAGAAACTCCTCACGCGGCGGTACAACGTCGTCGCCTCGATGGGCCACGTCAAAGACCTGCCCCGCAGCCAGCTGGGCGTCGATGTGAAGAATGGATTTGTGCCCAAGTACGTCGTGGTGAAAGGGAAGGGCGCGATCCTCAAGGAGCTCAAGGACGCGGCCAAGCAGGCCACCGCGATCTACATGGCGACCGACCCGGATCGTGAAGGTGAGGCGATCTCCTGGCACTTGGCCGATGCGCTGCGGCCGGTGAACCCGGACATCAAGCGCATCGAGTTCCATGAGGTGACGAAAGACGCCGTCCGCCGGGCGCTGCATCATCCGCGCGACATCGATCTCAACCTGGTCAACGCGCAGCAGGCGCGCCGGATCCTCGATCGGCTCGTCGGCTACAAGTTGAGCCCGCTGCTGTGGCGCAAGATCCGCGGGGGGCTGTCCGCCGGCCGCGTGCAGTCCGTGGCCGTGCGCCTCGTGGTCGAGCGCGAGCGCGAGATCGAGGCATTCGTACCGCAGGAGTACTGGAGCCTGCTGGCAGCGCTGCGGAGCGATGACCAGCAGCTCGAAGCGCGCCTGTACAGCAAGGATGGGACGCGCTACGGCCCGCCGGGCGAAGACGGCATCACCGTGCTGCGCACCCGCGACGAGGTCGAGGCCATCGTCAGGGACCTCGACGGCGCGACCTTCACCGTCGGCGAGGTGCGCCGCAAGGACCAGTTCCGCCACCCGGCGCCGCCGTTCACCACGAGCACGTTACAGCAGGACGCCAACCGGAAACTCGGCTATTCCGCGACGCGCACCATGAGCGTGGCGCAGCACCTCTACGAGGGCGTCGATCTCGGGCCCGAAGGCACCGTGGGACTGATCACGTACATGCGCACCGATTCGGTGCGGGTCGCCGAGAGCGCCCAGCGCGAAGCGCGCGAGTACGTCACGCAGACGTATGGCGAGGCCTCGGTACCCGACACCCCGCGCGCGTACCGGTCGCGGCGCGAAGCGCAGGACGCGCACGAAGCGATCCGCCCGACCTCGGTGCGCCGGACCCCGGATCGTGTCAAGCCATTTCTGCGCAGCGATCAGTACAAAGTGTACAGACTCATCTGGGAGCGCTTTCTCGCCAGCCAGATGGCCTCCGCCATCATGGACACGCTGTCGGTGGACATCAACGCGGCCGACTATCTGTTCCGCGCGACCGGATCCCGCGTGAAGTTCCCCGGGTTCCTCGCCGTGTACCACGAGAGCACCGATCAAAACGGCGAGGAACAGGAGGGCTGGCTCCCGGACCTCGTCACCGGCGACGTGCTCACGCTCCTTGGGCTGTCTCCGCAGCAGCACTTCACGCAGCCGCCGCCCCAGTACACCGAGGCCTCGCTGGTGCGGGCGATGGAAGAGCGCGGCATCGGCCGGCCCAGCACGTACGCTCCGACCATCGAGACGATCAAGCGCCGCGGGTACGTGCGCTCGGCGACCCGCCGGTTGCAACCGACCGACCTCGGCGTGCTGGTCAACGACATGCTCGTCGAGCACTTCAGCGATGTCATGGATTACGATTTCACGGCAACGCTGGAAGAAGAGCTCGACCAGGTCGAAGAGGGTCGGATCGACTGGAAGAAGGTCGTCGGCGATTTCTACAAGCCGTTTGAGCACGATCTCCGCATCGCGGAACAGAAGATCGAAGAAATCGAGATGCCGGTGGTGGAGATCGGCGAGGCGTGTCCGGAGTGCGGCAGGCCGCTCGTGCGCAAGCACGGCCGCTATGGCGAGTTTATCGCCTGCTCGGGTTTCCCGGAGTGCAAGTACACCCGCCCGCTGGGGATCGGCGTCCGGTGCCCGCGCTGCCAGGTAGGCGAGGTCGTGGAACGGCGCAGCCGGCGCGGCCGCACCTTTTACGGCTGTAGCACGTACCCGGCCTGCACATTCATTGCCTGGGACAAGCCGACTGACCGCATCTGCCCGCGCTGCGGCAAGCACGTGCTCGGCATTCACCAGACCGCGCGGAAGACCACCCTGCGCTGTCTGGATCGCGCCTGCGGCTACACCGAGGCCGTCGCCCCGGAGCCGGTAGAGGAGCCCGCTGCGCGGTAAGCGAAGCCTCCCCGCGTGCAGCGCGACATTGACGCGTTCTTGGCCGCGCTCGAAGGCGAGCGCGGGGTGTCCCCGCATACGCTGACCGCCTATCGGCGCGATCTCGGGCACTTCGCGCGCTTTCTCTCGACGGAACGGATTGGCGCGTGGCCTGCCGTCACGCCTCACGTCGCCCGCCGCTACCTTGCGAGTCTCGCCCGAGCCTACGCGAGAAGTTCTGTCGCCCGGCGGCTTTCGGCGCTGCGCACCTTCTTCAAATACCTGTACCGTGAGGGGCAAGTCAGCAGCAATCCGCTCGTGCTGGTGCGGACGCCCAGGCAGCCGCGCCGGCTCCCGAAGTTCTTGACCCCCGTCGAGGTCGCGGCGGTCCTCGGCGCGCCGGATCTGGCGACCCCCGCCGGGCTGCGTGACCGGGCGCTCCTTGAGGTCCTCTACGCCTCCGGGCTGCGCGTCGGCGAACTGGTCTCGCTGCGGCGGCAGCATCTCACCCTTCGACCAGGCTCAGGGCAGGCCTGGGATGACGAGTTGAAGATCATGGGGAAGGGCCGCAAGGAGCGGATCGTGCTGCTCACAGCCAGCGCGCAGGACGCCCTGCGCCGCTACTTAGAAGAAGGGCGCCCCCAGCTGGCCGGGGAGCGCGATCCGGACGATGTGTTCCTGAACGCGCGGGGCGGGCCGCTCACCGATCGCGGGGTGCGCCTCATCGTCGACCGGCATATCCGCAAGGTGGCATTCGACCGGCGCATCAGCCCGCATGTCTTGCGCCACACCTTCGCCACGCACCTGCTCGACGGCGGCGCCGATCTGCGCTCGGTGCAAGAACTCCTCGGCCATGCCACGCTACAGACAACGCAAATCTATACCCACGTGTCCAGAGATTGGTTGAAGCGGGAATACGATAAGGCGCACCCCCGAGCGTGACACACGACGACGCGATAACACGACAACGCGGCAACTGGGCAGGTGTACTCGTGTTGTCCCGTTTTCCTGTTGTCGCGTTTGTGCTATACTACGTCGGGTTCGCCGACCGAGAGAATCACGCCCCGGGCCGTGCTGCCGGGGCGCGTGTGTCTAGGACCCTTATCACGCACGCTCTCTGATCCCACCCGGCGGTGCCGCAGGCAGGTCCCGGTGACGCGGGGATGACGAGGGCGGAGGAAGTCAACCAAGGGAGGCAGTGCATTGCCCGTCGTCACCATGAAGCAACTCCTCGAAGCCGGGGTCCACTTCGGCCATCAAACTCGCCGGTGGAACCCTAAGATGGCCCGCTACATTTTTACCGAGCGGAACGGCATCCACATCATCGACTTGCAGAAAAGCGTCCCCATGATCGAGGAAGCGTATTCGCACACGCGTAACGCCGTCAGTAACGGGGGCAGCTGTCTGTTCGTCGGCACGAAGAAGCAGGCGCAGGATTCGATCCGCGAGGAAGCGACGCGCGCCTCCCAGCCCTATGTGTGCCAGCGGTGGCTGGGCGGCATGCTGACAAACTTCCAGACGATCCGCCGGCGTGTGGAACGGCTGCGCGAGATCGAGGACATGCGAGACCGCGGGCTGATGGACGTGCTGCCCAAGCGCGAGCAGGCGAGGTTGCTCGAGGAACTCGCGCGCCTGGAGAAGTACTTGGGCGGCATCAAGATGATGGCGCAGCTGCCGGCTGTCGTCTACGTCGTGGATACTCGCAAGGAGCACATCGCGATCGCCGAGGCGCGCAAGCTCGGCATCCCCGTGCTCGCGATCATCGATACGAACTGCGATCCCGACGAGGTCGACTATCCGATGCCCGGCAACGACGATGCGATCCGTGCGGTGCGTCTCATCACCAGCCGCATCGCGAACGCCGCGCTCGAAGGGCTCGAGGAGCGGCGGAAGCGTGAGGTGGTTGAGGAGACGGAGATACCGGCCGCTGCCCTTTCAGACGAGGCTGCCGCGGCCGAGTCGCTGGACAAGGGGGCGGCGCCGCTGGGGGATGAGCTCAAGGAAGTGCCGGAGGCGCTCGGTCAGGAGACGCCTGCCGAGAACGGGCTCGAACGGGCGCCCCGCCTCTAATACCCATGACAGACGAGTCCCGATGACAAACGAGGTGCTGGAAGTGGACCGCAAGCAGACTGCAACTGCCGGTCAGACGGAATTGGTCAAGGAGCTCCGCAGTAGGACCGGCGCGGGCGTCATGGACTGCCGGAACGCCCTGACCGAGGCCAACGGCGACCTGGAGAAGGCCGCCGAGATCCTGCGGGGGAAGGGCCTGGCGGTCGCGAGCAAGAAGGCGGGTCGCGTCGCCTCGGAGGGGGTGGTCAACGCGTACATCCACACCGGTGGACGCGTCGGAGCCATCGTCGAGGTGAACTGCGAGACCGACTTCGTCGCCCGGACCGAGGAGTTCAAGCGGCTGGCCCGCGATCTCGCAATGCAGGTGACCGCGAGCGCGCCGCTGTACGTGAGCCGCGAGGAGGTTCCCGCTGAGGCCGCCGATGTGCAGCGGAAGGTCTTCGCCGCCGAACTCGCCGGCAAGCCCGCGGCGGCTGTGGACGGCAAGCTGGAAAAGTGGTACCAGGAGGTCGCACTCCTGGAGCAGCCGTTCATTCGCGACGACACCAAACGCGTCCGCGACATCATCACAGAGACGATCGCGCGCGTGGGCGAGAATATTCAGGTCCGGCGGTTCGCACGGTTCAAGATTGGTGAGTAGGGGGGTGTGAGTATCTCCTCCGACTCGCAAGCTCCGAAGTACAAGCGCATCCTGTTGAAGCTCAGCGGCGAGGCCCTGGCCGGCGACGGTCATTCGGGCCTCGACGCTCATGTGTTGGGGCTGGTGGCCGATGAGGTGAAGGCGGTCACGGCCGCGGGCGTGCAGGTGGCGATCGTCGTAGGCGGCGGGAACATCGTCCGCGGCGCAGAGCTCAGCTTGCGCCTGGGCGTGGACGAGGTGACGGCCCACTACATGGGCATGCTGGCGACGGCGATCAACTCACTGGCGCTGCAGGCGGTGATGGAAGCCGAGGGGCTGGTGACGCGCGTGCAGACGGCGATCGAGATGCACCAGATCGCCGAGCCGTTCATCCGCCGCCGCGCGATCCGGCACCTGGAAAAAGGGCGCGTCGTCATCTTCGCGGGCGGCACGGGCAGCCCGTACTTCACCACCGATACCACGGCGGCGCTGCGCGCCATCGAGATCGAAGCCGGGGCGCTGCTCATGGCCAAGAAAGGGGTGGACGGCGTCTACGACAAGGATCCCAACGTCCATCCGGACGCCGTGATCTACCGCCGGCTCGGCTACCTGGACGTGATCAATCAGGACCTCAAGGTGATGGACGCGACCGCGGTTGCACTGTGCAAAGACAACAACATGGACATCATCGTGTTTGACGTCGCCCAGCCCGGCAACGTGAAGCGCGCGGTCCTGGGCGAGGAGGTCGGCACGCTGGTGACCGCGTCGGGACGTGCCCCGTGATCGCGGACGTCATCACCGACGCGAACACCCGGATGCACAAGGCGGTCGATGCGACCAGGCATGAATTCGCCTCTCTGCGCACCGGCCGCGCCAGTCCGGCGCTGCTCGAGCAGATCCGCATCGACTCCTACGGCGTCCCCACGCCGATCAGCCAGATGGCGACGATCACCGTGCCCGAGCCCCGGCTGCTCGTGATCCAACCGTGGGACAAGAAGATGGTGAAAGACATCGAGCGAGGGATTCTGAAGAGCGAGCTTGGGCTCGTGCCGTCCACAGACGGCGTGTACGTGCGCGTGCCCATTCCGCCGCTCACGGAAGAGCGCCGGAAAGAACTCGTCAAGGTCGCCCACAAGCACGCGGAAGAAGGCCGGGTCGCGATCCGTAACGTCCGCCGCGAGGCCAAAGAGATGATCGAGGAACTGGAGGACGACGGCGAGATCTCTGAGGACGATGCCAAGCGCGGGCTCGAGGAACTGCAGAAACTCACGGACAAGTCCATCGCCGACGTCGACGCGCTGCTGGCGGCCAAAGACAAGGAGATCATGGAAGTCTAGTGCCCGATCATCCCGTCGATGTGATCGGTCTTGAGCTCGACGACGCCACGCGCCGGCTCCTGGCCGCCGGCATCACCGTCGCGGCCGTGTCGGAGACCAGGCCACCGGGTTCCCGTGTGGTCCTGAGCGGGTCGCTGCGCGTCGTGCGCCAGCGGGCCACCGGGCCGCGCACCGTCGAACTCGTTGTGACGCCCGAGCGCTACGATCCTGCAACGCTCCGGGCGGTCCCGTCTCGACCGTCGGATGAGTGACGCCAGATCGGTGCGGCCGGCTTCAGCGCCTGACGCGCAGCCGCTCGATCCCACCCGCATCCCTTCACATATTGCCATTATCATGGACGGCAACGGACGGTGGGCCGCTGCGCGCGGTCTGCACCGTGCCGCCGGCCACCGTGCAGGACTGGAGGCCGTGCGCCGCACGCTTGAAGCATGTCGGGAAATTGGCGTGTCGATCCTCACGCTGTACGCGTTCTCAACCGAGAACTGGCGGCGGCCGGTCGAGGAAGTGGAAGCACTGATGCACCTGCTCGGCGAAGCAGTCGCCGACGAGGCGGCCGAACTCGCCCGCGAGGGGATCCAGCTGCGTGTGAGCGGCGAGCTCAGTTCGCTCGACCCCTGGGTGCGCCGCGAGGTCGAACGGGTGATTGACCTCACCCGAGAGAACCGCAACCTCATCCTCAACGTGGCCTACAACTACGGCGGGCGCGCCGAGATCGCGGCTGCCGTGCGCCGGCTCGCCCGCGATCTGACCGCGGGACTGCCTCTTGACGCGATTGACGAGACCGCGCTCGAGCGCTATCTCTACACCGCGGGGCTTCCCGATCCGGATCTGCTCATCCGCACCGGCGGGGAACAGCGGATCAGCAACTTTCTCCTCTGGCAGATCGCTTACACTGAGCTGTATTTTTGTGATGTCTACTGGCCGGACTTCGAGCGGACGCACCTGCTGGATGCGATCCGCGACTACCAGCAGCGGAAGCGCCGCTTCGGTGGCGTGGAGGGAATCTAGGTGGCTGCAACGGCCTCCGTCTTCCACCGGGCGGCGCTGCTGCCCCGGACGATCACGGCTGTGGTCGGCGGGGCCGTCTTGCTCCTGGCGGCTTGGGCCGGGGGAACGTGGTGGATCGGTGTCGCCGTGCTGCTCGCCGGGCTCGCATCCACTGAGTACGTCAGGCTGCAGCCGAACCTGGCAGGACCGATGCGCGTGATCGTGGTGCTGGCTGCCGCAGCAGCGGTGCTGGTAGCTGTACTTCTCGGGAATGCCAACATGTTCTTTGTGGTGCTCGGTGCCATCGTGGTTGCACTCGGTGTGGCCCCGTGGCTTGCGGCGCGGATGGATCCCTACCGGTTCGTTCCTGGACCCTTCGCGGCGGCCGCGCTCGGGATCGCGTACCTGGGGCTGCCGCACGGCGTGCTCGCCCGCTGGCGGCTGGAACGACCGTTTGCCGATCTCGCCTGGATGTTCGTGATCGTCTGGGCCGGAGATATCGCGGCGTATTTCGTCGGACTGACGTTCGGCCGCCACAAGATGGCGCCGAAGGTGAGTCCCGGTAAGTCCTGGGAGGGCGCGGTGGCCGGATTGATCGCGGGCGCTCTGGCAGGGATGCTGGCGGCCGCGGCGTTCGGTGTACCGGCGATCAGCGGGCTGCTGCTCGGGGTGGTGATCAGCATCGCGGCGCAGATCGGAGATCTCTTCGAGTCGGCGATGAAGCGTAGCGCCGGCGTCAAAGATTCAGGGGGACTCCTCCCGGGCCACGGCGGCGTGCTCGACCGATTCGACGCTGTCCTCTTCGCCGCACCGGTCGCCTATGCGGCGCTCAACGTGCTGGGACGATGACACGCCTGAGCATTCTCGGATGCACGGGGTCGATCGGGCGCCAGGCCCTCGAGGTCATTGACGCGGCGCCCGGTGAGTTTGAGATCATCGGCCTGGGTGCACGGAAGGACGTTCGGACGCTCGCAGCGCAGGTGCGGCGGTACCGTCCGAAGATTGTGGCAATGGCCGACCCGAATGCGGCCGCCGATCTCCGTGAGCAGATCCCGGCCGGGGTCGAGGTCCTCGCCGGATCGGGGGCCATGGAGCGCCTCGCCGCATCCGGCGGCGCAGATCTCGTCCTCATGGCCGTCGTGGGTACCGCCGGACTGGTGCCGACGTTTTCGGCGCTGCGGGCCGGAAGCGATGTCGCGCTCGCGAATAAGGAAACACTGGTCGCCGCAGGGAGCATCCTCATGGAGGAAGTGAGACGGCGCGACCTGCGCCTTGCCCCCGTGGACAGCGAGCACGCCGCCGTCGCACAGTGCCTGCGCGGCGAATCGCCCGCCACGGTCCGCAGAATCCTGCTGACAGGCTCCGGCGGTCCGCTGCTGCGGCGGCCGCTGGAGACATTCAGGGACGTCACGCCGGAAGACGCGCTCGCCCATCCAACCTGGAAAATGGGCAAGAAGATAACGATTGACTCTGCGACTCTGATGAACAAGGGCCTCGAAGTCATCGAGGCGAGGTGGCTGTTTGGCATATCGCCGGAGAAGATCGAGGTGATGATTCACCCGCAGAGCCTGGTGCATTCCATGGTCGAGTTCGTCGACGGGACGGTGAAAGCGCAGCTTGCGCCCGCGGATATGCGGCTGGTGATTAGCTACGCCCTGCGCGGTGAACAGCGCTTCCCGCTGCCGGCGACCCCGATGCCGTGGGAGGGGATGCAGCTGACCTTTGAGCGCCCTGACCCGGCGCGCTATCCGTGCCTCGGGTATGCGTATGACGCGCTCCGCGCGAGCGGCACGATGCCGGCGGTCCTGAATGCCAGTAACGAGGGCGCGGTGCAACTGTTCTTGGACCGGCGCATCCGCTTCATGGAGATTCCGGACCTGGTACGCAGGGCGATGGACGCGCACAATCCGGTGAGCGCGCCATCGATCGACGAGATCCTGTTCGCGGATGCCTGGGCGCGCGAGCACGTCCAGGGAGCCTGGGCTCGATCACATTAGAGCTGAGGTGCCTATGCCTGACATCGTTGCAGCCATCATTGCGTTCGGCGTGATGATCTTCTGTCACGAACTCGGCCACTTTCTCGTCGCCAAGCGCGTGGGTGTGACTGTGTACGCGTTTGCCTTGGGATTCGGGCCGCGCCTGTTGGGATTTCGAGCCGGCGAAACGCGCTATGCGATCAATCTTCTTCCCTTGGGAGGCTACGTGCGGATGGCAGGGGAAGACCTCGACGATGCGGGCGGACCGGGCAGTTTCCGCTCCAAGACGGTCTGGCAGCGCATGGCCGTCGTCGCAGCCGGGCCGGGGATGAATCTGCTGCTGGCGCTCGTGCTGCTCACCAGCATGGCGCTGGCTGTGGGCGTCCCGGTCGGCGTCAGCAACCGGATCGGGCAGCTCTTGCCAGGCTGGCCGGCCGAACAAGCGGGACTGCGCCCCGGTGATGCGATCGTCGCCATCAACGACGTGCCGATGCGTGACGGCAAAGAAGTCGTCGACACGATCCACAGCCATCCAGACGAGGACCTGGTCCTCACCATCCGCCGGGACGGCCGCCAGTTCACCGTGGCGGTCCATTCGCGGCGCGAGCCGGAGCAGAAGATCGGTCTCATCGGATTCTCACCGGAACCGATTCGGGAGCATATGGGACCGGTGGGCGCCTTTCTCTGGGGCATGCGGAGCACGATACAGTACGTGGCGGTGATTGTCGGCGCGATCGTCCGGCTGTTCCGCGATGGGCGATTCCTTGAGGAGCTGGGCGGCCCGGTCGCGGCGGTCGGCTTCCTCGGCGAGGCCGCGCAGGCGGGTGGCGAGGTGTTCATCTACACGGCGGCGCTCTTTTCGATCATGATCGGGATCTTCAACCTGCTGCCGATTCCGGCGCTGGACGGCGGTCGACTCACGTTCCTCGTCGTCGAGGCGTTTCGTCGCCGTCCCGTCGATCCGAAGCGGGAAGGCTACATTCACCTGGTCGGGTTTGCCGTGCTCATCATGTTGCTGCTAATATTGACGGGTCAAGATATCATGAGGATCCTCAGCAGGATCTGGGCTCGCCAGTAGCAGACACGCATGACACGCGATCACACCCGCTCCGTGCGGGTCGGCAAAGTAGAGATCGGCGGCGGCGCGCCGGTGTCGGTCCAGTCCATGACGATCACCGACACGCGCGACGTCGAGGGCACGCTCGTGCAGATCTACCAGCTGGCCGCGGAGGGATGCGAGATCGTGCGGCTGGCCGTCCCGGACCGCGAGGCCGCAGACGCGCTCGCGGCGATCAAGCCGCGCAGTCCGATCCCGATCGTGGCCGACATCCACTTCGACTACCGGCTCGCCCTCGCGTCGCTCGAGGCCGGGGTCGACAAGCTCCGCCTCAACCCGGGAAACATCGGTAGCCGCGAGCGCACGCGCATCGTCGCACAGGCGGCGAAAGAGCGCGGCGTGCCGATCCGCATCGGCGCCAACATCGGTTCGCTGTCCAAGGCGATGCTGCGGCGCTTCCGCGAGCCCTGCGCGGAGGCGCTCGTCGAGAGCGCCATCGAGGACGTGAAGGTTCTCGAAGACCTCGACTTCCACGACATCGTGATCTCGGTGAAGGCGTCCGAGGTGCCGATGGCCATCGAGGCTTACGCGATGATCAGCGAGCGGACCCTCTACCCGCTGCACGTCGGCATCACCGAATCGGGGACGGCGTGGGCCGGGGGCATCAAGTCGGCGACGGGGATCGGCGCGATCCTTTCGCGGGGCATCGGCGACACGATTCGCGTCTCGCTCGCCGCCGACCCGGTTGAGGAGGTCAAGGCCGGATTTGAGATTCTCAAGAGTCTGGGTCTGCGGACCCGGGGCGTACAGCTGGTGGCCTGCCCGTCGTGCGGCCGCGCCGAGGTGGACATCATCACCATCGCGCAGGAGGTCGAACGGCGCCTCGCCCGGATCAACGCTCCGGTGAAGGTTGCCGTGATGGGCTGCGCGGTGAACGGCCCCGGTGAGGCGCGCATGGCCGACTTCGGGATCGCGTGCGGGCGGGGCATGGGCCTCCTCTTCAAGGGCGGGAGGATCGTGGCGAGCCTGCCCGAGGACCGTCTGGTCGATGCGTTGATGGAGCAGGTCGAAGCGGTTGCCAGAGAGAAGGCGGCGGCCACAGCATGATTCCGTGGTGGGAGCAGGCTCTCCGGCTACTGCTGGCAATGGCGCTGGGCGGCGTGATCGGCTGGCAGCGCGAGGCGACGGAGAAACCGGCGGGATTCCGCACCCACATCCTCGTGTGCCTCGGGGCCGCGCTGTTCACGCTGATCTCTGCCGTGGGATTCTTCGGGTCTGGTGCCGATCCCGCGCGCGTGGCCAGCAACATCGTCGTCGGGATCGGCTTCCTCGGTGCCGGCACGATCTGGCGGACCGGTGCGAGCGTGCAGGGTCTGACCACAGCCGCGAACCTGTGGACGGTGGCGGCGATCGGGACCGCCGCCGGCATCGGTTACTACGGGGCCGCCGTGCTCACCACGATCATCGTTCTCGGCGTACTCACCTTGTTCAAGGGAATTGAGACGCTCATTCCGCGGCGTGGCCTCGGTCACCTCATCATGGTGACTGCCGACCGACCCGGCCAGCTGGGGCGGATCGGAACCTCGCTGGGGGCGTTTGGGGTCAATATCGAGCACCTCGAGTTCTCCGAGCGGCGGGACAGCAAGGTTGTCCTGCAGCTGACGCTGCGCCTCCCGACGCGCATGAGCCGCCACGACGTGCTGGTGGCGCTGGGAGACCTCGAAGGTGTTGACGAGGTACGCTGGGAGGACAGCAGCGTCGCGGCATGATCCCGCTGCGGGACGATAACCCGTCTTCCTCGCGGCCGTTGATAAACTACCTCATCATCGCCGCCTGCGTGCTGGTGTTTCTCTACATGCTCTCGTTGGGATCCGGACGCCAGGGAGAACAGTTCGTCTTCACATACGGCGCGATTCCGGCCGAGGTCACTGGTCGTGGCGGCGCCACCGTCACGCAAGAGTACCCAACCCTCATTACCTCGATGTTTCTGCATGGATCGTGGTTTCATCTCGGCGGGAATATGCTCTTCCTGTGGATCTTTGGGGACAACGTCGAGGATCTGATGGGGCACCTGGGATTTTTCGTCTTCTATCTCGTGGCAGGGATCGCCGCGGTGCTGACGCACATCTTGCTGAATCCGAACTCATCTGCGCCGCTCATTGGCGCCAGCGGCGCGATCGCCGGGGTGTTGGGGGCCTATCTGGTGCTCTTTCCGCGGGCACGCATCCTCTCGCTGGTGCCCTTTGGTTTCTTCTCCCGTTTTGTCTACGTGCCGGCCATTTTCTTCCTTCCCCTCTGGTTCGTCCTGCAATTGGTCTCCGGTCTCGGATCGATTGGAGCCGGCGAAGCGGCCGGCGTGGCCTGGTGGGCGCACGTAGGCGGGTTCGTCGCCGGTGTGGTGCTGGTCCGGCTCTTCGCCAGGCGCCGCGCCACATCACGCTGGTAGTCTCCCCAGGAACGACTTTTTGTGAGGCGAATCTGTCTTGACGTCCAGAACTTCCCCCATTAGGAGGCGTGCCGTGCGGCAGATCACCGTGGAAGTGCTCTCCGGCAAGCCGGTCTCCGAGCACGAGGTCGAGATTGTCGAGCGGAAGGGTGTCGGCCATCCGGACACCATCTGCGATGCCATCATGGATCGCGTCAGCATCGAGCTGAGCAAGGAATACCAGAGGCAGTTCGGCGCGATTCTCCACCACAACATCGACAAGGCCTTCCTGGTCGCCGGCAACGCCGAGATCCGGCTGGGCGGCGGGCGCGTGACCGATCCGATGCGGCTGATCTTCGGGGACCGGGCGACGGCCAGCCTGAACGGCAAGAGTATCCCGATTCACGAGATCGCCGTCGCGACGGCCAAGGGCTGGATCCATGAGCACCTGCGCTTTGTCGATCCCGACGAGCACGTCGTCTACGACGTCCAGATCAAGCCCGGCTCGCCCGAACTCGTCGACATCTTCAGCCGCGAGGTGCCCGGAGCCAACGACACGTCGGCGGCGGTCGGGTACGCGCCGCTGACTGAGACGGAACGGCTCGTGCTGGCGACGGAAAACTACATGAACGCTCCGGCGTTCAAGGCGATCTTTCCCGAAGCCGGCGAGGACATCAAGGTCATGGGTTTTCGCCGGGGAAGGGAACTGAACCTCACGGCCGCGGTTGCCTTTGTCGACCGCTATGTGGATTCCGAGGAGATGTATTTTCGCCGCAAGGAGCAGATGCACGAGGCAGTTGAGGAGTTCATCCGCGGCGAGGTCAAGACGATCGGCAAGATTGTGCTCGCGCTCAATACGCTCGACGACCGCGGGAGGGGGCTCGGCGGGATGTATCTCTCCGTGACCGGAACCTCCGCCGAAAGCGGGGACAGCGGCCAGATCGGGCGCGGCAACAAGGTGAACGGCGTCATCGCGCTCAACCGGCCGATGGGCACGGAGGCCGCAGCGGGCAAGAACCCGGTCTCGCACGTCGGCAAGATCTACACGGTGATGACGCACCAGGTGGCCTCCCGCATCTATCAGGAGGTGCGCGGGATCCGCGAGGTCTACGTCTGGATGCTGAGCCAGATCGGCGCGCCGATCGACCAACCCAAAGTCGCGGCGGCGCAGATCATCCTGGAGAAGCGGGCACGGCAGTCGGTGGCCACTCGCAAAGTCCGCGAGATCCTCGAGCGCGAGCTCGCGAACATCAACACCCTCACCCGCCAGCTTGTTGAAGGCGCGTTCCCGGTCTGCTGACCCAAACGCAGTCTCCTAGGTCTTCTAGGTCTCCTAGGTCTTCTGGAAAACTTTCGTTGGTTATCGCAATCTCCCTGATTGTTGCTGGGTGTCAGGTCTCGCGTGTGCCGGCTCCGATCAGCACCCGCCAGCTGCAGGTCCAAAGCGTGAGGCGGATCGTGGCGGAGCCGGCGCTGAGCCCGGTCGCGTTTTCACCGGACGGCCGGCGCATCGCCTTCAGCACAGAGCGACGCGTGCGCGTTGCCGACCTGTCCGGAGCCTCGCGTGAGATTGCGCCCGCCGGAATTGTGACAGGACTCTCGTGGTCGCTGAGGCTCAACCTCCTCGCCGTCATCGATCGCGGTGCTGTCTGGACGATGCGTGACGACGGCAGCGAACGGACACGCGTCGCGCTGCCTGGGTTTGCCCTGCAGGCAGCGTGGGCACCGGGGAGCGACCGGCTCGCGGTTGTGATCCGCCGCACTCTCGAGGGAACCCAGCGGTTTGAGCTCTGGCTTGCGAACCGCGACGGGGGATTCAAGCGCCTCGTGACCCGCGCGCCGGCGGGCCGGGCG
>JACPRY010000065.1 GCA_016193565.1 Armatimonadota bacterium
GAGCTGATGGGGATCGGCATCAGTAGTTTCACCGAGATCGTCGGGGCCGGTCCGTCGCACACCTTCGACATCCTGGGCCTGAAGATGTTTGACAGCGCGGAGATCCGCATCCACCCCACCGGGAAGGCCGTGGCCCGCTTCTGGACCAAGTCGCAGGGCCAGGGACACGAAACGACCTACGCGCAGATCATCGCGCACGAGCTCGGCATCCCCGAAGATGACATCGTCGTGGAAGAAGGCGACACCGACACCGCCCCGTATGGTCTCGGCACATACGCCAGCCGGAGCACGCCTGTGGCCGGCGCGGCCGGGGCGATGGCGGCGCGGAAGATCCGCGACAAGGCGAAGAAGATCGCCGCCCACCTCCTCGAGGCGAGCGAATCGGACCTGGAGTGGGAGCACGGAAAGTTCTTCGTGAAGGGATCACCCGATCGGGCGAAGACGATTCAGGAGATCGCGTTTGCCGCCTACACCAACCATCCGCAGGGGCTCGAAGCGGGGCTGGAAGCCGTCGCCTACTATGATCCGCCCAATCTGACGTTCCCGTTCGGGAGCTACATCTGCGTCGTCGATCTCGACAAGGGCACGGGCGAGGTGAAGATCAGACGGTTTGTCGCCGTCGACGATTGTGGGAACATCATCAACCCCATGATCGTCGAAGGGCAGATCCACGGCGGGCTGACCATGGGATTGGCCCCCGCCCTGTACGAAGAGATCAACTACGACGAGGACGGCAACATCCAGGGCGGCAGCCTTATGGACTACCTGCTGCCCACGGCGATGGAGACGCCGGCTTGGGAGACCGACAAGACCGTGACCCCATCTCCCCACCATCCGCTGGGTGCCAAAGGTGTGGGCGAGTCGGCCACGGTCGGCGCCCCGGCGGCCATCGCTAACGCGGTGATCGACGCGCTGTGGCACCTGGGTGTCCGGCACATCGACATCCCGATTACACCCTGGAAGGTCTGGAAGGTCCTTCGGGATCGGGGCGTGACCGAGTAGGGCTGCGGGATGGAGAAATTTTTCGATCGATTCCGGTCACTCCAGGCGGGCGGCACGCCGTTCGCCGTCGCCACCGTCGTGAGGGCCGAGCGGCCCACCTCTGCCAGGCCGGGGATGAAGGCCATTATCCTGGCCGATGGGACGCTTGAAGGATGGGTGGGCGGAAGCTGCGCCCACCCCGTTGTGGTGCGAGAGGCTGAGCAGTCGCTTCGCGACGGGACCCCCCGGTTGATCAGCCTGAGCCCAGAGGGGCAGGAACCGTCGCGCGAGGGCATCACCCACCACACCATCACGTGTCACAGTGGCGGTACCCTGGAGATCTACATCGAACCTGTGCTCGCTGCGCCGCATCTCTTGCTTGTGGGTGACGCTCCGGTCGTGACGAGCCTGGCCAGGCTCGGGCGGCTGGCGGGGTTTAGCGTCTCGGTGGCAGATGTCGGTGAGGCCGCGCAGCACCTTGACGCCGATGCGGTTCTTCCCTTGTCGAACCTGCGAAGCCACATCACCCGAGAGACGTACGTGGTCGTCGCCACGATGGGGGCCTATGACGAGGAAGCCCTCACTGAAGTGGTCGGCGGCGAGGCCGCGTATGTCTCTCTGGTCGCGAGCCGCAAGCGGGCAGAGTCGGTCTTCGCCTACCTGGCACGCCAGGGAGCGACCGCTGAAGCGCTGGAGCGGGTCAAGGTCCCGGCCGGGTTGGACATCGGCGCGCTGACTCCGGAGGAGATCGCGGTGAGCATCATGGCGGAGATCATCCAGGCGCGCCGCAGACGGCCGGCCGGACTTCCCGACGCGCCGGCCCGAGCTGCAGCCACAGACCCCGTCTGCGGGATGACGGTGGAGGTCGCGACGGCGCGGTATACATCGGACTATGACGGTGTGAGGTTCTACTTCTGTTCCTCGCAGTGCAAGGATACCTTCGATCGCGACCCGGCGCCCTACGCGGCGGTCCACGCCTGATGCCCGGCAGGATGTAGGAGCGCCCATCGATGGGGCTGCATTTTGAGGGCGCGGTGGCGATCAAGGCCCCCCGAACGAGCGTCTGGAGTTTTCTCGTGGATCCGCACGCAATCAGCCGGTGCCTGCCGGACGTGCAGTCGCTCGATGTCCGTGAAGACGGGAAGTTTCGGGCGACCGTGCGGGTCGGAGTCTCGTTCATCCGGGGGAACTTTGCGTTCGACGTCGCGATGGCGGATCTCGATGCGCCCAATCACGCCCGGATCACGGGCCGGGGCGGAGGCCTGGGGAGCGCGGTCGACGTCGACAGCACGATCGATCTGGTGGACGGGCAAGACGGCACGACGACGCTAAACTGGAAGGCGGATGTCGTGGTCAGTGGGACGATCGCCAGCGTGGGAGCCAGATTGCTGAGCAGTACCGTGGAGAAGAAGACCGGCGAGCTCTTCGAGTGTCTGAAGGCGCAACTGGAATCGTAACCCCCGTCGTTTATAATTGAGACGCCATGCATCCTGAAATCACGCGCATCCAATCGATGCTCGACAGCCAGGGCTATGTCGCCGACCGGGAGCTGGCCACGTCGGTGTACCTCGCCATCGAGCTGCGCAAGCCACTGCTCATCGAGGGCGGGGCCGGCGTCGGCAAGACCGAGGTGGCGAAGGTGATGGCGAAGGCGTTGGACACCGACCTCATCCGGCTGCAGTGTTACGAGGGGCTCGATGCCACCACGTCCTTGTATGAGTGGAACTACCAGCGCCAGCTGCTGCACATCCGGCTGCAGGAGCACAGCGACCTACCGCTGGAGGCCAGGGAACGCGAGATCTTCAGCGAGCCGTTCCTGCTGAAGCGGCCGCTGCTCCAGGCGATCACCCATCACCGTGCGCCGGTCCTGCTCATCGACGAGGTCGATCGAGTCGACGATGAGTGGGAAGCATTCCTGCTCGAGGTGCTATCCGACTGGCAGATCACCATTCCTGAGATCGGAACGATCCGCGCGAAGCACGTGCCCTATGTGGTGCTGACCAGCAACCGGACGCGCGAGCTGGGGGACGCGCTGCGCCGGCGCTGCCTGTATCTCTGGATCGACTACCCGGTGTTTGAGAAGGAACTCACGATTGTCCGCCGGCGCGTGCCCGGCGTGGACGGCCAGCTGGCCGACCAGATCGCCGCATTCATGCAGTTCGTGCGCAGGGCTAAACTCGACAAAGTGCCTGGAATCGCCGAGACGCTCGACTGGAGTGCCGCACTGATGGCGCTTCACCGGGACCATCTCGACCGCGAGGCCATCGAGCAGACGCTGGGTGTGCTGTTCAAGCATCGCGACGATGCCGAGCTCATGCGCAGCCAGTGGCTCGACCACCTGCTCCGCGGATTGGAACAGATCGATCGGGAGCCCCGACCGTGGAACCAGCAAACCATCGAGCGCGTCGCCGACAACATCCTGCCGCGCCGGTAGACCTCACGACCCACGTCGTGACGTTCTGCCGGGCGCTGCGCCACCGCGGGATCTCCATCGGGCCGAAGGAGGCCGCCGACGCGCTGCGCGCGCTCGTGGCCGTGGACCTGAGCGACCGCCGAGAGTCGTATCTCGCTCTTCGGTCGGTGCTCACGTCCCGGCGCGACGACCTGTTCATCTTCGATCACGTCTTCGCCGAGTACTGGAATCCGCCGCAGGAGCAGCAGGCCCTGCCGCAGATGCCACAGCCGCTTCCGCAAACCGGCGAGGCGCAGGCGGCGACACCGACGCTCTTGCGCTGGCTCGATGAGGCACTCGAGGCGGACGGCGAGCAGATGCCGGCCTACAGCCCCCTCGAAACGCTCACGCAGAAAGACTTCAGCGCCTTCTCCGCAGATGAACTGGACGAAGTCGCACGGCTCGTCGTCCGCATCGCGCGGCGCGTGGCGACGCGGGTGAGCCGTCGCATGCGGCAGGCCCGGCGCGGCCGCGTGGACCTGCGGCGCACGCTCCGAGGTAGCCTGCGGCGAGGCGGAGAGATCATCGACATCGCGTTCCGGCGGAGGAAGATCGCGAAGACGAAGGTGGTGCTGCTGGCGGATGTGAGTGGCTCGATGGACCTCTACAGCCGTTTCCTGATCCAGTTCATCTTTGCGCTGCAGCACACCCTGGGGCACGTGGAGACGCTGGTGTTTTCGACGTCGCTCACGCGCGTGACCGACGCGCTGTCCGAAGCCGATCTGCACCGCGCCCTGGACGAGGTCAGTCGCCACGTGCCGGACTGGTCGGGCGGCACGAAGATCGGCCACAGCCTGCGCACTTTTCTCAAAGAGCACGGGGATCTCCTCACCCCGCGCAGCGTCGTCATCGTCATCAGCGACGGGTGGGATACAGGTGATATGGACATCCTCGAGCACGCGATCGCCGAGATCCGGCGCCGCGCGGGACGGGTGATCTGGCTCAACCCGCTGCTCGGCAGCCCCGGGTATGAACCGATCTGCCAGGGGATGCGCGTGGCGCTGCCGTACGTTGATGTATTTGCATCCGTGCACAACCTGGAAAGCCTGAGACAACTGGAAAAGTTCTTAGCCGTGAAGAAATGACCGGTCATGACGTTGTGAAGGAGTATATCCGGTGAAAGAGCTCATCGAAATCCTCGACGCCATCGATCGACACGCGAGAGAGGGTCAGCAGATGGCGCTTGCGACGATCGTGGGCGTGCGCGGGTCGACCTACCGGCGCGAGGGCGCGCGGCTGCTGTGCACCGAGCGCCAGCAGATGATCGGGAACATCAGCGGCGGCTGCCTGGAAAGCGACATCATGGTCGTTGCCGAGGACGTCATGGCCACGGGCCGCCCCCGGATGGTGACCTATGATCTGACGGCCGACGACGATATGGTCTGGGGGCTCGGGCTGGGATGCAACGGCGCCGTCGATGTCTTCGTCGAACACGTCGATCCCGCGTCGCCGGTCCTGCCGCTGCTGCGCGACGCCATCGTCAACGAGAAATCCCTCGGTCTGGTCACGATCATGGATGGCGTTGGTACCACCGGCGCCAGGCTGGCGGTTTACGCCGACGGGACGCGCATCGGCACGTTAGGAGACGCCCGGCTCGATGAACGCGCGAAGCGGGCCGCCCTCGCGGCGATCGAGGAGGGGCTCTCCCGCGTGCAGACCCTGCCCGTAGGGGACGGCGAGGTCAAGGTGTTCGTCGAATCCATCCGGCCGCCGATCCGCCTCGTCGTCTGCGGCGCCGGTCACGACGCGATTCCCGTGGTGCAGTTCGCGGCGATGCTCGGATGGCGGACGATCGTCGTCGACCAGCGGGAGCGGTTCCTCACGCGTGAACGGTTTCCGGGGGCGCGGGAGTTCATCAAGGCCGACCCTGCGGAGGCAGCCGCGCTCGTGCCGATCGACAGCCAGACGTACGTCGTCGTGATGACGCACAACTATCTGCACGACCGTGACCTGCTTCGTGGATTCCTCCGGTCCGGCGCGCCGTATGTCGGGATGCTCGGCCCGAGAATCCGTACCGAAAAGATTCTCAGCGAGCTGCAGCACGCCGGCCTGCCGGTGTCGGATCGGGATCGCGCGCGGATCTTCGGACCGGTCGGGCTCGATCTCGGCAGCGAGGGGCCGGAAGAAATCGCGCTCGCCGTGGTGGGAGAAATTCTGGCGGTAGAGTCCGGGCGGCAGGCGAGCTTCCTACGCGAGCGGACAGGCCCGATCCACGGCCCGATCCACGCCGAAACGAAGGTCATTGGTCGTGGGTCGTAGGTCGTAGGAATGCAGAGACAAATACACCTCGCTGTCTTTGGCCGTCTACGACCAACGACCTACTACCTATGACCGTAGTCTCTCCTCGGGTCGGCGCTGTTGTGCTGGCCGCCGGGCCCAGCACGCGTATGGGCCGGCCCAAACTCCTCCTCATGTACCAAGGCGTCCCGCTGCTGCGGCGTGCCGTCGATGCAGCCGTTGGGGCGGGATGCATCGATGTCATCGTGGTACTCGGGGCGAACGCCGATCAATACCGCTCCATCCTCAACGGCACGCCCGCGCGGATCGTGCTCAACCAGCACTATGCCGAAGGCATGGCCGGCTCGATTCAGTTAGG
>JACPRY010000024.1 GCA_016193565.1 Armatimonadota bacterium
AGGAAGCGTTCGGCGTTAGCCGGGCGACGATCCGGCAGGCCCTTCAGGAACTTGTCGCTGAGGGGCTGCTGATCCGCAAGCAGGGCCGGGGGACTTTTGCGGCCACGCCCAAGATCGCCGAGGCCCTGCCCCGTCTCGTGAGCTTCACCGAGGAGATGCGCATGCAAACCCTGGCCCCATCGACCAGGGAAGCGGCGGTGCAGATCGTGGAAGCGCCGAAGCGGGTGGCCGAGGCGCTGGCCACGCCGCCCCGCGAAAGGTTCCTGCGTATCGAGCGCGTGCGCTGCGCCAACGCGGAGCCGATCGTACTGCTGATCTCCTATCTGCCCCGCGCCTTGGGCGTGGATCCCAACGAGGATTTCAGCGGCTCGCTGTATGCCCTGCTGGAGGGGAAGTACGGGGTCAGGTTTGGGAAGGCGTTCCAGGTGATCGAGGCCGCCGCGGCTGACGATTACGTCGCGCAGAAGCTGGAGATCGATGAAGGCGACCCCATTCTTATCATCCGCCGTGGCGTTTTCTCGAAGTCCGAAGCCCCCGTGGAGTACGTAGAGGGTTTCTACCGGGCGGACCGCTATCGCTACTCGATCCGGTTGGAGCGGTAGCCTCTGGGCACCACATGCGCGGAACTGGGCCGCGCAGCACAGACGGCGTGAAAAGGAGGTGGGAGGTGTGGGTGTGCCGATGCCTGCCTATCAATTGACTCGATACTCGGGGAGGGTTGAGAGATGTTCATAGGTCGCAAGCGAGCAGGCCAAGTCGCGCTGTTGAGCCTCCTGCTGGGCGGCGTTCTTGCAGTCACCGG
The DNA here is from genome assembly GCA_016193565.1 of Armatimonadota bacterium. GTDB lineage: Bacteria > Sysuimicrobiota > Sysuimicrobiia > Sysuimicrobiales > Kaftiobacteriaceae > JACPRY01. The sequence continues at coordinate 803 of JACPRY010000024.1, forward strand.
GATGACCGGCGCAGCAGCGCCAGCGCGCAAGATCACCGTGTGCTGGACGCCGCCGGATATCACCGGCGTCTTTAAGACAGCTACCGACTTCTTCGAGAAGTCGGCCACCGACGCCAAGAAGCACGCGATCAATGTCGAGGTCATCAGCCGGTCCCCTGCTACCCATGTGGCCTTCGCCGACCAGGTGGCGATCATCGAGGACTACATCCAGCGTAGGTGCACCGCCATCGCCATCTCGCCGATCGAGGTCGAAGTGGTTATCCCTGCCATCAAGAAAGCCAACTCGGCAAAGATTCCGGTAATCGTCGTGAACCTGTTGGAGCCCATTCGGGGGGTTGAGGTTGCTTCGTACATCGGATTCGACAACACGGTGGCCGGCATGATCTCCGCGTACTCCCTGCTGGACTACTACGGCGGCCCCGGAGTGCTCGGCAAGGGCCAGAAGGTATCCGTAAAGTCCGGCACCTTCCTGGATCTCAAATGGTGGGAGACCCTGTACAAAAAGGTTAATCCCGAGACGGCTAACATCAAGGCCAATGTGGCGATCATCGAGGGCGTGGCCGGCGGGTTCTTCTCGACGGCCCGGCTGAACGGCTTCAAGAAGGTCACTGGGCCCTTCTCGGGCGTCAAGGTCGTCGGCGTCCGGGCGGCGGACTGGAACCGGGAGAAGGGGCGGAAGGCTGCGGAGGACTTCCTCACCGCGCACCCCAAAGGGACTTTGGACGCGTTCTGGGCTGCATCGAACGAGATGGGACTGGGCGCGATGCTGGCGGCAGAGGCGGCGGGCCGCACCGAGGTGAAGGTCTTCACCAACGATGTCACCCCGGAATCTGCGGCGCGTATCGCCGAGGGCCGGCTGATCGCCGAAACCTGGCACGGTTTCCCCGAGTGGGGCTGGTTTGGCACGAAGTTTGCGGTGATGCTGGCTCTCGGGCAGAAGGGCAAGGTGCCGCAGTTGTTCGACATCCGCCCGCGCACGGTTTACAAGGAAAATGCCCGCCAGTACTATCCGAACACGAAGCTTGAGCCGATCGACTGGGAGGCTATCAAGAAAGCGGCGAAGTAAATAACGGAACCAGGCGGGGGAGAGAGCCATCTCCCCCGCCTTCCAGCCTGGAGACGCCCATGGAGCCACCAAGAAGAGTGGCGATGGTCACCGGTGCTGGGAAGGGCATCGGGCAGGCCACGGCTCTGGCGTTCGTTGAGCGGGGCTTCGCCGTGGGGATCATCAACCGCGGCGAGGAGGCCGGCCGCGCGACGCTGCGCCTGCTGGAGGAGCGGGGCGGCCGCGGCGCGTTCGTTCAGGCAGATATCTCGAAGCCTGCCGACACCGCCCGCGCCGTGCGGGAGGTGGTGGAGGCCTTCGGCCGGCTGGACGTCCTGGTTAACAACGCCGGCATCCACCGGCAGGGGACGGTGCTAGACACCTCAGAGGACGCATGGGACGAGGTGCTGCGGGTGAACCTGACGGGGGCCTTCTTGTGCGCCAAGCACGCCGCCGCAGAGATGGTCAGGCAGGGGAGCGGGGTGATCATCAACGTCGCCTCTGAGGCCGGGTTAGTGGCGATCAGGGGCCAGGTGGCATACAACGTCTCCAAGGCTGGGATGGTGATGCTCACCAAGAGCCTGGCCGTCGATCTCGCGCCGCACAACATCCGGGTGAACTGCGTGTGCCCCGGCACCACGGAGACTCCGCTGGTCTTGGCCATCCTTGAGCGCGCCTCCAATCCCGATGCGGTTCGACGCGATCTCGAGTCGCGCCGACCACAGGGGCGTCTAGGCCGCCCGGAGGAGATCGCGGAGGCGATCGTCTTCCTGGCGTCGGATGCCTGCGCGTATGCCACCGGCGCCATCCTTTCCGTCGATGGAGGTTATACGGCCCAGTAGCGGCGCTGCACACGCGGCGCCGCTACTGCGGCTGGCCGGCATTCAGAAGCGCTTCCCCGGCGTGCACGCGCTTGACGGCGTCGACCTGGATCTGCATCCGGGCGAGGTCCACGTGCTCCTGGGCGAGAACGGCGCCGGCAAATCCACGCTGCTGCGGATCATCGGCGGGGTGCTCCCCAGGGACGCGGGCGCGATCTACCTGGACGGCCAGCCGATCGAGATCCGCAGCGTGCACCATGCCCGGCGGCTAGGCATCGGCATGGTGCACCAGGAGCTGAGCCTGGTGCCCAGCCTAACCGTGGCGGAGAACATCGCGCTGGGCATGTGGCCGACGCTCCGGTGGTACCTGGTGGACTGGCTGGCGATCGAGCGGCAGGCGCGGTGGGTGCTGGACAACCTGGGCGTCAAGATCAACCCCCGCCTGCGGATCAACCAGTTGGCGGTGGCCGAGCAGCAGCTGGTGGAGATCGCCCGTGTGCTGAGCCTGCGCGTGCGGATTCTCCTGCTGGACGAGCCCACCTCGGCGCTGCCGGAGCAAGAGCGTGAACACCTCTTTGCCGTGCTGCATGCTATGCGTGATCGCGGCGTGTCTATCATCTACACGTCACACCGGCTGGGCGAGATCCACCGCGTGGGCGATCGAGTCACTGTGCTGCGCGACGGGCGGAAGATGGGGACGTGGCTGGTGGCGGAGACCGACGAGGATGTCCTCGTCAGGATGATGGTGGGGCGGGAACTGCGAGAGCTCTTCCCCAAGCTGAAGGTGGCGATCGGTCCGCCGCTGCTGGAGGTCTCGGACCTGGGGGGCGGCGCTCTCTCCGATGTAAGCTTCACGTTGTGTGCGGGCGAGATCCTCGGGGTGTTCGGACTGCGGGGCGCGGGACGGACGACGCTGGCCCGCGCACTCTTCGGTCTTCAGCCATACGAACGCGGCACGGTGAAGATCGGCGGCCGGCCCGTGCACATCCGCCGCCCGCAGGACGCGATCCGGCTGGGGCTGGGTTACCTTACCGAAGACCGCCGGCAGGGCCTGGTGCCCCACCTCCAGGTCCCTCCCAACATGACTCTGGCCAGTCTGCGCCACTTCGTCCGCTACGGGCTGCTCGACCACCAGGGGGAACGGCGCACGGCGCTGCACTACGTTCAGGAACTGGACATCCAGCCCCCGATCCTCTCGCGCCGCCTGCTGTTCTTCAGCGGAGGGAACCAGCAGAAGGTCGCCCTGGCCAAGTGGCTGTGCAGCAGGACCAAGGTGCTGATCCTGGACGAGCCCACGCGCGGCATCGACGTCGCGGCGAAGAGCGAGGTGTTCCGGCTCGTGGGAGAGCTGGCAAGAAGCGGCGCGGGAATCCTTTTGCTCTCCTCGGAGCTCCCCGAGATTCTGGCCGTATCCGACCGGATCCTGGTGCTGCGCCAGGGCAAGGTCACCGGCATCTTCTCGCGAGGCGAGGCCACGCAAGAAGCCCTGCTCAAGGCAGCGACGGAACTGAGCGAAGGGGTCACGTGAGAGGGGATCGGTCGGCACCTGACGTTGCGGTAGAGCGGATTGAAGCGCGGCCGAGTCGTGTCGCGGAGACCGTACTGCAAACCGTGCTTGTCAGAGGGGGTCCGATTCTGGCCCTGTTGGTGCTGGCGGCCTACCTGTCTGTGGCCACGCCTTACTTTCTGACTGCAGGGAACTTGACCAACATCCTGCAGCAGTCGGCAGTCACCGCCATCCTAGCGGTCGGTCAGACCATCGTCATCATCGGCGCTGGGATCGACCTCTCCGTCGCGGCGGTGCTGGCCTTGTCAGCCTCGCTGGCAGCGGTGACCATGACGCAGTGGGCGCAGAGCGTGTGGCTCGGTATCCTGCTGGGCCTGCTGGTAGGAACCTTGGTGGGCTTCCTCAACGGGGTGATCATTACCAAAGGCCGGATCCCTGATTTCATCTCCACCCTGGGCATGATGTCGGCCGCCCGCGGCGTGGCATTGATCATCACCGGCGGCCTGCCTGTACCGTCGCACCTCACCGCCACCGTGCTACGCGCCTACCTCCCGCCTCAGGTCATCTGGCTGGGAAGCGGGATGATCTTCGGCGTACCGGTGGCGCCGTTGGTGGCCCTGATGGTGGCCATCGCGGGTTGGGTGATCCTCCAGCACACGGCCCTGGGGCGGGCCACCTATGCCGTGGGCGGGAACCGCGAGGCCGCCCGTGTGTCGGGCATCGACGTGGACCGGATCAAGATTGCGGGCTACACGATCGCCGGCTTAATGGCTGCGATCGGAGGCCTGGTACTCACGGGCCGGCTGAACTCAGCGAACGCATTGATGGCGGAGGGGGTAGAACTGCAGTCCATCGCCGCCGTGGTGCTGGGCGGGACGAACCTTTTTGGGGGCGAGGGAAACGTGGGCGGCACCATCGTCGGCGCGCTGCTGATGGGCGTGCTGGGCAACGGATTGAACCTGCTCAACGTCTCCGCCTTCTGGCAGCGGGTGATCATGGGCACGGTGATCATATTGGTGGTGGTGGCCGACCAGTGGCGTCGGCGCCGCTTCGCTGCCTGACAGCAGCCAGGACCGCCGATGCGATACGCAGTCAGCAACTGGATCTATGGTGACGAGCCGCTAGAGCGGACGTTCAGCCAGCTCCGGCGCTTCGGGTACGACGGGGTGGAGATCAAGGGGGAGCCGGACTACTATGATCCGGTCGAGGTGCGCCGGCTATCTCGAGAGTACGGCATCCCGGTGACGTCTATCGCCGGCTGGGTCCCCTGGCCCACCGAGAGCCGGGACCTGGCGCATCCCGATCCCCTCGTGCGCGAACGGGCGGTGGTCTACTTCTCCCGCTGCGTCGACTTCGCATTCGCGGTCGGGGCGGAAATCGTCATCGTCGTCCCCGCCGCCGTGCCCCGGCTTGTGCCGATGGGGTTTTCGGACGACCCGGAGGTGTGGCCTCAGCTCGTGGAGGCCGAGTGGCGGCTGGCGGTGGAGTCGGTGCAGCGCGCCGCGGACTACGCCCGGCGTCGCAGAGTCACCCTGGCGATCGAGCCGGTCAACCGGTTTGAGACATTCCTGGTCACGACGGCCGCACAGGCGCTGCAGTTCCTCGACCAGGTCGGCTCGGCGGCGGTGAAGATCCATCTCGACACGTTCCACATGAACATCGAGGAGGCAGACCCTGCGGGCACTATCCGTCTGGTGGGCTCCCGCCTGGCGAGTATGCACGTTTCCGACAGCAACCGGCTGGCGGTGGGAGAAGGCCACACGGATTTCCGGGCCCTCCTGCGCGCGCTGGGAGAGGTCGGGTTCGGCGGACCCCTGGTGCTCGAGCCCCTGCCCCCGGTTCCCAACGCCTTCGTAGCGGCCAGGCTGCAGCGGCTGGCGGATCTGCGCGACACCTACGCCGAGGTCTCCCTGCAGCGCCTGAAGGAGCTGGAGCGGTCGTTGCGGCAGCCGGTATCCTAGGCCCAGGGGCAGCAGTCGGAGGGTGTGATGCCTCGCGCAGTGGCGGCGGTGGGTCCATGGTCGCAACTTGTCGCGCCTGCTGGGCGTGTCCCTGGTCGCCGTCGTGGACTCCGTGGAGGCAGTGCGCGTCCGGGCGGCTCAGGAGCTTAACGCCGCCGCGGAGTTTGCCACCGTGGAGGAAGCGCTGGCGCACAGCGACTTCGATGCGGTTTGCATTGCCACACCCACGCACACACACCACCCACTCGTGCTTGCTGCGGCCCGCGCGGGCAAGCACATCTTCTGTGAGAAGCCAATGGCCGTCGCCGAGGATGAGGCGCTGCAGATGATGGAGGCGATCGAGCGGGCCGGGGTCATCTTCCAGATCGGGTTCATGCGGCGGTTTGACGAGGAGTTCGTCCATGCAAAGGAACTGATCAGCTCCGGCGCGCTGGGCCACCTCATGGCCGTGCGCGCCACCACGCGCGGGCCGGGGCTCCCTCCTCCTTGGGCCTGGGACGATGCCAAGAGCGGCGGCTTGCTGGCAGAGGTGAATAGCCACGACTTCGACGCGGTGCGCTGGCTCACGGGCCGCGAGTTTGCCCGTGTCTTCACGCTCGTGGCCACGAGGAAGGCGGTGGAGGTGTTGCCACAGCATCCGACCTTCTATGATGTGGCGGTGGTGGCGTTTGCGCTTGACGACGGGACCCCAGGCTCCATCGACGGCGCTTGGCCGGTAGATTACGGCTACGACGCGCGGATGGAGGTGCTTGGGGCTGACGGGATGCTGACGATCGGCGCTGTGGGCGCGGGCAGCCTCGTGCACACGACCCGCGACGGCCGGGTGGCCAGGCGGACATTCGGCAGCTGGCGCGACCGCCACCGAGAAGGGTACCTCGCTGAAGTTCTGCACTTCGTGGAGTGCGTACGAGAAGGAAAGATCCCTGTTGTGACGGCGATCGACGGTCTACGTGCGCTTGAGGTAGCCACGGCCGCCGCGCGCTCGGCTCGGACGGGCCAGCCCGAACCCGTACCCCGGGCACTGGCGCCGGCTCGGGGGAGCTAGGAGCGCCGATGCATGCCGCGGTATACGAGGCGAACCGGGGGCTGTCCGTGCAGGAGATCCCCACGCCTCGGTTGCAACCGGGAGAGCTGCTGGTCCGTGTGCGGGCGGCGTCGCTGTGCGGGACGGATCTCAAGATTCTGCGACATGGTCACTTCAAGATCCCTCCGGGATGCCGGCGCGTGCTTGGCCATGAACTGGCCGGCGACGTCGAGGAGACACGTGCGCTCGTTCCCGCTCCCCAGGTCGGCGCGCGCGTGGGCGTGGTACCCAACCTGGGCTGCGGACGGTGTGAGCGGTGCGCGGATGGGGAGGACAACCTTTGCCGGGAGCACGACGCACTCGGAATCACGCTGGATGGCGGATTTGCCGAGTACGTGCGTATCCCGGCAGCTGCAGTGGCCAGGGGCCACGTCGTGCCCCTCCCAGAAAGCGTCAGCTATGAGGAAGGCGTGCTCGTGGAGCCGATGTCGTGCGTACTTAACGCGCACGAGGCCGTGCAGACGGAGGCTGGCGATCGCGTGCTCATCTTCGGCGCCGGACCGATGGGCCTCATGCATCTCCTTATGGCCCGCGCCCGCGGCGCGCGCAGCGTCGTTGTCGCCGATCCCTGGCCCGAGCGCCGCCGGAGGGCAGAGGAGTTTGGCGCCGATGAGACCGTCCCGCCCGGAGAGGTCGGCGGGCTCGCCGGTGCGGATGGAAGGAAGGGCTTCGACGTGGTAATGGTCACGGCTCCCCGTCCGGAGGCACAGCAGCAAGCGATCGAGGCTGCCGCCATTCGGGGCCGCGTGAACTTCTTCGCCGGCCTGCCCGCTGGGACACCTCCCCCGGCACTGAACGTAGATGCCGTGCACTACCGTCAGCTGCTGATCACGGGCACGACAGGATCGAACGCGCGGCAGTACCGGCAGACGCTGGAACTGATTGGGTCGGGACGGCTGGAGCTGGGTCGCCTCATCTCTCGCCGGGCGCCGCTGCAGGATCTGGACGGCGTGGTCAGTGCGATTGCGGCCAAGAAGGAACTTAAGGTCATCCTCTATCCCGAAGGGTTCGAGGGGAATATGTGAAACCGGCCGCGGGGTGACAGAGGCGGGAGGAGCTGATGAGCGTGGAGCGCGTGCAGCTGTTGATAGATGGTGCGTGGGCCGATGGCCGGGGACGCGAGGAGTTTGTAGTCATCGATCCTGCGGAGGAGGAGGCGATGGGTACGGCCGCAGTCGCCAGCACAGACGATGTGGACGCCGCGGCGCATGCCGCGGCCCGGGCGTTTGAGCAGTGGTCGTGGACACCCCCGTCTAGTCGTACGTCCATTCTGCGCAAAGCGGGAGCGCTGGCCAGGGAACGGCTCCCAGAGCTGGCGCGGCTGCTGACGCTGGAGCAGGGTAAACCGCTCAGGGATGCACGCGGCGAGATCCAGGCCAGCATCGATGCCTTAGAGTACTACAGCGAGGAGACACGACGGATCTTCGGCAAGACGATCCCCACCGAGCAGCCAACCAGGCGGAGCCTCGTCATCCGCCAGCCGGTGGGGCCCGTGGCCGCCATCGGCCCGTGGAACTATCCCGTGCTGCTCCTGGCGTGGAAGGTCGCTCCTGCACTGGCCGCGGGATGCACCGTGGTGGTCAAGCCTCCGTCCAGGACCCCGGTGGCCATCACGCGCTTCTTACAGTGCCTGGCGGACGCCGGCGCGCCGCCCGGCGTGGTGAACACGGTGGTCGGTGCCGGCCGCACGATCGGAACCCACTTAGTCCGGCACCCGTTGATCCGCAAGATCGCCTTCACCGGCGAGACCGAAACGGGGAAGGCCATCATGCGCATGGCTGCCGACGGGATGAAGCAGATCTCGCTGGAGCTAGGGGGGCAGTGCCCGCTGCTGGTGTTCCGGGACGCAAACCTGGAAGCTGCAGTGAAGGGCGCGGTGTACCGCTCGTTCCGGAACACGGGGCAGATCTGCAACGCAGTGAACCGCATCTACGTCCACCGCGACATCTACGACAGGTTCACCGAGGCGTTTGTGGAGCAGACCCGGCTGCTCCGCCTTGGCCCCGGCCTCGCGGATCCCGACCTGGGGCCGATGACGACGCCGGAGGGATTGCAGAAAGCGATGGAGCACGTGGAGGATGCCCGCGCCAGGGGAGCGGTGGTCGCCACCGGCGGCGCGCGACCGTCTGAGTTCAACCGCGGCTACTTTTACATGCCCACCGTGCTGCTGGATGTCAACCACTCCATGAAGGTGATGCAGGAGGAGACGTTTGGGCCCGTGGCGCCCATCATGCCCTTCACCTCGGTGGAGGAGGCGATCAGGCTGGCTAACGATACGCCATACGGCCTTGTGGCGTACGCCTACACCAGCGACCTGCGCACTGCCACACTGGTAGGAGAGGGGCTGGAAGCCGGGACCGTGGGCATCAACAACGTCGCAGGCGGCGAGGTGCCCTTCCCGTACGGAGGGTGGAAACAAAGCGGGTTTGGCCTGGAGCTCTCGCACGAGGGATTAGAGGAATACCTCCTGGTCAAGCACATTCGCATCGAGCTCTTGTAGCGCAGTGTGGCCACCGATGGAACCGCTAAAGAATCAGGTGCGGCTTGACGGTATGCCCGCGCTGCTGCCACACGCGCGCCGGGTGGCGCGGCGGGCGAGCGACTTGCGTGGGTATTTCGTCGACGACGCGGCCCTGGAGGCGCTGATTCGCCGAGACAACCCGGTCATCTACGAAGTCTTTGAGCCGTCAGTGCCGGAAGCACCCGGACAGATCATGTACGGCATTACGGTGTTGTATCCGGGACGCGTGGGCCGAGAATACTTCATGACTAAAGGCCACTATCACGCGCGGCGAAAGACAGCGGAGGTGTACTACGGGCTGGACGGTCAGGGCCGTCTGGTACTGCAGAGCGAGGACGGTCGGTCCCATGTCGACGATCTTGAGCCCGGCACTGTCATCTACGTTCCGCCGGGGTGGGCCCACCGGAGTGTCAATGTCGGCGTCAGGCCGCTCGTCTTCCTCTATGCCTTTCCGGCGGAGGCAGGACATGACTATGCCGCGATTGCGCAGCACGGATTTGCCAAACTCGTCGTGGATCAAGGGGGCACTGCTGCCGTAGTCGACCGATCATCCTGGCTGGCCGTGCCGTCGCGAGATCACCGAATGCGCTAGGTGCCGGGAAAGTTGGGACCGCGGCACCCGATCCGAGGGATTCCATGGGCGTATATATGTGCGGGGTAGACCTGGGGACCAGCGGGACCAAGACGGTGTTGGTGGGCGCGGACGGGCGCATCGTCGCGGAAGCCTACGAAGCGTCGCGCCTTATCCAGCCGGCGCCTGGCTGGGTGGAGCAGGATCCGGATGAGATGGTCGGCGCGGCGTTGCGCACCCTGGCCCAATGCATCCAGCAGAGCACGGTGCCGCCACAAGAGATCGCGGCCGTGGCGTTCGATGGTCAAATGGCGGGGATCGCCACCGTTGACCGCCAGTGGCGTCCGGTCACCCCGTATGATTCCTGGCTGGATACCCGCTGTTCGCCGTACGTGGAGCGAATGCGTGCGTACGGCGATCGCATCCTCGCCCTGACGGGCGGCCCGCCCACATATTCACACGGTCCCAAGATCCTGTGGTGGCAGCACGAGCATCCCGACGTCTTTAGACGGATTTACAAGTTCGTGATGCTCGCGGCGTACGTGGCCGGGCGGTTGGCCGGTCTACGGGGTGACGACGCCTTCATCGACTCCACCTACCTTCACTTCTCCTGCCTCGGCGACACTCGGGCTGGCGCGTGGTCGGAGGAGCTCTGCGCTCGCTTCGACGTGCCGCTGGACAAACTGGCGCGCATCGTGCAGCCGTGGGAGGTCGTCGGCCGCTTGACCAAAGAGGCTGCAGCCCAGACGGGTCTACTGGCAGGCACACCAGTGGTCGCCGGGGCAGGTGATCAGGCCGCAGCGATGTTAGGAGCAGGAATCCTGCGCGCGGGGACGATCTACGATGCTGCGGGCACGGCGTCGGTTCTGGCCCTCGCCGTGACTCGCTTCGTCCCCGATACGGCTCATCAGACACTGCTGGCCGCGCGCATGGTTCCTTCTGACCTCTGGTACGTCATTGGGTACATCAACGGCGGCGGACTCAACCTGCGATGGTGGCGGGACATGCTGCGCGTGGTGACGGGCGAGCGGCTTGACTATCCTGTCCTGGATCAGATGGCCTCGCAAGTTCCCGCCGGTTCTGAGGGCATCCTCTTCATCCCGCACCTCGGAGGCCGCGTGTGTCCCAACCAGCCGGATCTGCGCGGTGGCTGGGTCGGGTTGCAGTGGGCGCACGGCTTGGGCCACCTGTACCGCGCGCTGCTAGAAAGCGTAGCTTACGAGTATGCAATTTACCTGCGCATCGCCAGAGCGCTGGTGCCGGAGACAACGTTCGCCGAAGTCCGGGTGGTGGGCGGCGGTGCGCGCAGCGACCTATGGAACCAGCTGAAGGCCGATGTCCTCGGCGTGCCCTATCTGCAGCTGAATCAGACAGAGGCCGCCGCTCTGGGCTCCGCTATGCTGGCTGGCTTTGGCGTCGGCGTGTTCTCCGACTTCGAAGAAGCTGTCGGCCGGTTCGTCTTACCCATGCGCAGGTTCGAGCCCGATCCCGGGCGGACCCACCAGTATGCCCCAGTGGCCGCGCGCTACCAGGGACTGCTGGAGGACGCGCCGTTCTGGAAGCGCGTGGCCAGCCTCAGTGCCGCGCCGGGTTAGCGCGGCGGACTGCCGTAGACTTCGGGGTTAACCACGTTGGGTGCATGCTGTCCGTTTAGGACAGCCAACAGGTTCTGGACCGCTACCAGTGCGCCCCGCGCCGTTGCTTCGTACGTGTGCGCACCGATGTGCGGTGTGAGGAGCAGCCGCGGCGCTTGCAGCAGAGGCGAGCCCACGGGCGGCTCCTGCTCGAACACGTCGGCGGCAGCCCCGGCGATCCATCTTTCGTGTAATGCCTGAGCCAGCGCGTGCTCGTCCACCACGCCGCCCCGTGCTGTGTTGATGAGGTATGCCGTCGGCTTCATCTGGCGTAACTCTGCCTGCCCGATCAGGTGGTGCGTCTGCGGCGTCAGCGGCACGTGGAGGCTGACGAAGTCAGCTTCGGCTATGACTACCGATAGCGGAGCGAAGCGAACATCCAGTCCGGCCGCCGCGTGCTTATCCTGGATGATGTCGACGGCCAGCATTCGCATTTCAAATCCTCGTGCCCGGCGGGCAACCGCCTGCGCGATCTTTCCAAATCCCACCAGTCCCAGCGTCTTGCGAAATAGATCGTGTCCGAGGACGCGGTCCCACCGGCCGACGCGGACGCCGTCGTGGGCCTGAAGGATGTGGCGGGTGAGGACACTCATCAGCCCGATGACAAGATCGGCGACGGCGTCGGTGTTCACGCCGGGCGCATTCGTCACCACCACGCCGGTGTGCGTCGCGGCCTTCAGATCGATGCCTTCGATCCCCACCCCGTTTCGGGCCACAACTTTCAGCCGGGGATGAGCGGCGGCGAACGTCTGCGGTCCGATACGGTCGACGCCGGCAATAATGCCGTCGATCTTTCCTACACGCGTGGCGAGCTCGCTGTCTGTGAGGGGCCGATCGCCCGGGATGGCGATGACCTCGACCCCGGCGCCTTGTAGCAGGTCGGCGGGCTCAGGGCTGCCTTCGAAAAACGATCGGGCGGTGATGAGTACCTTCCACTGCGCCGGCACAGCAACACCTCTGGCAATCTCATCTTCCACCATTGCCCCCAGAATCTGCAGTTCTTTGGCCGGTCGATCTTCTCGCCCAAGAGGATGCCTACCTTTTGCGCCCGTCTCGTGTGTGATGCGCGGTCGAAAGTGCATGGCCGGAAGATCCATGCGAGTGGAAGGGAAAAGAGATCATTAAGCCGCCTGCGCGGGATCGTATCGCTCTCGGTCACCTGGGCTGGACGGCCCTGCGGGCGCGTCGGACCGCTGCCATCAACTCCACCGCACGTTGCCTGAGGCTGGCGTAATCCCCCGTGGTAACTACGTCGCGGATTAAACCCGAGCCGACGCCCACCGCCACTGCGCCAGCGGCAAACCATTCGTGCACATTGGCGGAGTCCACGCCCCCGGTGGGGATGGCCCGAAGTGACGGGAGCGGCTCCTGCAACGCGCGGAGGTAGCCAGGGCCACCAACGCTGGCCGGGAAGAGTTTCACCACCTCGACGCCGAGTGTCAGTGCTGCCATGATCTCCGATGGCGTAAAGGCTCCTGGAATGACAGGGATGCTGGTCTGACGGCCAACTGCGATCACTTCCGGTGGGGCGACGACGCTCACGAGAAACTCGGCTCCCGCATCAATCGCGTGGCGCGCCGCTGCTCCTTCGACCACGGTTCCAGCGCCGATAAGCAGTTCGGGAAAGGCGCCCCGCAGCTGCCGTATCACCTTCAGGGCATCGGGGACGGTGAATGTCACCTCAATGATGGGGATGCCCGCCTGGATCAACACCTCGCTGATCCGGAGGGCGGATTCCACCGATGGGGCCCGGATTATCGGGATGACGCCGACCTGAACGATGCGATCAAGACTCGCGTTCATCCCTCCACTTTTCGCGCATCTGTCGCTACGTTTCCTGGCAACGGGAGCTTCTGCACCAGACGAGAACGGAGGGTGGTGATGTCCTGATGACCGCAAAGATGCCTTGCTCGAGGATGAAATCGAAGGTGGTCAGGGCTGCTCACCTTCCTTGGGGAGCGGCGCGATCTGGCTGACCCAGTAGAACCTAGCGATCTCCTTCACTCGATGCACGGGCACACTGCGCACTTCCACAGCATTGCCATCAGAACCCGATACCCGCCCGAACCGCTGGAACGTTAGAATATGAAAGCGTTCCGGGGGAAAGCGTAGGGTGACGCGCAGATCCACCGTGCCCCGCGCCGAGGCATGCGCGCGGAGATCAGGCGGGACCTTTCCGGTGGCCTGGTATGTGAGCCAAGCCTGCCAGCTGATGATGACCAGGATGATCAGAAGGATAATGCGGCCGGGACGGGATGTCACGAGGCGCAGCATCACGCCACCGGCGCCCTAACCAGCGAGAGCACGCGCGCTGCCAACCCTTTATATCCGGGATCCTCGATCAGCTTCTGCCAAGTCCGTGGCCGCGGCAGCTCGACACCGACGATCTCCCGCACATGGCCGGGACGGGGCGTTAGCACGACCACCCGGTTGGCGAGGAAGACCGCCTCCTCCACATCATGGGTGACAAAGAGGATGGTGGGCTGCTTCGCCTCCCAGATCCTAGTGAGTTCCTCCTGCAGCGTCATCCGGGTCTGCGCATCGACACTGGCGAAGGGCTCGTCCATCAACATCAGGTCGGGATGGTTTGCCAGCACACGGGCGACCCCCACGCGCTGTTGCATACCACCGGAGAGTTCGTGAGGGTACCGGTGCTCAAAACCCTCCAGACCGCCGAGCTCGATATACTCCCGTGCGATGCGGTCCCGCTCCACCTTGGCGATGCCCCGCATCTTCAATCCGAAGCCCACATTATCCATGGTCTTGCCGCATCCGCTTGGCCCAAGGATTGCGACGAACTCACCGTTCTGGATCTCCAAAGAGACCTCGTCGATCGCCGTGACGTGGTGCCCCGCGTAGATGTCAAAATAGGTCTTGCTCAGATTGCGGATGATGAGACCACCCATCGCGTCCCTACGTAGCCGGGCGCATGAGTCCCCAGCGCTCGATCGTGGCGCGCTCCGCCGGCCGGAGCAGCCCAGCGTCCACCACGTACCAGAGGATGCCAAGCAGGATCATCCCGAGGATCATTTCTATCACGCTGCCGCTCCGACGGGCGTCGAACATCATGAAACCGACGCCGCTCGTGCCGATGATAATCTCGGCAGCGATGAGCGCACGCCAGCCGTACCCGAGCCCGTTTCGCAAGCCGGTGATGATATTCGGCAGGGCGCCGGGGACGATCACGTCCCAGAGGATGCGAAATGGTGAGGCTCCCAGGCTCTGAGCGGCACGGATCATCTCCGTGGGAATCGTGCGCACGCCAAGAGCCGCGTTGAAGATCACCGGAAAGATGACTGTATAGACAATGACGAATGTCATCGTGGTGAGGGTAAAGCCGAACCAGATGAGCAGGATGGGCAGCCAGGCGATGTCCCCGATAGCCTGAAAGAAGATAATCAGGGGCCAAAAGAATCGATAGCTGGCGGGATGGAGGCCGATCAGCAGCCCGAATGGGACACCCACCACGACCCCCGCCGCCGCGCCCACTGCCAGCCGCGTCATGCTGTCTTGGAGGTAAACAGGGAGTACCCCTTTGTAGACCAGTGTGCCAAACGCACGGGCCACATCCAGTGGGCCCGGGAAGAAGGCGCGGGGGTAGACTTCCAGCTCCACCACAAGGCCCCAGATAGCGGTGAGCAGCAGGAAGGGCCCCAGGGTGTGCAGGGCAGGGCTGCGAGCAATCCAGCGCATCATGTCAGCGTCCGGGCCAGCCCCCACCGTTCAATCGTGCGCCGCTCGATGGGAGCGAGGATCAGCCGGTCGATGGCGACCCAGATCGCACCGATGAGGATCATCCCCAACACGATTACTTCGGTGCGGTAGAAATCACGGGCCAGAAAGAGCATGTAGCCCAACCCGGCGTTCGTGGCGATGATCTCAGCGGCGATCAGTCCGCGCCAGGCGAACCCCATCCCGGTGCGGATCCCCGTCACGATATTGGGGAGGGCGCCCGGGAGGAGGACCTCGGTCAGCACCTGCCACCAATTGGCTCCTAGCGACCACGCAGCATCCCGCAGGGGCTGCGGGATGCTGCTGACTCCCAAGATCGTGTTGTAAGTAACGACGAAGAAGACCGCATTGAAGATGATGAACGTGATCGCCCCAAACCCGTATCCAAACCAAAGGGTAGCCAGGGGGATCCATGCAATCCCAGCGAGGACTGCGAAGAAGCGGAGGACAGGGGCAAAAAATGCGGCGACGAGCGGGTTAGTGCTGATCGCAACCCCCAGAGGAATGCTGGTGGTGACAGCCAGGATGCCTCCGACCAGCACGCGGCGCAGGCTCTGCCAGATGTGGTTGCCCAGTGCGCCCTCCCTCAGTTGCGCCATAAACGCAGCCCCCACATCCGCAGGTGCCGGGAAGACACGAAGCGGAATCCCATAGGTTCGTACGGCGACCACCCAGGCAGTCAAGAGCAGGGCGAAGGGTACGGCAAACCACAGGGCCGCGGAAATCGTAGCAGCCGCCGCTCTCCGAAGTGACCGTGGCGCCAGCAAGGGCGCCACGGTCTGCGCGTCGGTCATAAGAAGCGTCCTACCTCGAGGGCGGTTTGAATACGAACCCGGTGCTCACCCGTGCGGAGCCCGGGATCGGCGGAAGGTCCGAGAACAGATCAGGATACTTTGCAATGACACTGTTGATTGGCCCAGGCATGAACACTTTGTTTACGTCGAACGTCCCCGGAATGAAGCCCAGACGGTTGAGCGTGTTCACAGCGTTGTGCAGGGCGAGATAGTTAAAGTAGGAGATACGGATGTCGATCGTCGGCAGGTTGTTGCGCACGCCACGCAGGGCGACCTCAGGACGAAGTCCCGGCAGCCAGCGTACTGCGACAATGGCCGTCTTGACAGCCTCACCCCTCATGAACTTGTCCGCCTCGGCCCGGGCCGCCAGAAAGCGCTCGATGGTATCTGTGTTTCGCTCCGCCCAGGTGCGCAAGGCCACGTTGAAGCCCATGAACCCGATGAACCCGCCTCCACGCACGACTTCATAGGCGGTCGCAAGTTCTCCCAACGCGATGACCGGCCAGGGATCCCACGTCGCAAAAGCGTCCACCGCCCCGCCTCGCAACGCCACCGGCATCTCTCCGGGCGGCGTGTTCACCAATGTAACGTCCGCTACGGCCAACCCAGCGCGGTCGAGAATCCCCAGGATGTATAGGTGGCTGATGGTGCCGAACGACACTGCAACCTTCTTGCCTTTCAGATCGCGAATCGAGCGGATTCCCGTACCCTCCCGCGACACAAGGGCCATGGTGTCATCGCCGCCCAACCGCACGGAGCTGCCGCTGTAGTTCCCCAGGATGACCAGGTCCATGCCGCGCAGGACGGCACCGATCATCGGCACACCGACCTGTGCCATCTGGATCTCGCCGGCCTGCAGGGCGTTGAGTTGGTCTACCCCGGTGGGATATGGGGTGGCGATGGTCACATCAAGCCCCCACTTCTCGAAAAACCCGCGATCTAGCGCCACCGGCACGCCGAGCTGATCGATCGCAGCCACGATGCCCGCCTTCAGCTTGATGGGCGCCGGAGCTGCTCTTCCCACCGGCCCGAGTGCCAACAAGAAGGTGGCAATAACAGCACCTGCAAGAATAACAGGCCTCAGTCTTCGCGTTCCACCAAACCTGTGACTTCTCACTCCGTACTCCCCCCTTTCGTAGTACCTGTTTCCACTTGGGTCATGAACACTTCAACACGCGCGCGAGTCGGAATCGGATGCACTGCACCTAACCCAGTTGACGTCAGTGCGCCCACAGCGTTAGCGAAACGCCCTGCCTTCTCCAAAGGAGTACCCCGCATCCATTCGACCAGGAAGGCCGCGTCAAAGGCATCGCCCGCCCCCGTGGTATCGAGAACCTGCACCTGCCATCCAGGCACCTGGATAGGGGCTCCTTCAGTAGAGCCGATGAGACAGCCGCCTGCTCCCTGCTTCAGCACCACAAGCCGCGGGCCGGCTGCCAGGACGTGGTTCGCGACATCTTCTGCTCTCATGCCGCCGTAGAGGTACTCCGCATCCTCGGTACTCAGGAAGACGACGTCTGTGCGAGAGATGGTCGCCTTGATGACGGACTGGGCCGTCGCCAGGGGCCAGAGTTTTGGACGAACGTTCGCGTCGTAGCTGACCAATACCCCGCGGCTTTTCGCGAGGTCAACGGCGGCATCGACGGTAGCGCGAGTGGAATCGGAGATGGCCTGAGAGATACCACTTGTGTGGAAGACGCGGGCCGCACCGAGGTAGGCCGGATCCATATCCTGAGGCTGCAACCGGCTCGCAGCAGCGCCGGAGCGATAGTAGGTGAAGTCATGCTCCCCCGCTTCTTCTAGTGCAATGAAGTAGAGCCCCGTGAAGCCGTCATGATCAACGATCACTTGGGAGGCGTCAACACCTTCCTTCCTCCATAGGTTGAGGAATGACCGGCCAAACTCATCGCCGCCGAGCCGGGTGATATACCCGACAGAAGCTCCCATCCGAGCGGCGGCCACGACGAAGTTCGAGGTGTCTCCTCCCCAGCCCCGCCGGAACGCTGTCACGCTGCTTAGCCGGCCACGCTGCTCCGCAGCGAACTCAACCAGGGGTTCTCCTAGAGCGAGAATCTCCTCCACTCCGCGGTCCTCTCGTCGATCGTCATCTAGATGCGAGCGAACTCCTTGACGGCCTTCGTGATCGAGCCCAAGCGCTTGATGGCTTCCGTCATTCGTCGTTCCGTTTCCTCGATCTGCTCGGCAGTGACAAGGATCTCCTCTGCCCGTTCCTGGGGAACGACGACGACTCCATCGGTATCGCCGACGATAATATCGCCCGGGTGGACCTGGACGCCGCCGCATACCACCGGAATGTTCTTGGCGACGGTCACATATCGTCCCACGGTGCTGGAGGGGATGACGGTGCGGGAGAAGACTGGAAAGCCGGCTTGCCTGACCTCTTCGACGTCTCGCACCCCCGCGTCGAGAACGGCACCTCCCAGACGCCGCACCACAGCCCCCGCTGTCATCAACCCACCCCACTGCGCAACGTCTCTGCTGCCCTCCGCATCCTCCATCCCGATGATAATGATCGCTCCTGGCGCCGCCTCATCGATCGCCTCGAGGGCATGCAGCGGAGGTTGGCTTTCTGTACTGGCGCGTTCCAGGACCGTCACCGCTGGCCCCACAATCTTGGACGGCATGATGGGCTTGATCTCATACGACATAAATCCGGCACGCTTCGCCACGCGGTCGACCGCATCCGCGACTGAAGCCGTCGTCACGGCGCGAAACCGTTCTACCACATGCCGCAAGTCGCCTGTCATCTCCTCTCACCGTCCCTCCGCGCCACAGTCCCCGTCCATCCCAGGGCTTTCGAAATTCGCAATGCGGCCTCGCGGACCTCCGGCCCCAGCGATCGCCGGATCCGCTCAACGGTCAGACTTCGCATGGATCCTGAGAGGCTAATCGCCCCCGCCACCTGTCCACGGTGGTCAAAGATCGGCGCGCCCACACACCGGATTCCATCTTCGTTCTCAACATTATCGATGGCAAAGCCTCGTGACCGCGCGGCGGCCAACTCCTCAAAAAAGTTGGGCTGATCAGCAATCGTATTGGGCGTGCGCCGGGGCATACCGCATGTCTGCAGAATGTGTCGGACCTCGTCCTCCGGGAGGTAGGCCAGCATCGCCTTGCCCAGCGCCGTGCTGTGTGCCGGCATGATCTTGCCGATGGCAGAGGCCATGCGAAGGGGTCCGTTTGGCTCCACCTTGTCGATGTAGACTACCTGTCCCTGCTCCAAGACTGCCATATGCGCTGTCTCCCTGGTTCGATCGCGCAGGCCAAGCAAGACCGGTCTGCCAACAGCACGCAACTCAATCTGGTCCAGGCGCTGGGCTGCAAGCCAGAGCACACGGGGTCCGATGGCAAAACCGCCATCGGTGGCCACGACCATCCCATGAGAACTCAGGGTTTGCAGGAGCCGGTAAACGGTGGGACGAGGCAAGGCTACCTGCGCGCTAAGCTCACGGACATTCAGCGGCCGTGCGGCGGTTCCGAGCGCCTCCAGAAGGTTAATCACCCGTTTGACGGACTGGACCGCGTCGCGGGGTGATCCCTGCCTCCGATCTGAAGAATGCACAGGCGCGCGTTTGGACGTTCGCATGGAAGATTCAGCTCCCTACCGGTGCGGCGATCCCGATCTCACCCGCCACCCGTTGGATCTCTGCTACCACGTCGGGAGGCAACGGGATGCCACGCTCCTGATATTCAATCGTTCGCAGGTGCTCGATCTCTCCGGGCAGATATACGCGTGTGTGCCCTTCCGCAGGAGGCAGAGACCGGATGTCGCGGATAAAACGATCGACCCGTTCCGTGAATCCTTCCAGATCCGTGAATGCCTCCACGGAGAAGGCGACGAAGAGATGCCCCAGCCCCTGAGCACGATCGAGTTGCTGATACAGCGGCGTGATCATCGGGCCCGAGAGCGCCCCAGTCCACAGCCCTGCCAACACGTCGATGATCAGAGCAAGCCCTGAACCCTTGGCGCCGCCAAACGGCAGGAGCGCCCCCTGCAGAGCTTGGTGAGGATCGGTCGTCATTCGGCCATCGCCATCCACAGCCCACCCCGCAGGGATCGTCTCGCCCCGCGTGGCGGCAGCCACGATCCTGCCGTGGGCAACAAAGCTAGTCGCCATGTCCAGGATGATCGGCGGTTCGTGCGCCGTCGGAATGGCAATCGCGATGGGATTCGTCCCAAGGTACTTTGTTCTTGCGCCCCAGGGCGCTACCTTGGCGTCCGCGTTACTCATCGCAATCCCAATCATCTTCATACGGACGGCCCGCATGGTCGGCCATGCCAGCATTCCACAGTGACTGCTGTTGCGTACGCCGACCACACCCACGCCGTGCAATTGCGCACGCTGGATCGCCATATCCATAGCCCTGGCCGCCATTGCGATGCCCAGTCCATCTCCTGCATCGGCGAGGACCAATGGCCCGGCGTCATGGACGACGCGGAGAGAGCCATTCGCATTAATCGAGCCGTGCTTGAGCCGAAGGACGTAGATTCGTGTACGTACCACGCCATGTGAATGCACCCCGCGGAGATCAGCCGCCGTCAACCCCTCGGCGACCAGGTTAGCATCTTCACCCCTGGCGCCAGCCCACCTGAGCGCGTGAGCGGCGAAGTGCTGGAGGCTGCCTGCAGCATACCGTCGTTCCATGCGTGATGCTCAGTCCATGGAGGCGCCGCCGTTGACATTCAGCGTCTCGCCCGTGATGAACCCTGCCTCAGGAGAAGCCAGGAACGTTACGGCCCCGGCGACCTCCTCCGCGGTCGCCAGCCGCCCCAGGGGGATGCCGGCCGCGATCGCGGCCCGCCTTTCGGTCGGCATCTGCGTGCTCATTCCGATTTCGACTGTATGTGGCGCCACGGCATTCACAGTCACCCCCCATGGCGCAAGCTCACGCGCGAGCGTTTTGGTGAGCGCAATGACTCCCGCCTTCGAGGGACCGTACCCCGGGGCGGAGGTGATGTCGCCCACCTTCGCCGCGATGGAGGTGATGTTGATGACGCGCCCCCAGCCGCTGGCTTTCAGCAACGGCGCAGCCGCACGGCAGCAGTAGAAGGTGCCGGTGAGATTGACCGCGATCACGTCGTGCCAGTCCTGCAGTGTCATCGTGTCGAGGGTGCCCCGGCGGATGATGCCAGCGTTATTCACGAGAATCTCAAGGCCCCCCAGCTCCGCCCGAGCGGTGGAGACCATTTCGACGACAGCATCCCAGTCAGTGACGTCGGCCTCTACCGCAATCGCACGACGGCCCGTGTTGCGGATCTCTTCGGCGACGGCCTCGACGTGCGCGGCAGTGACGCTGTTGACGAGCACATCGGCCCCGGCCGCCGCCAGGTGTAACGCGATCACCCGACCGATCCCCCGGCCGGCGCCCGTGACGATCGCCCGACGTCCCTCTAGTTTCATCCGGAGTCTGCGGGAATCAACAGGGCCTTCACCGCCCGGCCCCGGTCCTGAGCTTCAAACGCCTCGTGCCAGCGCTCGAGTGGCACTTCCACCGTCAGGAGCGGTTTGGCCAGTACTTGTCTGGCCGCAAGCAACCGGAGCGCCGTGAGCCAACTCGTGTGCCGACTGCTGAACGAGAACTGAACTTCTGCGCCTTTGAACAGCGCCAGGTCCCAGGGGAAGTCGACGGTGGGCCGCCCCACGACTCCCACCTGACAGATCCGTCCCAACCGTCGCACGAGCCGGGGCAACAGCGCGATTGCCGCAGGTGCGCCGGAGGCTTCGATGACCACATCGGCTCCCAGGCCATCGGTCACGGCCATGACCTGATCGACGAGGTTGTCTTCGGCGATGTTCACCACCACATCCGCGCCCAGCGCCCGCGCTGCAGGGAGGCGGATCGCCCCACTGGCCGCAGTGCCACTGACAACGATCGGCCGCGCCCCAGACGCTCGCGCCACTTGTAGGCACAGCAGGCCGATCGGCCCAGGGCCCAGGATCACGACGCTCTCACCGGGCTGAACACGCGCGCGTTCGACCACCGCATGAACGGCGATCGCCGTTGGCTCACACAGCGCCGCCTCCTGCACAGTCAAGCCGTTAGGAATGCGGTGCAGCAGGGCGGCCGGCAGCAGCACATAAGGAGCGAATGCGCCGTCCCGGCCGATCCCGAGCGCACGTTTGTCTGCACAGATGTGACGGTTACCGCTCTGGCATAGCGAACACACACCGCAGCTGCCTGTGCTGGTTTCAGAGACCACCCGGTCCCCCAAGACGTACTCTTTGACCTCCTCGCCCATGGCCGCGATAGTTCCAGCAAACTCATGTCCTAGAACTAGGGGAGGCCAGTAGGGATGCTCGTCGTGATAGATGTGGAGGTCGGTACCGCAGATCGCCGCAGCGCTGACGCGGATCAGCACCTGACCCGGTCCGGGCGTCGGATCAGGAATCTCCCGCAGTTCCACCAGCCCCACACCGCGTCCGACCTTCATCACCCCACGCATCAGAGCTCCGCCTACTGCTTGATCGCGCCGGCCGTCAATCCCTGAACGAGCCAGCGCTGCATGACCAGATAGAGCACGATCCCCGGCAGTCCGCCCATTAACGCGCCAGCCATCAACTCTGGCCACTTCACGTAGAATTCCTGGACCGTACGGGCGATCGCCAGCGTCACCGTGACCATGGCCTCGCTGTTCGTCAGGGTCTGCACCCACAGCAGATCTCCCCACGCCAGGAGGAAGGCGAAGAGCGTGGTGGCGACCATTCCCGGCCGGATGAGGGGCACCACGATGCGGGCAAAGACCTCAAACCGTCCAGCCCCATCGACGATGGCCGCCTCATCCAGCTCGACGGGAATGCCGTCGATGAACCCCTTGAGCATCCAGGTGGCAAAGGGCAGGCAAATGGTCAGAAAGGCGACGATCAGACCCGTTCGCGTGTCGTACAGCCCAACGCTGGAGAGAATCTGGAAGTACGGACCCACCAGCAACACGCCGGGAAGCATCTGCGTGGTGAGAATAAACCCCATGAGCCAGGCACGGCCACGCAGGCGAAACCGTGAGAACCCATACGCCGCCATCGCCCCGAGGAATGTGGAGATCACAGCGGTGCTCAGCGCCACGATCGTGCTGTTCAAAAAATACCGCGCATAGTTCTTACGGAGCCACATCGTGACATAGGCCTCCACGGTCGGTGCCTGAGGGAGCCAGGTGGCCGGGACCCGCAGCGCTTCCGTCTCCTGTTTGAGCGACGTCAACAACATCCAGAGGAATGGGAAAAGCACGAAGATGCCGATCACGGTCAGGAGCGAATACACGAACCCCGCGACGAGTCGCGACCGGCTATAAATGACCGCGGTCTCCACGGTTACAGCTACTCCTCCCGAACGATCATTCGAACATAAGGAAGTGAAACGACGAGCAGCAGCCCGGTCATGGCGATGGCCATGGCGGAGGCATACTCAAACTTGAAAAACTGAAAGTACTGCTTAAAGACCTGCGTGGAGAGCACCTCGCTCAGCGTGCCCGGGCCTCCACCGGTCATCGCCTGGATAAGGCCGAAACGGCGCACCTCCCAGATCGTATCCAGGGCCAGCGCCACAACGAAAATCTTGCGCAGCCCCGGGAGGGTGACATGGCGAAAGCGCTGCACCGTCCCTGCACCGTCGATCGCTGCCGCTTCATATAGCTCCGCGGGGATGCTCTGCAACCCCGCCAAGAAGATGATCATCACGAATGGAAACCCGCGCCAGACATTCGCCAGAATCACGCTGGGCAGAACCAGCGTTGGTGCGGTGAGCCATTCGACCGGGGCCGCGATCACGTGCAGGCGAAACAGCCCTTCATTCAGCACGCCGTAGAGAGGATTGAGGATCCACTTCCAGATAATCCCGGCGACGACGTCCGGCACAACCCAGGGTAGCAGCGCCAGGACGCGGAACGCCGTCCGTCCGTACAGGGGCCGGTTGAGCAGCAGGGCGATACCGAGTCCCAGCGCCACATGTAGCGCCACGCTGGCCACCACAAACAGCGCGGTGTTCCGGACCACCTGCCGGAACAGGCCTGAACCCAGCAGTTCTCCGTATTGTAGAAGGGTGACGCCACCCGGACCGGGACCCGGGTGTGCAAGACTCAGGCGCAGGCTGCGCAGAGCCGGATAAGCCAGGACTGCCACCAGCAGCAGGATTGCGGGGGCGATGAAGACATAGCCCGAATGACGATCCCGCAGGCTGAACCCGAGCACGCGAATCGCAGTCGACGGATGCGGCCGGGGACCTGGCGACAAGGGGTCCCCGGCCTTCACCTCAGCGCGGGCGCGCCAGGATCGCGTTGACGCGGGCATGGGCGTCGGCCAGCGCGCGCTCCGACGTCTTCGCTCCCGTGATAGCCTCCTGCAGGGCCGTGGCGAAGGCGTCAAAGATCTCCGGCCACTCTTTGATCAGAGGTTCAAGCCTCGCCTGGGACAGCTGCGAAACGATGACCCGAGAGAACTTGTCGGTCCGCACAAGGGGCAGCGTGTTGACGTCCCTTCGCGACGAAATCACGCGGTTGTCCTCAAAGAACTTCTTCTCGATGTCTTTGCTGCTTAGAAACTTGATGAACTTCCAGGCAGCGTCGGGGTTCCGCGTATGCGGGCTCATGATCCAGCCCGACAGCCAGGCCACCGTGGTCTGCTTTCTGCCGACGGGAACCGGCGCGGCTTCCAACGTCTCTGCGGCCTTCAGCGACGGATTGAGGTCGTTGATGATCGGATACGACCACCCTGAACCGATCTTCATCGCCACCCGGCGGCTCGCCATCTGCGTGCGCACATCCCCGGGGCCGAAGGTCGTCACGCCAGGTGGGACCACTCGATGCACGGTGGCGAGCTCGACAATATACGTGAACGCCTCTCTGAATTCGCGCGAGTCCATCGCGGAGCTCCGCCCGTCTGGCGTGAGGAAGTCCGCGCCGAAACTGAAGACGACCGGGAGAATCCGCAGCGGCAGGCCGGGATTCTTGGAGGCCGGCATGCTGAATCCCCACTGGTCGACCCGTCCGTCTCCATCGGTGTCGCGGGTCAACCGTCTGGCGTATTCGAGGAACTCCGTCCAGTTCTTCGGCGGCTTGTCCGGATCGAGTCCTGCCGCCTTGAATAGGTCGCGGTTATAGATCACCACCATCGACATGAAATCGCCAGGCATCGCCATGATCTTTCCTTTGTGTGTCATGATTTGCATCGGCGTATCGTACCAGGTCTTGAGGAATCCCGGACCCTCGCGCTGGATGAAGGAGGTGAGATCAGCCGCGCAGCCCAGTTCGAAGAACAACGTCAGAGAAAAATTGTGAAGTTTGACGACATCCGGCATTCGTCTGGCGGCACATTCGATCTGATAGCGGGGTTCTTTCTCCGCATAGGAAATCGGCTCCGGGGAAATCCGGATCCCCGGGTTCCGACTCTCGAAGATGTTGATCGCTTCTCGGAGCGAGCGCCCCCATACCGTTTCCACTAGATGCCAGTTGGAGAACCGCAGCGTGACAACATCCTGGGAACGTGCGGGCACCAGGAGGCCCAACACCACCGTCACGGTTAAGGTCAACAAGAGGCTGCTTCTCGCCCACAGCCAGGTCCTGTGCATCATGCCCCACCTCCGGATCGTCTCTTCACCGTACCACTGTTGCCCTGACACGGACCTCTGTGGCGAACGTGCTCGTTGTCCGCATCATGGACAAATCGTCCTCATAATGAGATTTCACTTTCCCTCTCCCCTCACCTCCTCAGGTGTAGGTCTGGAATAGTGCGCGCCCATTAGTCCGCCGACGAGTTTATTGCCTGCTCTAAGCCTCTACTTACTGCTGTACAGACCCGGCCTGGGTGATGCGGGACACCCCCTCCCCTTCATATGCCACGGCCACCAAGACCGTCTCGATCGTCTGGTGCGGGGTCATGATCAGCGCTGTGCCGTTCTCGATCACCTTCGCCACGCCCGTCGGAAGCCAGCTCGTGAACGGTTCCAGCGCGCAGTTGTGTGCCACCGCCGACTATGAAGAGGCGATGGCACTGGCCGACCGCATCCTCGTGCTGCACGATGGCGCGGTTGAACAGATTGGTACTCCAGAAGAGGTTTACCGACGTCCGGCAACGACGTTTACCGCCGCGATTACCGGAAGTCCGCCGATGAACCTTATCCCATGCACGGTGCGGGATGGTGTCGCGGCCGCTGGCAATCTCGCCTTTCGAGTTTCCGGAATGCAAGGCGAGGCGGTCGTGGGCGTGAGGCCTGAGGAAGTGCGGATCGGCGCTGGACCGGAGGGAGTCGTTGATTTAGTTCAGCCGTTGGGGCGAAAGAAGATTGTAGACGTGATCCTGGGCGGGGTGCGGATCAAAGCCGTGACCGGGCCGGAATTCGTCGCGTCCCGCGGGACGCGCCTTAGTCTTGAGGTGGACCCGGCGGCTATCCGTGTCTACGACGACGAAGGTCGGCTCAGCGAGGCCCGTGCCTCAGGGTCCTGGGTGCTGCTTGGTTAACCGTCGGTTATGTCGATGACGCTGCCAGGTGCGCCTGCCCCTAACGTGTGATCTTTAACGTCCGGCTGTAGGGATATTCCGTTCACTCAGGCCCTTTCTGATCTTTTCGTATGTGGATGCGGCTGCTGCGCCGAGCATCCGCGTATCTGAGCCGACAGAGATAAAACGGAATCCCTGGTCGACGCGAGCCAGGGTATCGTCGGCCCCCGCGGCCATGATGCCAGCTGCCTTGCGATGCGCACGGGCGGCCTGCAGGATCCGGTCGACTGCGTGCGTGAACTCGGGATCCTCGAATTTGCGGAAACGATCCAGGTTCGCCGACAGGTCGTTAGGACCGATAAACAACACATCAATTCCTGGAACCGTCGCAATCGACTCGGCGTTTTGCACGGCCTCCCTGGTCTCGAGCTGACAGATCACCAGTACCCGCTGGTTCCACTCGGCTACGTACTTGACGAGGTCCACCCCGTAGCGGTTCGCGCGGCCGCCGGCCACGCCTCGAATTCCATTTGGGGGGTATCTGCATGCGGCCGCTGCCGCCTTTGCCTGTTCTGCCGTGTTAACCAGAGGGACAACAACGCCGAAGGCGCCGCGGTCCAGCGCCTTCTTAATGAGCACCGGATCGTTTCCGGCCACCCGCACAAGGGGAACGACCTCCGTCCCTTTCATCGCGCGAATCATATCCTCGACGGTTTCCCATCCGGCAGGCCCGTGCTCGGTATCAACGAGCAGCCAATCCATGCCATAGCTGGCGAGTAGTTCTGTAATAGCAGGCGATGGCAACGTCAGCCACTGCCCAATAGCAAGCTGCCCTTGCTGAAGAAGTGTTTTGACCCCATTTGGAAGCACTGACATCCTCCCGACCAACACACCTTCCCCAGCAGAAGCGCTCTTCCTCTGGTCGGTATCTCTCACCATTTTGCAGAGGCGTACACTTCGGGGATTGCGACGTGCTGCGGGAGCCGGCCGTTTAACACCGCCAGCACGTCCCTCCGCGATCGACAGAGCCATCCTCTTCAGGGCGTCTTCGGTGTGAGAGGCCGCTGCGGAGACAACAGCGTATTGGGGAGCCGACAGCAACGGGTGAGCAGGCCGGGGCGGCGCCGTTCAGAAAACACCCACAGCGGCGGTAGAATCAATCTCACGAGGATTCCTCTGCAGACCGCCGCGCGCGTTCGCGCCTGGCGTCTCGCAGGGGCTGGGGAGGGCGTCGCCCCACCCTTACCGTGACGGGCTTCGATAACGCCAGAAACGCCCGCCCGGCACCACGAATTTCGGAGTGAGAAGAGACCGGCCCGCGCCGGTCTCTTCCGCTTGTCCCGTCGAGCCACGTTAGTCCGCCTGATAGAAAAGTAGCGAGTTTTCGGCCAAATCGGTGCCAGGCACCGTTTCATAGCCAAATTGGTACCTGGCACCAATTTCCTGCCTCGGCCATCGACCCCGCGACCTCGAGGGAAGTGTAGGCTAACCTGTCTTCTTGGACGCTGCCGGGGAACTTTTCGATTGCTTCATGCGACTCTCTGCTGTGATGAGGATAAAGAATTACGAATCAGCAAGTGCGAGCGCGACGGCCTGCTCCAGCGACATCGCACGCCCCTCAGCCCAGGCGGCCCGGAACGCTTGGTCGCCAAGCTTTGATCCCGCTACCGCAATGGTGCGATCGTATCCATTCTGGTCGGTTCGGGGCAGGGGAGACCCCATGGTTTCCCGGAACTGGTTTACGGCTCCCAGCAATTGGGCAGCACGCGGAAACTGTCCCTGTGCTGCTGCCGCACCCGCCATTCCCTGCAGGCAACGGACCAGCCACCACATGTCTCTCAGTTCTGCAGCGGTTGTGAGCGCTTCTCGATATAAGGCCCCGGCCCGATCGTAGTTCTGGTCGTGTGCAGCGACGTTCCCGAGGCTCACGAGAGCGCGTGTCATTGCCACCTTATCCTTCTGCACTCGCGACGATGTCAGGCTCTCTTCGTAGAGCGCTCCGGCGCGACTGTATTGTTTAGCGCCTAGGGCGGCTTCACCGAGCAGGAGCAGTGCGTCGGCGGTAGCAGATCGATCCCCGAGGAGTCGCGAGAGGTGCAGGTATTCGTCTGCCAGCTGCGCAAGTCGCTCGTAGTCACCTATGTGCCACGCCACGTAGCCAAACTCGCGCAGTGAGGAGGCCAGTGTGCGCTGGTCCTGCGACCTTTTGGCGAGTTTTAGGCTTTCATCACACAACTGCGCGGGCCGGGTTGCATCGCCCATGTGCCAGAGCGTGTGGCCGAGAATGGCCAGGGCGATGGCCATCCCCTGCTGGTCTCCCTCTGCGCGGGCAATGGTGTGGGCCTCCTCGCAGAGCGCTGTTGCGCGTGCATAGTCGTCCTGCGTCAGAGCCATGTACCCGGCCCCGCTTAAAGCTCTAGCACGTAGAGAGGGAGACGCGTTTCCCGCCACACTCAGGGCACGTTCCAAAATGCTGCGTCCTTCACTTAGGTAGCCTCGGTGTACCCAGAACCGCCACATTGCTGTGGCAAGCTGCAGTCCGGCATTGGGCGCTGCTCCATCTAAAGCCCAATCGAGTGCAGTCCTCACGTTATCGTGCTCTTCCTCGATTCGCTCAAGCCACTGGTCGAATGTCGGTCCGTGGGGTGCGTAGTGCGGCTCCTCCGCCATCGCCAGGAAGAACTCCAGGTGCCGTCCCTGCAGCGCATCGGACTCGCCGGATGCAGAGAATTTCTCGCGCGCGTATTGCCGAATCGGTTCCAGCAGCCGGTACCGCACCCTGTCGTCCCGCCGCTCGGCAATGACCAGAGATTTTTCCACCAGACGAGTGAGGAGATTGACCACCTCTGGTGCCCTTGCGTCTTCCCCGCAGACTTTCTCGACAGCCTCTAGGGCGAAACCACCCGCAAAGACTCCCAATTGCCGGAGCAGTTGACGCTCCTCTCCGGACAGCAAGTCGTAACTCCAGTCCAGGGTGGCGCGAAGCGTCTGATGCTGCGGGAGTACGGTGCGGCCCCCGGCTGTGAGCAAGCGGAACTGATCGTCCAGTCTGGTCGCGATCTGCTCGACGGAAAGGGCCTTCAGGCGTGCCGCCGCCATCTCAATGGCTAGCGGTATGGGCAGCGCGGCCGCGGCCCGTTCAACAAATAGCCGTACTGCTTCAAACTGCGATATGGAAACTGCGGACGTACGCCGCGAATCCGGAATCGAGAGCGAGGGAACGAGCCAGGCGGTCTCGCCCGCAACTCCGAGCGCTTCGCGGCTGGTTGCCAGGATCCGTAGATGAGCACAGGTACGCAGTAGTGAGTGTGCAAACTGTGCACAGGCCGCGATGAGATGCTCGCAGTTGTCCAGCACGAGGAGAAGACGTCTGGGGCCCAGAGAGTCTGCGAGGGTGGTGAGTACAGGACGGCCAGACTGCTCCCGGATCCCCAGCACCGCTGCAACGGTCTGAGGAACAAGTTCCGGATCGGGGAGCGCTGCGAGTTCCACCAACCAGACTCCGTCGGAGAACTCCTCCAGAACTTCCGCTGACACCTGGAGGGCCAGGCGAGTCTTGCCGACGCCACCCGCTCCAGTCAGAGTCAACAGACGCGTGGAGAAGAGTGCTTGCATGAGTTCATTGATTTCCCGCTCTCGCCCGACGAAACTAGTCAACTGGATTGGAAGATTATTGGGCAGAACGTTCAACGACCTTAGCCGAGGAAACTCGGCTGGAAGATCCGTGGCCACGAGTTGGAAAAGATGCTCCGGCCTGGCGAGGTCTTTCAGGCGATGTTCTCCAAGATTCCGCAGGGAGACGCCTTCGAGGAGATCGTTTCCAATCAGAACGCGTGTGGACTCTGACAGTAGGATTTGCCCTCCGTACCCTGCGGCGCACACGCGCGCTGCCCGGTGGACATCCATTCCGACATAGCCAGTGGTTGTAACCAGGGGCTCACCCGTATGCAGTCCCATCCGCACACGCAGCTCTACACCCTGAGGCCAGGAGTGTGCGGTGATTGCGCGCTGTGCTTCAAGCGCCGCCTGTGCAGCGTCTTTGGCGCGCGCAAAGGCGACAAAGAAGGCGTCGCCTTGGGTATCGATTTCATGACCACCGTGTTTCTCGAAAGTTCCGCGCAGCAACCGGTGGTGTTGGGCTAGTACCCCTGCATATTGCTCGCGGAGGCGCTCGAGCAGCAGCGTTGATCCTTCGATGTCCGTAAAGAGGAAAGTGACTGTGCCGGTTGGCAGCCGAGGCATGGAAGGCCTCCGCACGGTCGTGCAAAGCGAGTTCGATGCTGCGCCTAGCCGTTTCCTTTGCTGGCGCACCCTCGCGGATACCTTCAAACCAGTTGCCCGAATCCGACCACGGAACAGAGTGCAGCGAATCGACATCCCTGCTACCGGATTGCTACCGGACGGCACGGAACGGGGCGGCACAGGACGACACAGGACGGGAAACTGTGCACCAAATTTGCACGCAGGGGGTCGCGGGTTCAAATCCCGCCGTCTCCACCAGAACCTCGCTGAGAAAATTGAACCCGCGACCCCGAGGGGGGAGCGGGGGAGCGCAGCTCCCCCAGGTGGTAAAGGGGGCAGCGAGCGCCAGAAGATCCTCGCTGATGATTCCCGATACCTCTGCGCGAGCGATCCGGGGGACCTAGTCCCCCGGAGGAGGGAAGCGTAGCGACCGACGGGTTAGGGGTTCGAATCCCCTCGTGTCCATGAGTTGCCATTGCCGAGAGAGGTTTGACGAGGTACTCGCTTTGGCAGGCGAAAACGCCGTATCAGGGTTTCCGCGCTCGTCTCCCTCCCAGACGCCGGCCTTTGATAGCTCTGATCTCACAAGGTTGTCCCGGCAGACCGCTGCGCGCGTTCGCGCCTGGCGTCTTGCAGGGACTGTGGAGGGCGTCGACCCACCCTTATCGTGACGGGCTTCGATAGCGCCAGAAACGCCCGCCCGGCACCACGAATTTCGGAGTGAGAAGAGACCGGCCCGCGCCGGTCTCTTCCGCTTGTCCCGTCGAGCCACGTTAGTCCGCCTGACAGAAAAGTAGCGAGTTTTCGGCCAAATCGGTGCCAGGCACCGTTTCACGGCCAAATTGGTACCTGGCACCAATTTCCTGCCCGCAGGGGGTCGCGGGGGAGGTACTCCCATAGGCGGTAAAGGGCCCGGCCGAGCAGCGCGTCTACGACGAGCTCTATCAAGATTACCTGGCGCTCGCCCGGTATTTCGGCGAAGGGCGGCAACGATGTGATGAAGCGCCTGCGCCGGCTGGTGAAGGGCTCGCTATCAGGTGATCCGAATTAGTCAGGGGGCCGTGAGAACGAGCTTCGGGGGGGTGGCCGTGGGCATCGAGCAGCGCTTAGGCGACGTCATTCTGCCCCTGCTGACACCGTTCGATGCCAGCGGAGAGATCGACGTCCCGACGCTCGGCGGCGTCATCGAGTACGTGCTGGCGCACCGCCTGTGCGACAGCCTGCTTACGGCCGGGACGACAGGGGAGTTTTACGCCCTTTCGTTCAAGGAGCGCACCCGGCTGTTCGAGCAGACCCTGAATGTGGTCCGAAACCGGGTTCCCCTGGTCGCCGGGACCGGTGCCGTGACGACCCGGGACACCCTCCGGTTAACCGAACAGGCGGAGCGCCTCGGCTACGATGCCGTGGCGGTGATCGCGCCGTACTATAGCCGGCCTACCCAGGAAGAACTCTACGAGCACTTCACCGCCGTGGCCCGTGCCACACGCCTGCCCATCATCGTCTACAACATTCCGCTCTTCACAGGGGTGAACGTGATGCCCGAGACGCTCGGGCGCATCGCCGAACAGCCGAACATCGTGGGCGTGAAGGATCAGGCCGGCGCGAATCCCGTGCAGGCGTCTGATTACCTGCGGGTCGCACCGCACCTGGCCGTCTACTCCGGGGACGATGCGATGACCCTGCAGGTCCTGGCCCAGGGCGGAGTGGGGGTTGTGAGCGGCGGCGCGCACGCGCTGGGGGATCTGATCAGAGAGATGATCAGGCGGTTCAAGGCCGGCGACGTGCGGGGGGCCACCGACCTGCATCACCGGATGATGCCGTTTCACCGGGCGCTGGGCGCCGGGGGGCGGGTCAACCCGATTCCCGCCATTCGCGAGGCGTTTAGCCTGGCGAGCGGCATCGACGTGGGTCCGCCACGGCGGCCTCTCTTGCCGCTGAGGGACGAAGAGCGGTCGCGGTTACGCAGCGTGCTGTCGCAACTTGAAAGGATGCAAGTAGGGAGGTGATGCGCGGTACCGAGACCCCATCGCGCTGGTTGGCGCGAGGGGATTCCATTGGGGGATCTCTCTGAAGGAGGCTGGGAGAATGAGGCGCTTCGGAAGGCGCATACTCGCAGGCGCAGTGCTCACGACCCTCGTCCTGCTGGTCACCCTGCAGCCTCTGCAGGCGCAGCAGAAGATCGTCATCCGCTTCGGCACCAACAACCCGGTCGGCCACCCCGTGGACGTGGGCGCCAGGAAGGCCGCGGAGATCATCGCGCAGCGCTCCGGCGGCCGGATGGAGTTGCAGATCTTCCCGGGGGATCAACTGGGCAGCCAGGCTGAGCAGATGATCAACACCATCCGCGGCACCCAGGACATGTGGTTCAGCAACCCGTCGTGGATGTCGCCGTACCTGGCCACCGTGGGCGTCCTGGAGGCCGCCTATCTATTCGCCGATGTCGACCACATGTTCAAGATCATGAAGGGGCGCATTGGGCAGGAGTTGTTCAAGCAGCTCCCCAGCGCCACCAGCGTCCGCGTCGTCGACGTCTGGTACTTGGGGACCCGCCACTTCACCACCAACAAGCCGTTCAAGACGCCGGCTGAGCTATCCAAGATGAAAATCCGGGTGCCGAACAACCCGATCTACATCGAGAACCTGCGCTGCATGAGTGGGAACCCTGCGCCGATGGGGATCGGCGAAGTCTATCTGGCGATGAAGACCGGCGTGGTCGACGGTCAGGAGAACCCGTTCACCAACATCAACGCCTTCAAGTTCTACGAGGTGGCCAAGTACCTGGTGCTGACCGGCCACCAGGTAGGACCGCTCATTCCGATCATTCATGAGAAAACCTGGCAAGCGCTCGGCCCCGACGGCCAGAAGATCCTGGTGCAGGCGTTCGAGGAGGGCGGGAAGGCCTCCAACGCCTTGGTTCTCAAGGATGAGGCCGAGTTGCAGAGCAAGTTCGTGGCGGCAGGCATGGAAGTCGTGAAGCCCGACATCGAGGCGTTCCGCGCAGCGGCGAAGCGCTGCCTGCCCGAGAAGTTTGGCAAGGTTTGGGGACAGGGCGTCTACGAGGCGATCTCGGCCGCGGGACGGTAAGCCTGGCCGTTGACCTCCAAGCGTCCGCGTAGCAGCTGGCAGCGGTTCTGGGAGGGCGCCTTCCG
The DNA here is from genome assembly GCA_016193565.1 of Armatimonadota bacterium. GTDB lineage: Bacteria > Sysuimicrobiota > Sysuimicrobiia > Sysuimicrobiales > Kaftiobacteriaceae > JACPRY01. The sequence goes on from JACPRY010000024.1 coordinate 34,312, forward strand.
TCTTGTCGAGCAAGGAGTGCCCTCCCTTGCGCTGTTTGTGATGTTCCTGGTCGTGGTCTACCAGGTCTTCATGCGCGACGTCCTGACGAAGCCGCCCACCTGGTCGGACGAACTGGCGCGCTACCTGTACATCTATCTCGTCTTCCTGGGCGCGGCCCACATCAGCCGGAAGCACGCCCATATTCGCATGGACTTCCTGCCCACCAGGCTGCTGGGCCGTTCGCGGGCGCTGCTGCTCCTGGTCCACGAGGTCGTGATCATCGCGTTCCTGCTCTACGCCTTTCTGAGCGGCGTCACGTTCTACGCCTTCTACCACAAGATCCCGTCGCCGGCGATGGAGATGCCGTCCGGGTACCTTGTGGCCATCGTGCCCTTCGCATGCGTGCTCATGCTCATTCACCACGGGAGTGCCGCGCTCGGACTGATCCAATCACTGAGGGCGCGCTAGATGGAGAGGTGGATCCTGCTGGGAGTCGTCGCGGTGGGGTTCGCCTCCGGCCTGCCGGTGGCGTTCGCGCTCGGCGTGGGCTGCGCGATTTACATGGTGATGGTCGGCAACATCGACCTCACCATTGTCGCGGTGCGGATGATCTTCGGCATCGACTCGTTCCTGCTGCTGTCAGTGCCGTTCTTCATCCTGGCGGCCGAGGTCATGAACACGTCGGGAACCACCAGGCGGATCTTCACCTTCGCGCAAGCGCTGGTCGGGCACATCCCCGGCGGCCTCGCGCACGTGAACGTCGTGAACAGCATGATCTTCGCGGGCATGTCTGGATCGGCCATCGCCGACGCGGCCGGCGTGGGCATGATGGAAGTCGAGGCGATGGTGCAGGAAGGATACCCCAAGCCCTTTGCCGCCGCGCTCTCGACGGCCACCTCGACCATCGGACCCATCATTCCGCCTAGCATTCCGATGGTGATCTACGGCTCGATCGCGCAGGTATCGGTTGGCGCGCTGTTTCTAGGAGGCATCATCCCCGGGATGATGATGGGTCTGGCGATGATGGCCCTGGTGTATGTGCAGGCGCTGCAGCGGGGCTATCCGCGCGAGCCGCGCGTTGCGCTCCGCGGCTTCATCGCCGCGCTGCTGGCCGGCATCCCGCCGCTCCTGGCCCCGGCCATCCTCCTCGGCGGGATCTACACGGGCTTCTTCACCCCGACCGAGGCCGCAGCGGTCGCCGTCCTGTATGCGCTGTTCCTGGGGATGGTGATCTACCGGGAGATCGGCTTGAAGCAGCTCCCGAAGTTGCTGCTGCGCGTCGTCGAGAACACGGCGATGATCATGTTCATCGTCACGACCGCCTCGGTGTTCGGGTGGATCCTGGCCCGCGAGCAGATTCCCCAGACGATCGCGGCGGCCTTTCTCGAGGTCACGCGCAATCCGACTCTGATGCTGCTGATCCTGAACGTGCTCTTTCTCATCTTGGGCATGTTCATGGAGACCCTGGCGACTATGCTGATCTTCTTCCCCATCGTTGTGCCGATCATCCAGGCGGTCGGCATCGACCCGGTGCACTTCGGCGTGGTGGCCGTCTTGAACCTGATGATCGGGCTGCTGACGCCGCCCTTTGGCATGCTGCTTTTCCTGATGAGCGGGCTCACCAAGCTGCCTATGGCGGAGATCCTGCGCGAGCTCGTCCCCTATATCGTGATCCTCATCGGCTGCCTGCTCCTCATTTCCATGGTCCCGCAGCTCGTGATGTTTGTGCCCAATCTGGTGCGGTAAGCGAAGGCATGCGCACGGAGTCACTGCCAAAGGGCGTCGTGCCTGTGCTGCAGACCCCGTTCGATCGAGACGGCCACATCGATTTCGACGACCTGCAGCGGCTCCTGGATGACGCCATCAACGGCGGCGCCGGCGGGATTTTGGCCCCGGCTGTGGCCAGCGAGGTCGCGTATCTCTCGGTCCAGGAGCGGCGCCAGCTCGTCCGGTTTGTGGCCGAGGCCGCGCGGCACCGGGTGCCGTTCATCGTTGGGGCCTCATCGGATGAGGCGGCGGAGTGCGGAGCGTACGCCAGACTGGCAGCAGAGGTGGGGGCGGCGGCGTACCTGCTCGCGGTCCCTGACGCGCTGTGCGGTGTCCCCGGCGACATCGCGGAGTTCTTGAAGGCGATCGCCTCGCAGATCGATCTCCCTCTGATCATCCAGGACCTCCAGTGGAACGGTCCGGGGCTGAGTCTTGCCGACCTCCGGATTCTCAAAGAGTTCATCCCGGCGTTCGCGGGGATCAAAATTGAGACGGTTCCCGCGGGACCGAAATACACCCAGGTGCGCCAGGAGTTTGGCGAGGCGTTCTACGTCTGTGGCGGCTGGGCTGTCCCGCAGATGATCGAGGCCTTGGATCGCGGCGTGAATGCCATGATTCCCGAAGCGTCAATGGTCAGGGTCTACGCGGCGATCTACCGGGCCTACGCGTCGGGCCGCCGCGAGGAGGCGGTGGCCATCTTTCGCGAGTTGCTGCCCGTGATTGCGTTCACCAACCAGGAGATCCGCCTCTCGATCGCGTTCTTCAAGCGGCTCCTGGTCCGCAAAGGAATCTTCCGCAGCGACGCGATGCGCTGGCAGGGGTTCCAGTGGGACTCGTACAGCCTTCGCATCGCGGAGGAATTGATCGATTACTACTTCGCGATCGAGGACCGACTCGGGCAGGTGAACCACTCCGCAGGGAGGCACAACCCATGAGCACGCCGCTGAGCTCCACACCCTACAAGCGGGCGTGCAAGAATCGTACCCTCCCCTATGTAACCCCGGCCGGTGAGGCAAAGAGGGCTGAGGGATCCCCACGACGGTGGAGATCTGCGCGGGCCCCAACATGTCCCGCCATTTGGGAAATTTCGGGAGGTGCAGATGACTAAGCTGTCACGCGCAGTGGCATCTCCACGCGTCGTCAGCATCGAGGATTTCCGATCCTTGGCCGGTCGCAGGTTGCCGAAGGCGGTTTTCGACGACTTGGACGGCGGTGCAGAAGGCGAGGTCACACTCCGAGAGAACTGCCGTGCATTTCATGACGTCACCTTCCGACCGCGTCATGCAGTAGCGGTGCCTCACTGCGATTTGCGGACGCGCGTCTTGGGCTTCGACCTTTCCTCCGCTCGGGCAGTCGGGGCGGCGGGCACTGCATACATTCTCTCCACCATCTCTGGGCACCGGCTGGAGGACGTGAAGGCAGCTTCCTCAGGGCACGTGTTCTACCAACTCTATCTGATGGGTGGCCGTGAGGCCGCCGAGCCTCATGGGGGTCGCGGCGAGCGACCCCGCGGCGGGTTCAATCCCTCGCCCGGCACCAGGAATTTCGGAGTGAGAAGAGACCGGCCCGCGCCGGTCTCTTCCGCTTGTCCCGTCGAGCCACGTTAGTCCGCCTGATAGAAGTAGCGAGTTTTCGGCCAAATCGGTGCCAGGCACCGTTTCACGGCCAAATTGGTACCTGGCACCAACTTCCTGCCCTATATGCCTTTCCGATTTCCAGCCTGTGGACCTGGCGGCTAGCAAGGGATCGTCGCTCCGCCGCGGCTCGGTCTCGCGCGAGGGTTGAGCGGGCGCGCAGACACTAACGCCCCAATCCTCTCGACCGACTTGGTAAAGGATCACCCGCGCGTGGTTTGGGGAACGGCCAGGGTCTCGCCTATCAAGGTTTTCCGCGCTCGACTGCTACCCAGGGCCTTTCAGAGTCCAAGTCGTTCGCTTTATCCGTCAGTGGCACAATGTCTATCTGGAACCATGCCTGGGAACCGTTTATGCATTGATCGACCCTGGAACGCTGGCTCCAATTCAAAGCTCATGGCTGTGACGGCGAAGCCCTCGACTCGGAATCTACTTCCGGGTTTTGTGGGAAACACCGCACCAAGCGCTAGGAGGGTAGCATGGGAGAAAAGGCGCGAGACGTTTGGAGCAGAGATAGTCACTGGCGTCCCAGACCTGCCGCAGGGCGCGGATCACCTCTGGGCCGTAGCGGCGAGGCCGACCGCGCGCACGCTGGGCTGGACGCGGCTGGCGCCGGAGCAAACGGATCGCGGATTTCCTATGGTAACCGGTGACCCGGCAGACCTCCGCGAGGAAGCGGGCCTTCTCCTTGCGGGAGGCCACTCGATAGGGCGGCCGGATGGTGGCGGCGTATTCTTCGATGCTTCGTCGGGTCATGTTGGCCCCAGCCCTTCGGTAACAGGGTTTTTGAGGCAACAGTACCCGATTCGGTAACCTCGGTAACCATATTTATGAGGCACATCGCACCCTTGACAACCTGGCCGACCTCTGCTAAAGTTCACTGAAATTCCATAGTTCGAGGAAGTGCGCCTAGGGTTCCACGGCTGATCGATTGAGCCGGTCGGTCCAAGCGGCGCAGGCGGTTGATCGCAACCGCTACACCGTCAGGAGAAAAGCCTGAGGGATAGGTTCCTCCAGGGATCTATCGCTCAGGCTTTTCTTTATCTCCAGAGCATTTGCGAGGAAGGGAAGTAGTAGGCGGGGACAGGCTCACAAGAGAGCCGGACGTGGTGAAATCCGGCAGCCGTCGCCTCCGCTGAACTCATCCCGGAGCTGCCGCGACGAGCCAGAGCCAGTCGCGGCCGGACACCGCCGATATAGGTGTGAGTGCCAACCCGTCACGCATGCGGGTTGGAACTAAGGTGGTACCGCGGGAGCATCCGCCCTTAGGATGTCTCCCGCATCTGTTTTCTTGCCCGGACCGCGGATCGATCACGGCGGGCAGGCAGGGGGCGAACATGGCAACGGTGTCCCAGGTGGCGGCAGTCCCGCGCGGCGCAGGGCTGGAGGAGGTCAGCGGCAACCGGATCCTGATTGACACCCTGCGCCGGTGGGGCATCACGTTCTTCGCCGGTGTCAACGGCGGAGGCGTGATCCACGTTGCCAAACAGATGGAGCCGTTTACGGATCTGGCGCAGGCCGCAGACGGCGTGACACGCATGCTCACGATGAGCGAGTATGCGGCGGGGTTTGTTCCGCTGGGATACTATTTCGCGTCCGGCAGGATCGCCGGGTGCGTGACCACCACCGGAGCCGCGACGAAGCTCGGGGGCTGCGGCCTTACCGACGCGAAGCTCCACAACGTTCCCGCCGTCTACCTGATCGCGCTGAACTCCACGCTGTCGATCGGCCAGGCTCCCCTCCAGGACGTGTCGGCGTACGGCATGAACACCGTGCCCCAACTTCAGGCCGAACTGGGCGACGGCTGCATCGTCATCGACAACATGCAGCGGCTGGACACGCAGCTGCGGCGCGCCCAGGAGGTCTTGCAGGAGTCCCGCCCGGTCGCCATCGCCTTCCATCCGGACATTCTCTCCAAGCCGGGGGAGGCGGACGTCCCCTGGGTGGAGCGGCCGCGTCGATTCTCGCGTGATGATCTCAAGGAGTTCTTCCGCAGTTTCCCCGCCCGCTCAGCCGGCCGCAGGGTGATCCTGTACGTCGGAAGCGAGGCGGCCCGGTATGCCGGGATGGAGCGGCTGACGACGCATCTCGCCGAGGTGCTGCGCGCGCCCACGGTCTGGTCGGTCAACGGCGCCAGCGCTGTCTCCCGCACGAACCGCTACGGCTATGGCTACATCTCCTTCGGCGGGAACGACAGGGCGATGGAGTTGTGGCGCAGCATCACGCCTGAGGACATCGTGATCGCGCTGGGATTTGATGCGGGCGAATACTCGCTCAATCTGAGCAAGATTCCGGCCGGCGTCGTCTGGCACATCACCGACCTGCCCGCTGCCTACGGGCACAAGCACGGAGAGTTCAAGCACCGGGTTGCGGGCGAGTACCACCTCGTGCGCGGCGATCTCGGACTGATCGTGGAAGAGATCCTGGCCCGTTTCGGGCGTGAGGGATTTCCGAAGCGGCCGGATGCCGATCTTCCCGGCTCGCTCAACACGCGAACGATTTCCAGAGATGTGAAGCAAGGGTGCGTGGATTTCATCGCCTTCTATGAGATGCTGGACCGCCTGTGGCGGCCGCACAGCATCGGCTTCGATGATGTGTGCATCGCCTACAAAGACCGCCAGTATGTCACACAGCGGCCGCATCCATCCATCCGCTTCTTCACGACGCACGACGGCTCGGCGATGGGCGGCGCGTTCGGTCTCGGCGTCGGCGCCAAGATAGCCGATCCGAGCCTGCACACCTTTGTCTTCACTGGGGACGGGTGCTGGCGGCTCTTTGGCGGGGCATTGGCTGATGCCGCTGCGCTGGATCTCCGCGTGTTCATCATCAACAACGGGACGTATGCCATCGTGGACAAGGGTCTGGAGGTCGTCATCCCAGAGGTGGACAAGCGGCGGTATCACAGCCGGCTGCCCGGCATCGATTTTGTCGCGGCGGCCAAAGCGCACGGCTGGGACGGCTACGCCGTCAAGCCCGATTTGAGCAATCTGCGGGAGATCATCGAAGCCTGTTACGCCCCGCGGGGACGCTCGATCCTGGTCGATGTGCCGGTCGACGGCGATCAGATCGTCGGGCTGAACCCGAGACTGCTCAATCTGACAATGAAGACGTATCTGTAGGACGGACGCTTTAAGAGGGTGGCGGCCCACCAACGTTGCCCGCGAAGCGGGCCGGCGGCGCCGCGAGGCCGAATCGCAAAAGATTGGACGGACGAGGCAGTAGCGGATGTCTCATGTGGGCAGGCGGTGAGG
>JACPRY010000066.1 GCA_016193565.1 Armatimonadota bacterium
GGGCGGACACCGTCTTTGTCCACTTCGGGGAGGACACCCACCAGGATCACCGAAACCTCGCGAGCGCCGTGATCTCGGCCGCCCGCTTCATCCCGAACGTCCTCTTCTACGAGGGGCCCAGCACGCGGGCGTTTCACCCAACCGTCTTCGTCGACATCACAAAGACCTTTCCCGGCGTCGTCGCCAACGACCATGTCTCTCTGGACGTGCGGGCCGGAGAAGTCCACGCGCTGCTTGGCGAGAATGGCGCCGGCAAGACGACGCTGATGAACATCCTCTACGGCATCTACCAGCCCGATGCCGGAGAGATCCTCATCGACGGCCGGGCGGCGCACATCCGCTCGCCGCGTGATGCGATCGCGCACGGCATCGGCATGGTCCCGCAGCACTTTCTCCTGGTTCGCCGTCACACGGTGGCAGAAAACATCGCGCTCGGGCTGCGGGAAACAGGCTTCCTCTTCCCGCTGCGGCGCGTCGAGCACCGCATCCGTGAGTTCGGCGAGCGGTACGGACTCACCGTCGATCCGCGAGCCCCCGTCTGGCAGCTGTCGGTGAGTGAACAGCAGCGGGCGGAGATTCTCAAGGCGCTGCTCCGAGGCGCCGAGATTCTCGTCCTTGATGAGCCCACCAGCGTCCTCACCCCGCAGGAGGCCACGCAGCTGTTTGCTGTGCTCACGCGGATGAAGGCAGAGGGTCACGCCGTCATCTTCATCAGCTCTTCATCAGCCATAAACTGGACGAGGTCATGGAGGTGGCGGACCGTGTGACGGTGCTGCGCAAGGGGCGTGTCACCGGAACGCTATCGATTGCAAATGCCGACAAACGCACACTGGCGCGGATGATGGTAGGCCGCGATGTCGAGTTTCAGCTGCCACCCCATGCAAAGACGGAGATCAACCAGGATGCGCTTGTCGTCGACGACCTATGGGTCTACAACGAGCGCGGGCTTGAGGCGGTTCGGGGGGTCTCGTTCGCCGTCCGGCGCGGTGAGATCTTCGGCATCGCGGGCATCGCCGGCAACGGGCAGCGGGAACTCATCGAGGCTCTCACCGGCCTGCGGCCGGCCGAGCGTGGCCGCGTGCGGGTTCCGAGCGGTGAGGTGACCAACCGCACTGCGCGCGACCTGTACGAAGCCGGCGTCGCCCACATTCCAGAGGAACGCATCCGCATGGGGATCGTCCCACCCATGACGGTCGCGGAGAACCTGGTGCTGAAGCGGTTCCGGTATCCTCCTTTCTCTCGCGGCACCCTGATCGACTTCACGGCCGTCACCGAGTTCGCCCAGCAGATGATCACCGAATACGGGATCGCCACGCCGGGGCCGCGCACTCCGGCGCGTCTTCTGTCCGGGGGGAACATCCAGAAACTCATCCTCGCCCGGGAACTCTCGACCGAACCGGGGTTGATCGTCGCCGCACATCCGACATATGGACTCGACGTGAGCGCGACCGAGCAGATTCATCGCCTGCTGCTCCGCCGACGAGAGAACGGCGCAGGGGTGCTGCTGGTCTCCGAAGATCTCGAAGAGATCCTGACCCTGTCGGACCGGATCGCGGTACTGTTCCGCGGAGAGATCATGGGGACCGTCGATTCGCGCGAGGTGCCGCGGGAGGCGCTCGGACTCATGATGGCAGGGCAGCGCGCATGAGACCCTTCGGGCTGCTGCGCATCGAGCGCGATCCCGAGCAGTCGTGGGCCCGGACCATCTTCGTCTCGGTGCTGGCGATCACGGCGGCGTTCCTCGTCGCGGGCGTCATCTTCTGGGGCTATGGCGTCAGCCCGCTGCGCGCGTACCGCGTGATTATTCAGGACACGCTGGGCGATCCGCGGGCGGTACCAGAGATTCTCCTGCCGGCGATGCCGCTGCTGCTCGCGGGCGTGGGACTCGTGCTCGCGTTTCGCGCGCAGTTCTATAACATCGGTGCCGAGGGCCAGCTGCTCGCCGGGACGGTGGCCGCCACGTGGGTCGCCCTGTTTACGCCGACGCCCGGTCCGCTGATGCTGCCGGTCATGTTCCTCACGGGCTTTTTCGCGGGTGCGCTGTGGGGACTGCTCCCGTCACTGCTCAAACTGCGGCTTAACGTGAACGAGGTCATCACCACGTTGATGATGAACTACATCGCCCTCTCCCTGGTGAGCTGGCTCGTGACCGGACCCTGGAAGGGACCGAGCGTCCGCGGGTTCGCGTACACGGACACCTTCCCAGATCCAGCGTGGCTGCCGGCTCTGGCGGGAACCCGTGTGCACTGGCCGACGCTGCTGCTCGGCATCGTGCTGGCGGCGCTGGCCGCCTTCCTGCTGAATCGAACCCGTCTTGGGTTTGAAATCCGCGTCCAGGGCCAGAACCCCGACGCCGCGCGCTATGCCGGCGTCAACCCGCTGCGCACGACGCTGCTTGTCATGCTGCTCTCGGGCGGACTGGCGGGGCTGGCCGGCGTCGGCGAGGTCGCCGGCATTCATCACAAGCTCCTGGACCCCAACCAGGTCTCGCTCGGGTACGGCTATGTGGCCATCATCGTCGCGTGGCTGGCACGGGGTAATCCGCTGGCTGTGATTGTTACTGCGACTTTCTTCGGCCTGATCTACAGCAGCGGCGACGTGATGCAGGTCTCCCTGCAGATGCCGTTCCGCGTGACCGATGTCTTCAACGGTCTGATCCTGTTCTTCCTCATCGGCAGCGAGCGGCTGCTGCAATACCGCGTGCGCTGGGTCCCGTGGAAATCTTAACCTGGATCTTGGGCACGCTGGTCCGCGGGCTGGCCTTCGGCACGCCGCTGTTGTGGGGCTCGCTTGGGGAGATCTACGCGGAGCGCGCCGGGGTCGTGAACCTCGGGGTCGAAGGCATGATGATCCTCGGCGCCTTCTCGGGATTTGCCGTCGCGCAGGTGACGGGAAATCCCGTCATCGGGCTGCTCGCCGCGGCCGTCGTGGGCGCCCTGGCCGCGCTGCTGCATGCCCTAGTCTCCGTCACGCTCCGGGCGAACCAATACGTGTCCGGTTTGGCCCTCTCGATGTTCGGCCTGGGATTGTCCGGACTGCTGGGCAGGAGATGGGAGGGCATTCCGCTCGATCATCCGTTGCCGGAAGTCACCGTGCTGGCCCCGCTCGGCATCTCGCTCGCCGTGGCGCTGTGGATCGTGTTGTATCACACGCGCTGGGGCATCGTGCTGCGGACGACCGGCGAGTCTCCCGCGGCGGCCGACGCGATGGGTATCAACGTGACTCTAGTTCGTTACCTTGCCGTCGTCTTCGGCGGGCTGCTGGCGGGGATCGCCGGAGGCTTTCTCTCGGTTGCATACCGTCCGTCCTGGACGGAAGGCATGACCGCCGGCATTGGCTGGATCGTGGTGGCGCTGGCGATCTTCGCCGGCTGGGATCCGCTCAAAGCGATCTGGACCTCCCTGCTGTTCGGAGTCCTGTTTCACCTCTCGTTCCGGCTGCAGACCTGGATCCCGCCCGAGCCGCTGCAGATCATGCCGTTCGCGTTCACGATTGTCGTATTGACCGTCGGAGCGCGCCGGGGTGGTCGGGTCCGCCAGGCGGCTCCTGAGGCGCTTGGACTCCCATACGTAAGGGGGGAGCGCTAATGTATCATGGACACGAAGGGCAGAACGCGGGGGGGTCGAAACATTCAGCATCACGCGAGGCTGTAGACAGTACACCACGGGGGAGGCGAGGAATGCGCTGGATTAAACTGTTCGTCATTGTGACGGCGATGCTGCTGGTCGCCACCACAGGGTGGGCCCAGCAGTCGAAGCTCAAGATTGGGTTCATCTATGTCGGCCCGATCGGCGACTTCGGATGGACCAACGCGCACGACGTCGGCCGGAAGCAGCTGGAAAAGGCGTTCCCCGGGCAGCTGGAGACATTCTATGTCGAGTCGGTGCCCGAGGGCAACGTCGAGCCGTTTATCGACAAGATGGTCCGGGGCGGGGCAAAAGTCGTCTTTACGACGAGCTTCGGATTCATGGACGGAACCATCGCAGCCGCAAAACGCTATCCCGATGTGATCTTCGCGCATGCGAGCGGCTTCAAACGCGCGTCAAACAGCGCCACCTACATGGCCGACTTCTATCAAATCTACTACTTGAACGGCCTGATGGCCGGCGCGCTGTCGAAAACGAATCGGATCGCGTATGTTGGAGCATTTCCGATTCCTGAGGTGAAGCGGCACCTCGACGCGTTCGCTCTGGGCGCGCGGGCCGTGAACCCCAAGTTGACCATCCACGTCCGGTGGCTCTTCAGCTGGTTCGATCCGGCGAAAGCGAAAGAGGCGACCGAGGCGCTCCTGGCCGAGGGCGCGGACACCTACGCGTTTACGGAGGACTCGCCAACGGTCATCCAGGTCGCAGCGAAGAAGAACCGGCTGAGCTTCAGCCACTACTCGCCGATGCAGCGGTTCGCGCCCAAGCACGTCATCTCTGGACAGCTCGTGCACTGGGAGCGGATCTATATCGACTTTGTCGGCAAGGTTCTCAAGGGCACGTACACGACCCAGAACTTGCAGAACGTCGACTACTGGTGGCTCCTGGCAGAAAAGGCCGTGGAGCTCGGCGGCCAGCCCGGCCAGGCGATCAACCCGCTCTTCACCGGCAGGCTGAAGGCTGCGAAGGTGAAGACGAGCGAGTTCGGGACGATCTCCGTTTACGATCTCGTGAACCGGCGGCTCGCGCAGATGTCGAAGAACCCGGTCGCGTTCGATCCGTTCACCGGGCCGATCCGCGACCGCAAGGGCGTCCTGCGCGTCCCGGCCGGCAAGACGATGACGGTGCAGGAGCTCACGACGATGGAGTGGGCGGCCCCGGGGATCGTGGGGCAGTGGCCGGGCGAGCCCAAGTAGACGGGAGCGGGGAACCGGGAACGGGGAACGGTTCCGGACAATGAGACTGAACGGCGGGTATCTCAGCGATGCCCGCCGTTCTGTTTTAGAATCCCACGCCGGTAGCGATCCTCGGCGATACTGACGAGATCATCGATCGCCGTGGCGAGCTCTTCTTCCCGCGTTCGCTGCAACCGCTGTCGCAGCACCTTGAGGATCTCGGATCGGGGGCGCCGGTTCACGAACACGACAAACCGGAAGCCAAACTGCTCTTCGTACAGGCGGTTCAGCCGGTCGAGTTCTTCCAGCACCTCAGGATCCTTCTCACTCCCCTGTTCACGCTTAGACTGCGATGACCCGGTGCCCTCACCGACCCGCGGATGCACGTTAATCGCTTCGAGCATCTCGTCCTCTGGGATCTCACGCAAGAGCCGGCGGGCGGCACCAAGGGGATTCTCGTAGAGCGCCAGCCGCTTCACAAACCTGGTCTTCCCCTCAAATAGCGCGGCCAGTTCGTCAGCGGTCAGCTTCCCCGGTAGGTTGTGCACGCGTAGGGGGCAACGATCAGCGGGATGTGATAGTGCCGCGAAGTGTCATTGATGGTGAATGTCACTTCGAGCTTCGAGAAAAATGGCGAGGGCACGAGGAACACCAGGCGGTACGAGCCGGTCTCCAGAGTTCCCTGGACGAGGTCGGCGATCCGGCCGTCGTCGTTCGTCTGCTGCGCGGAGAGCAATCGCTCGCCGCGGTAGAGCTCGACGCGGACGCCGCGGGCCGGCAGGCCACGATCCGTATCCAGGATGTGCGTGGAGATCGACGGCATTTACGCCGGACTCTGAGATTTGAAGATCGGCAGGATGCCGAGATGGTGCACGTCGCCGCGCTCGTCGCCCTCCACCAACATTGCCGCTTTGGCCACTACGGTTCCGCCGGCCTGCCGGACGAGTTCCGCCATCGCATCCAGCGTTTCCCCTGTGCTGACGATATCGTCAATCAACCCGACGTGCTTCCCGCGTATCTTGACGGCATCCCGTCCATCCATGTAGAGCTCTTGCTCGGTCTTCGCGGTAATGGGCTTAAACTTCACCACGAGCGGCGACAGCATGAACGGCCGGATCTCCTTGCGGCACACGACGTACGGCCGCAGGCCCAAATTCGCGGCGATGGCGTGCGCAAGCGGGATGCCCTTGGTCTCGGTGGTGACGAACAGCTCGCAGTGTGTGAGCTTCGGAGCCAGCTCGCGGGCCGCCCGGTCGATTACCTCGGTGTCGCCAAGGCTGTAATAGTAGGCGATCCAGGTGTCCGGGGCGACCTGAATGAGCGGCAGAGACCGGACCGTCCCCGCAATCTTCAAATCGTATGTGGTCTGTCCGTTGAACGTCAGGATGTGTGTCATCGCAAACCTCGTGCTCGACCGGCTGGTGACGTTCGCACTTTCTTGTTATCGTTCACGTTTCCCTCCCCTACGCTCATTCTCGCATTCGCGCGAATCCGAGAATGGGTGCGATGCAGGAGGGCTCGCTGGGTAGGTGAAAGCCGTTCGACAATGGATTTGGCTACGTTTATTCGGGTCGCCCGTGGCGTCGAGCCCGCTGATCTGGTCCTCACCAACTGCCGCGTCGTCGATCTCTACAACCTTGATATCGTACCGGCCGACGTTGCCATTGCTGGTGGCCGTATTGCGGGTACCATGCCAGCCGATGCCCCGCGGCGCTATCAGGCTGCGGAGGTTATCGATCTAAGAGGGCAGTACGTCGCTCCGGGATTCATCGATGGTCACGTGCACATCGAAAGTTCGATGGTGAGCATCCCGGAGTTCGCGCGGGCGGTCGTGCCGGGAGGTGTTACCACCGTCATCACCGATCCCCACGAGATCGCGAACGTGCTGGGCATGACCGGCATCCGCTACATGCTGGAGGTCGCGAAGTGGAACCCGCTCAGCGTGTTTGTCATGGCCTCCTCATGCGTCCCGGCCGGTCCGTACGAGAGCGCCGGCGCGAAACTCTCTTCGTATGACCTCGAGAACCTCATGCAGGACAAGTGGGTGCTCGGGCTTGCAGAAATGATGAACTATCCCGGCGTGCTCGCGAGCGACCCTGAGATTGTCGCAAAGATCGAGGCGGCCGGCACGAGGCCCCTGGACGGCCACGCGCCCGGCATGCGCGGTATGGACCTCAACGCTTACGCGGCGGCTGGGATCGGCTCCGACCACGAGTGCACGACGCGCGAGGAAGCCCTGGACCGGCTGCGGCGCGGGATGATCGTGATGATCCGTGAAGCGACACCCGCGCGAAATCTTCAAGCACTGCTGCCGCTCGTCACGCCGAAAAATGCACGCCGGTTCGTGTTTGTCACCGACGACCGCAACCCGATCCATCTTCTCGAGGACGGGTCGATCGACGGCATGATCCGGCAGGCGATCAGACTCGGATTGGATCCTTTGCTGGCCCTTCAGCTGGGAAGCCTCAATGCCGCCGAGTACTTCCGCCTGTACGATCGTGGCGCAGTCGCGCCGGGCAGGCGCGCGGATCTCGTCGTCTTCAAAGATCTCCAGGCGCCCCGGACCTCCATGGTCTATCGCGGTGGCCAGCTGGCAGCAATGAACGGCGAACTCGTTCCCTATACCCGACCAGCG
>JACPRY010000052.1:0-1651 GCA_016193565.1 Armatimonadota bacterium
AGCCAGCTGGGCGAGGTCGTCGTGTGTGTCGATCGCGCCCGAATTCAGGCCGACGAGGCCGGCCACCCGGTGCGCACCGAGATCGCGCTCCTGGCCACACACGGCGTGCTGCACCTCCTGGGCTACGATGACCGGACCCGGCGCGGAGCTGAGCGGCTGATGCGCCGGGCCCGGACCGTGCTTGCCGAGGCCGGCGAACGAGTGAAAGGGTAGGGCAGCCTGTTGGACACTGAGCGGCGATCACCGCACGGAGTGTGGGCCGGCCTCCAGCGGGCATTCACCTTTGCGTTCGATGGCCTCCGGCATGCGCTGCGTACCCAGCGGACCTTTCGCATCCACGTCGCTATCGCCGGCCTCATCACCGTGCTTGTTATCTGGCTGCCGCTCTCAACCACCGAAGCAGCGGTGGCGATCCTGGCGATCGCCGTCGTGCTTGCCGCGGAACTGTTCAACACGGCCGTCGAAGCCGTCGTGGATCTGCTTGTCGAGCGCAACCACCACGAGATTGCCCAGGTGGCGAAAGACGTGGCGGCCGCCGGCGTACTGATCACCTCGGTGGCCGCTGCCGTGGCCGGGACCCTGGTCCTCGGCGCGCCTCTGGCGGTGGCGGTGGGGATATCGGTCGAGGTCGCGGCAACCCTTGCTCGCGTCGTTGCGCTGATGCTGATCGTTCTGGGCGCCGGCGGGCTGCTCCGCCTGATCCGCCAGCACGCGGGCGACCCCCAGACGTTCCACTAGTGCTTCGTGGCTCCAGAGGAGCCCGGGGCGCGGCGTCGTACACAGTCTGTACATCGCCCAGAACTGATCCAAATATGAGCAGTCCAACTCACTGAGGAGGTGGGGATCTTGCGCAAAACCCTTGCGTATGTGCTGGCGATCGCGCTGACCGTAGAGGTGGGGATCTTGCGCAAAACCCTTGCGTATGTGCTGGCGATCGCGCTGACCGTAGTGACGGTGTCTTACACGGTCCTGGCGCAGCAGCGCAGCCGTCTGGACACTGTCCGCGCCCGCGGCAAGCTCATCTGCGGCGTCTCCGGTGCAACGCCGGGCTTCAGCTTCCCGGACCCAACGTCGGGCCGCATGACCGGGTTTGACGCCGAGTTCTGCAACGCCGTTGCGGCGTTCCTCGACGTCCCCGAAGTGGAGTTTGTTAACTTGACCTCGGCCAGCCGTATTCCTGCGGTCGTGGCCGGCTCGGTGGACGTGGTCTTCCGGACAACAACGGTCACGATCACGCGTGACGACCAGGTGGACTTCGGCCCGGTGACGTTCTTTGACGGCCAGCGACTGCTGGTTCGGACCGGATCCAGGATTCGCGATCTTGGCGACCTCAACGGTGCGCGCGTCTGCGCACACGCCGGAACCACCAGCGAACGTAACATAACGGATCAGCTTCGGGCCAGGGGCATTCGATTCCAGCTGATCACTTTTGCAGAAGCCAAGCAGGCGTTTGACGGCCTAGCCGCAGGCCGATGCGACGTCTTTACCACAGACGCCAGCCAGCTTGCCTCGTTCCGCGCCACCGCGCCAAACCCGGCAGACTTTGCCTTGGTTGGCAAGCCGTTCAGCGACGAGCCTCTCGCACCGTTATACCAGGAGAACGATTCTAAGTGGGCGGACGTGGTGAACTGGACGGTGTGGAGCATGATTC
>JACPRY010000052.1:1685-36896 GCA_016193565.1 Armatimonadota bacterium
GGAGCATGATTCTGGCTGAAGAGCTGGGGATCACGCAGGCCGTGGCGCGCAATCCCGCGCGACTCACCGAAATCACAGGCAAGGATCCTAATGCGAAGCACTTCGCCGAATTGAAGGGAGGCGCCGGCCTGAGGGTGATTCGTCTCGTGGGAAATTACGGCGAGGTGTACGATCGCTACTTCGGGCGGCGGGGGAGAATTCCGATCGATCGTGACGGGACCCCAAACGAACTGGCCAAAAACGGAGGCGCGATGATCAGCCGCCCGTTCCGATAGCACTGATGGCGACGAGTCCGCCGCGTTAGGACGGGTGTGATACATTCCGGGCGTGCGCGCATGCGCACGTCCGGTGCATATCTGGGTGTGAGTGTGATGCAACCTCCATTTTGGCGCGACGCACGCAAGCTGGCCATCATCACGCAGGCGGCGTTCCTTGTCGTCGTGGCCCTTGCGTTGTGGAGTACGAACGAGGCCCTGGAGCGGAGCTTCATCAGGCAGAACATCCGTCTGGACTGGTCCTTTTGGCGCCAGCCGGCGGGATTCTTAGTCAGCGCGCTGACCTGGACGGTCGACCTGGAGACCCTCAGCCTCAAGCAGTACGATCCGGCCGACAGCGCTGGCGAGGCGATGATCGCCGGGTTCTTCAACACGATCAAGGTCGCGATACTGGGCATCGTCCTGGCGACGCTCCTCGGCCTGATCGTGGGCATTACCCGCCTCTCGCGCAACTGGCTGGTAAACCGACTGGCCCTGGGCTACGTCGAGCTGCTGCGGAACACACCGCTGCTGGTGCAGCTGTTCTTTTGGTACTTTGCCGTAATGCTGCAGCTTCCGAACGGGTCGCCGGAGCAGCCCCCGCTCCGGTGGTTCGGCGACTTTGTCGTGCTCACCAACTCCGGGCTGGCATTCGGGGGTATGGTCATGGAGCGCTTCGGGCGACTCGTCGTGGACGGGGGCTTTCAGTTGACGCCAGAGTTCGCGGCGCTCGTGATCGGGCTTGCTGTCTATACCTCATCCTTCATCGCCGAGATCGTCCGGGGTGGCATTCTCGCGGTATCCCGAGGTCAGATGGAGGCGGCGCGCAGTCTCGGGCTCACGTACCGCCAGGCGCTTCAGCTGATCGTGCTACCCCAGGCCCTGCGCATCGTGATTCTGCCGCTCGGCAACCAGTTCCTGAACCTGACGAAGAACAGCAGCCTCGCAATCGGTATCGGCTACGCCGAATTCCTCACCGCGGCCAACACGGTGAGCAGTCAATCGTTCCGGTCGCTCGAGGCATTCACGTTCGTCACGCTGGGCTATCTTATGCTGTCGCTGACGATCTCGGCGTTTCTCAACCTCATCCGCGCCCGGCTGCGGCTGCCGGGCACGATCGGGTAACTTATGGCCATGCGCGTCGAAGCCCTGGCCCCACCCGAAGAGCGGATCACGCTCCTGCAATGGACACAGCGGAATCTCTTCGATGGGCTGTGGAACACGGTCCTGACGCTGGCCACGGCGGCGGTGCTGGCTACAGGAGTGAGCCGTGTTGCCCGGTGGGTGGCCTCCGCCCACTGGGGCGTGATCACGGACAATCTGCGGTTCTGGCTGGTAGGGGTCATGCCCGTGGAGTTCGTGGGCCGCGCGCTGTGGGCCGGCGGGCTCGTCGCGGTCATGACGCTGCTCACGGCTGTTGGGATGCGCGCCAGGGCGCGGCCGCGGACGCTCGCGGCGGCTTGGGCCGGCATCGTCATAGCGGTGCTGTGGATCATGGCGCCGATCCGGATCGACCAGATCGGCGGGCTCTACCTCACCCTGCTGCTTGCGGTGGTGGCGATCTCGTTCGCGTTCCCGATCGGTGTGATCGTGGGCGTGGGGCGGGTCAGCACGCTGCCGGTCATCCGGGCACTCTCGACAGTATACATCGAGGCGATTCGCGGGATTCCGTTCATCACCGTGCTGCTCTGGTTTTCGATCTTTGTCAGCCTCGTCTCGGGCGATGCGCTGACGAGAGTACAGCGCGCGATGATCGCGATGACGATCTTCTCCTCAGCCTATGTCGGGGAGATCGTGCGGGCCGGCATCCAGGCCGTGCCGCGAGGGCAGGTCGAGGCCGCCCGCGCGGTCGGGCTGTCCTCGGTCCAGACGATGCGCTACATTGTGCTGCCGCAGGCTGTGAAAAACATGATCCCGGCGCTGGTGGGCCAGTTCATCGGTCTGTTCAAGGATACGTCGCTGACGGTGATCATCGGGCTCACGGAGCTGGTTGGCACCGGCCGGGCGCTGCTGGCGATCACCACCTACCTGCATGATGTGCGCGAGGTCTACGTGTTCCTGATCGTCGTCTACTTTGTATTCTCGTTTGCGATGTCGTATGGTAGCCGCAGACTCGAGAAGCGGCTGGGGTTGGGAGAGAGATGACTGACGGCAAGGCGCAGCCCATCATCATTCTTGACACCGTCAACAAGTGGTTCGGGAAGCTCCACGTCCTGCGGGGAATCAAACTGGACGTATGGACGGGCGAGGTGGTCGTCGTCGCCGGCCCGTCGGGATCGGGTAAGTCGACGATGATCCGCTGCATTAACAGGCTGGAAACACATCAGCTTGGCCGAATCGTCGTGGATGGCATCGAGCTCACCGACGACGTGCGAAATATCGACGCGGTGCGCAGCGAAGTCGGGATGGTGTTCCAGTCCTTCAACCTGTTCCCGCATCTCACCGCCTTGCAGAACGTCGCGCTCGCGCCGGTGAAGGTGCGGAAGCGGCCAAAGGTCAACGCCGAGCGTATCGCGATGGAGATCCTGGAGCGCGTCGGAATTCCGGAGAAGGCACACAGTTATCCGGCGCAGCTCTCGGGCGGCCAGCAGCAGCGGGTGGCCATCGCCCGGGCGCTGGCAATGCAGCCAAAGATCATGCTGTTCGACGAGCCGACGTCCGCGCTCGACCCGGAGATGATCCAGGAAGTCCTCGACGTCATGAAGGGCCTGGCCAAGGATGCGGGAATGACGATGATCGTCGTGACACACGAGATGGGATTCGCCCGCGAGGTCGCCGACCGGATCGTCTTCATGGACGAGGGCGTCATCGTCGAGGAGGGTGAGCCCGAACACTTCTTCACGAACCCGACGCACCCGCGTACGAAACTCTTTCTGTCGAAGATTCTGCACCAGTAACGAAAGGAAACGAGGAAACGAGGAAACGAGGAAACGAGTAACTGCCGAAGGTGGGTCTGTCTCGTTACCTTGTTTCCTAGTTTCCTAGTTTCCGAAGCTTGCATGGTATAATGGGTGGTCGCAGGAAGGGTGGGAGAAGACCTCGTTGGATGCCTCTGGTAGTCCGCTGGGGTACGTCATCCTGGCGGTGTTTTTGCTCTTGCTACTCTCTGCGTTTTTCTCCGGAGCCGAGACCGCACTTTTCGCGGTGAACCGGTTGCGCATGCGGCGGATGGCCGAAGAAGGCCGCCGCCGGCCAGCGCTCATCCTCCGGCTTCTCGAGCAGCCGGGGCGCGTGCTCACCGCGCTGCTCGTCGGCAACAACATCGCCAACGTAACCGCGTCCGTCCTGGCCACCGCGCTGCTGGTCGCCGTCCTGGGTCCCCAGCTCGGTCCAATCTACGCGATCATCATCCTGACGCTCGTCATCCTCATTATCGGCGAGATCACACCGAAGACGTTTGCTGCTAAATACGCCGACCGGCTGGCAATCCTGGTCTCGCGACCCGTGCATTATTTCACCGTTGCGTTGACCCCGGTGATCTGGCTGCTGTCTCGGCTGAGCGACCTGCTCGTCCGCCCGCTGGGCGGCCGCGTCAACCTGGCCTCACCGCTCGTGACCGAAGAAGAGATCCGGCTGCTGGTGAAGATGGGCGAAGAGGTGGGCGTGCTGCAGGAAGAAGAGCGGCAGATGATCCACTCAATCTTCGAGTTCGGCGATACCGTGGCGCGCGAGGTAATGGTCCCGCGCATCGACATGATCTGTATCGAGGACAGCGCGAGTCTGGATGACATCCTCAGGGTCATCCTTGAAGAGGGTCACTCCCGCCTGCCGGTGTACCACGAGAGCATCGACCGCATCGTCGGGGTGATCTACGTGAAGGACCTACTCAGTCACTTGAAAGCCGGCCACAGCACACTGCAGGCGAAAGAAGTGATGCGCCCGGCATATTTCATCCCCGAGACGAAGCGGCTGGACGATCTGTTCAGGGAGATGCGCCGCAAGAAGACGCCGATGGCGATCGTCGTCGACGAGTACGGCGGCACGGCCGGGCTAGTCACGACCGAAGACCTCCTGGAGGAGATCGTGGGCCCGATCCTTGACGAGTATGACGTCGAAGAGAAGCTCGTGGAGATCGTCAACGATCAGGTGGCGCTCGTCGATGGTCGCCTGAGCCTCGAAGAGGTCAACGAGCTCCTGAACCTCGACCTGCCGGTCGGAGAAGTAGACACGATCGGAGGCTTCGTGTACGCCCTGCTGGGGCGCGCGCCGACTCAGGGCGAGTCCGTCCGGGCTGACAGCGTGGAGATGCAGGTAGAACGGCTCGACGGCCAGCGGATCGCCCGGGTCAAGATCACCAGGCTGGTGCCCTCCCAACCGCTGCGGCCGTAATGCGCCCTTCGACTCGCTCAGGGCACTCGACTCGGAGCGGCCGAAGGCCACGAGCGAGCCGGCGAAGCAGGCGAGTCGAGTGGGAACGCGGAACTGCGAAGCGCCCCTCCGACCGGGAACTCATCGAAGCGGCCAAGCGGGCGAGGCTCAAGGCGTACGCCCCCTACTCGAAGTTTCGCGTCGGCGCGGCGGTGCTGACCGCTGACGGGCAGGTCTTCACCGGTGCGAATGTCGAGAACGTGTCGTACCCGGTGTCGCTGTGCGCGGAGCGGGTTGCGATCCACCAGGCCGTTGCAGCCGGCCACCGCGACCTCCGGACCGTGGCGGTGGTGGCCGACGGCAAAGAGCCGGCCATGCCCTGCGGCGCCTGCCGGCAGGTCATGGCTGAGTTCGGCGTGCGGAAGGTGATCGTCGCGACACCGAACGGCCGCACGCGCGTCCGCTCCCTAAGGCAACTCCTCGCCGAACCATTTCTTCCTGAGCGGCTCCTCGGGAAAGCCAAAGGCGGTCGTAGGTCGTAGGTCGTGGGTCGTAGCAACACTCAACCGAACTTCCAACGACCTACGGCCCACGACCTGTGACCGCAGTCAGCTCGTTTCGTTCGGGCTTCGTCGTCCTGGCCGGCCGCCCGAATGTCGGCAAGTCCACCCTGGTCAACCGGCTGGTCGGTCAGAAGGTCGCGATAACGGCGGCCGTGCCGCAGACCACCCGCACCAGGCTGCAGGCGATCGTCACGTTGCCCCACGCTCAGCTGATTTTCGTGGATACTCCGGGCATCCACCATCCCCGTCACCGGCTCGGCGAGAAGATGGTCAGAGATGCCAGGCACGCGCTGCTGGACGCCGACGTGATCGTGTTCATGCTCGATGCCACCGCGGGCGTGACGCCTGAAGACGAGACGGTCGCCCGTGCCCTGAAAGGCGCCGGAACGCCAGTGGTCGTCGCCCTCAACAAAATGGATCGCGTGGAACCCATGGCGCTCACCGCCCTCGCAAGCGTCGTGGGGGCGCTCGGGAACTTCCAGGCCGTCCTTCCCATTTCGGCGGCTGCCGGCACCAACGTCGACCGCCTGCTCGAGATGCTCGTCGGCCTGCTGCCCGAGGGACCGCAGTACTTTCCGCCCGAGATGCTCACGGATCAAAGCGAGCAGTTTCTCGCTCGGGAACTGATCCGCGAACAGGCCATCAAGCTGACGCGGGAGGAACTGCCGCACAGCGTCGCGGTCGAGATCGAGGAGTTCGCGGATCGGCCGGGCAAGGATTTAACCTACATCCGGGCCACCCTTCACGTGGAGCGGGACTCCCACAAGAAGATGCTGATCGGCCGCGAGGGTCGCCTGCTGAAGGAGATCGGACGGCTCGCCCGCCGCGAGATCGAAGCGCTCCTGGAGCGTCGCGTCTACCTCGACCTCTGGGTCAAGACCTCGAAAGACTGGCGCGACAAGGACGAGCTGATCAGAGCGTTCTACCCTGAGTAACCCCAAAGTCTATTGCGTCCATTGCGTCCATTGGGTCCATTGCGTCCTCTGTGGGAAGGCCTTGTAGGGTTTGTTGCGTCGAAGACGCAATATTCCCTGAGATAATTCAGGAGACGCAATAGACGCAACAGACGCAATAGACGCGATGGACGCAAAAGACGCCCTTCAGGTTTTCTATCTGAGCCAGCTCATTGGCGCCGCAATTGTGGACGCCGACGGACTTCGGCTGGGTGTGCTCGGCGACGTCGCCGTCGATCTGCGCGAAACGCTCCCCCGTGTGACGGGCGTCTGGATGCGCAGCGACCGCAGCCTTGTGGCGCTCATTCCCCGCGACGCGATCGCCGAGTTCCACCTCCATGCGGTGTGGCTGAAGGTCGCCCGCCGGTACCTCCAGCCGCGGCCGCTCCAGCCCGAAGAGATGCTGCTCGGCGAGGTCCTCGACAGCCAGGTCGTGGATACCGACGGCCTGAAGGTCGTGCGCGTCAACGACCTGCAGTTGATGCGTACCGACGGTGATCTCAGGGTGCTGGCGGCAGATGTCGGCACGACGGGACTCCTGCGGCGGCTGAACCTGGAAGGACCGGTGCAGCGTCTGGTGCGCGCCTTCGGACGAAGGCTGCCGGATCGCGTCATCCCCTGGCGCATGGTCGCCGCGTTCGGCGGCCGGATGACGCCGGTGAAACTCTCGATCTCCCGCGAACGGCTCCGCGAAATTCATCCGGCCGACCTGGGGCAATTGATGGGAGATCTCGACCGCGATGAGCGCGTGGAAGTGATGACCGCGCTGGAGCACGAGGCGGCGGCCGATACGCTCGCCGAAGCCGAGCCCGAGGTCCAGGCCGACGTGCTCAAGAGTCTGCCCAGCGAGCTCGCGGCGGACATCCTCGAGGAGATGTCGCCGGACGACGCGACCGACGTGCTCACCGACCTCCCGGCCGAGAAAGCCAGCGAGCTCATCGGCCTGATGGAAGCGGAAGAGGCCAAGGATGTCCAGGAACTGCTGAAGCACCCTGAGGGGACCGCCGGCAGCGTGATGACCACGGAGTTCATCGCGCTGCCGGAAACGCTCACCGTCGAGGAGACGATCCAGTTTCTCCGGGAGAAGGCGCCTGAAGCCGAACAGATTTACTACTTATATGTCGTTGACGCGCAGCAGCGGCTGGTCGGCGTGCTCCCGCTGCGGACCCTCATCACGTCGCGGCCCTCGCAGCGCCTCAGCGACATTATGGTCTCCGGTGTCGTGTATCTCTCCGTCAACGACGCTGTCGAAACTGCCGCGGGGGCGCTCACCAAGTACGACCTCCTGGCGATGCCGGTGTTGGATGAATCGCTGCGCCTGGCCGGCGTCGTCACCGTCGATGACGTGATGGACGTCGTTCTGCAGAAGGGGCGGCGGCGAGTGCCCCCGCGCTTCCGCCGTCGAGCGAGGCAGCGCTGATGGGGTCCTGGCTCCGGTACCGGTGGAGCCGCCTTACGTTGTTCCTTGCTATCATGGGCCCCGGGATCATCACCGGGAACGTCGACAACGACGCCAACGGAATCGCCACCTATTCGGTGGCCGGCGCGGAGTTCGGCTACGGACTGCTCTGGACGCTGTTCTTCTCGACGGTGACGCTCGCGCTCGTGCAGGAGATGGTCGCCCGGATGGGAGCGGTGACCGGGAAGGGGCTCGCCGACCTGATCCGGGAACGCTTTCGAGTCCGGCTGACGGTCCTGGTGATGAGCATTCTGGTACTGGCGAACTGGGCCAATACCGTGGGTGATTTTGCCGGCGTCGCGGGCTCGATGGAGATCTTCGGCGTCAGCCGTTATCTCACCGTGCCACTGGCGGCGCTGTTGGTCGGTGTGCTGGTGGTGCGCGGAAGCTACCGAGTCGTCGAGCGGGTCTTTTTGGGGGCGACGCTGATTTATGTGACGTATATCGTCTCGGCCGTGCTCGCAGACCCTCCCTGGGGCCAAGTGTTGCGTGCCACGGTTACTCCGGCATTCCGGTTTGAGGCGCGGTACCTGGCGCTGGTAGTCGGACTGGTCGGCACAACAGTTGCACCGTGGATGCAGTTCTACCAGCAGGCCGCCGTTGTGGATAAGGGGATCGGTGAGAAAGACTACGCATATGCACGGCTGGACACGTATCTCGGTGTCATCTCGCTCAATGCGGTTGCATTCTTCATCGTCGTCGCGTGCGGAGCGACGCTGTTCGTGCACGGGGTCCGGATCCAGGACGCAAAGGACGCCGCCGTCGCGCTGGCCCCGCTCGCAGGACAGTACGCATCGACGTTGTTCGCCATTGGGCTCCTCAATGCAGCCGTTTTCTCCGTGGCCATCATCCCGCTGTCGACGGCGTACACGGTGTGCGAAGCCTTCGGCTGGGAGGCGGGGCTCGACCGGACCGTCCGCGAAGCGCCGATCTTCGTGGGCCTGTACACCGGGATGATCGTCCTCTCGGCGCTGGTCATCCTCGTGCCCGGCATCCCGCTGATCCCCGTGATGCTGCTCTCTCAGGTGCTCAACGGGATTCTGCTTCCGTTCGTACTCATCTTCATCGTCCTCTTGATCAACGACCGGCAAGTCATGGGCGAGTATCGCAACTCCAAAACGCTGAACGTCGTCAGCGGTCTCACCATCCTCGTGATCATGGTCCTGACGTCCCTTCTCTTATGGACCTCGGTCGCGACGCTGTGATGCCCGTCTATAAAGCTGAGGCGATCGTCATCCGCCGCGTAAACCTCGGGGAGGCGGACCGCCTGGTCACGCTGTACGCGCGCGATCACGGGAAAATTGCCGCCGTGGCCAAGGGTGCGCGCAAACCGAAGAGCCGGTTCGCCGGCCGGCTGGAACTGTTCACGCACATCCGGGCGTTGCTGGCGGTGGGGAAATCACTCGACGTCGTCTCACAGATCGAGGTCATCGAACCGTTTGCCCCGCTGCGCTCGGATCTGACTCGGCTCGGCTACGCGTCGTTCGTCGCGGAACTGATGGACCGCGCCACCGCAGACCGCGAGCCTGCGCCCGAGATCTTCCGGGCACTCCGCGCCGCGCTCACGTTCATCATGGAAGGCGACGCCGAGATGGGTGGCCTATGGTTTGCGGCGCGAATCCTCGCACTGATTGGCTATGCGCCGGTCGTCGGACGCTGCGCGGTCTGCGGCCGGCCGGTTTCAGGGACCGCGGTGTACAGTTACGCGCTCGGTGGGACGCTGTGTGAGACGGACCGGCCTCGCGATCCGCTGGCGGCGACGGTCTCGGCGGCGGCACTCAAGTCTGTCGGATTTCTCCTGGAGACCCGCCCCGACACGCTGGCGCGGCTGTCCCTCGACCGCCGGCTCCGGACGGAGGTTGAGGGGCTGCTCCTGCGGTCGCTGGAGTACCGGCTGGAAACGAAGCTGAAGAGCCCGCTGGTTATACAGAAACTACGACAACGCGATAACGCGACAACGCGATAACGAGATAACATGATGACCCCCACACAAAGGCCGTTGTCCCGTCTTCCTGTTATCCCGTTCTCGCGTTGTCGCGTCCGTGGTATAGTGTCACCGGAGGTGGTCGGATTGGAGATCGACCTGGAGCGAGCGCGCCGTGTATTAATGCAGCTGGGATCGGCGCTTGAAGAGGCCCGCCGGGTGATCGCGCCGGGTCCCGAAGGCTCGGTACGGGTGAAGACCGACGACAAGATCGTCGAGCTGCCTGTCTCGTGGGCCGTCGCCGGCGCGGTGGCGTTCGCCGTGGCGGCGCTGCTGTCCTCGATGCCGATCCCGTCGGTGCGGCGCCGGCCGCGGGAAGAGGAGCCGCTCGGCATCGGCTAAACGACGTTGAAGGCTGAAGGTTCAAGGTTGAAGGCAAGATCAAAGATGGCCTGCGACCTTCAACCTTCAACATGAAGTGTGGAGTGGGCAGAGCCATCCGTCCCAGTACGGATCGGCTCTTTTCCTGTCATGACCTTTCAGGACGTTATCCTCACCCTCCAACGGTTCTGGGCGCAGCAGGGGTGCGTCATCGAGCAGCCGTACGACCTCGAGGTCGGCGCGGGCACGATGCACCCCACCACATTCCTGCGCGCGCTCGGCCCGGAGCCCTGGCGCGTTGCATTCGTCCAGCCCGCGCGGCGTCCGGTCGACGGGCGCTACGGCGAAAATCCCAACCGTACGTACAAGCACTACCAGTATCAGGTCATCCTCAAGCCCTCGCCCGATGACGTCCAGGATCTCTACATTAAGAGTCTCCGAAAACTGGGTCTCGATCCCCGCGACCACGACATCCGGTTTCTCGAGGACAACTGGGAAGCGCCGACGCTGGGTGCGTGGGGCCTCGGCTGGCAGGTGTTTCTTGACGGCCAGGAGATCACCCAGTTCACATACTTTCAGCAGGTCGGCGGGATCGACGTGAAGCCGGTGTCGGCGGAGATTACCTACGGTCTTGAGCGTCTCGCGATGTACAGCCAGCGCAAGTCCAATGTCTTCGAGATCGAGTGGGCGCCCGGACTGACCTACGGCGAAATCCGCTATCAGGACGAAGCAGAGCAATCGGCCTACGGATTTGACGCGGCCGATGTGACGATGCTGCGCACGACCTTCGATGCATTTGAGGCCGAGGCGAAGCGGCTCCTCGAGCGCGACCTCGTGCTGCCGGCCTACGACTATGTCGTGAAATGCTCGCACCTGTTTAACCTCCTGGAAGCTCGCGGAGCCGTGGGCGTGGCCGAGCGGACGACGCTGATGGGCCGCTGCCGCGCGCTGGCGAGATCATGCGCAGAGCGCTATCTGGCGCGCCGGGAAGCGCTTGGGTTTCCGTTGCTGAAGCAGGAACCTACACGTGCCTGATCTACTCTGCGAGATCGGGACCGAAGAGCTTCCGCCCGGCGAGATTCGACCCGCAATGCAGCAGCTCGAAGAAGGCGCCCGCGGGCTGCTCGAGGATCTGCGTCTGGGCGCGGGCAGGGTGAAGGTGTATGGGACACCGAGGCGGCTCGTCTTGTACGTCGCGGCCATTGCCGCCCGTCAGCGACCGTCGATCCGGGAAGTGCGCGGCCCGGCCGCGCAGGCGGCCTACGATGTCGCGGGCAAACCGACACAGGCCGCGATTGGATTCGCCCGCAGCCAGCGCGTGCCCGTGGAGAAGCTTAAAGTCGTCGAGACCGGCGGCCGCCGGTACGTTGCCGCCGTCATCGAAGAAGCTGGACGGTCTGCCTCGGCGGTGCTGCCGGCCGCCATCTCAGCACTTGTTGAGAAGCTGACCTTCTCGAAGACGATGCGCTGGGGACGGGGGGACGTGCGGTTCGCCCGCCCCGTGCGCTGGGTTGTGGTACTGCTCGGTGGGCAGGTACTGCCGGCGACCATCGCGGGGGTGCGCGCGGGACGACGCACCTATGGCCATCGGTTCCTCAGTCCTTCCGAAAGATCCATCAAGGACGCGAAGGCGTATCTGCGAGCGATGGCGGCGATGCACGTCGTCATCGATCCTCAAGAACGCCGGCGCCGCATCGCCTCTCAGGCGCGCGCGTTGGCGACAAGGGCCGGCGGCCAACTGGTCCTTCATGCCGCACTGCTCGACGAACTCGTGATGAGCCTCGAGCGGCCCCAGGCGCTGCTGGGTTCCTTCGATAGGGAGTTTCTTGCGCTTCCGCGTCCGGTACTGGCCACCGTCATGGAACACCATCAGAAGTACTTTCCGGTAGACGATCGTCGCAGCGCCGACGAGAGCGGCCTGCTGCCGTACTTCATCGCGGTGCGCGATGGGAACGCCCGCCACCTGCCCGCGGTGCGCGAGGGACACGAGTGGGTGCTGCGCGCGAGACTCGCCGATGCCCGGTTCTTCTTCGACCAGGACCGGCGCCAGCCACTGGAGGCGTACGGCGCGAAGCTCAGTGGGCTGGTGTTCCACGCGCAGCTGGGCACGATGGCCGACAAGATCAGGCGGCTCCTCGCGCTGACCGACTACCTCGCGGTCACCATGGTGCTGGACGGGCGGACGAGCGAAGCGCTGCGGCGTGCTGCGTCACTGTGCAAAGCCGATCTCGTGACCCACATGGTCGGCGAGTTTCCCGAACTGCAGGGCGTCATCGGCGGGATCTATGCCGCGATGGATGGGGAAAGCGAGATCGTCGCGCAGGCGATCGGTGAGCACTACCGTCCCGCGGGCGCGGGTGATCCTCCGCCGTCCACGCACGTCGGCGCGCTGCTCGCGCTGCTCGATAAATGCGACACGCTGACCGGTGGGATCGGCGCCGGTCTGATGCCCAGCGGATCCCAGGATCCCTACGGACTCCGTCGCACCGCGCAGGGTATCGTAGACATCATTCTCGCCTACCGGATGACGCTTACGCTGCGCCCGCTGATCGCGAAGTC
This sequence comes from Armatimonadota bacterium, assembly GCA_016193565.1. Lineage (GTDB taxonomy): Bacteria > Sysuimicrobiota > Sysuimicrobiia > Sysuimicrobiales > Kaftiobacteriaceae > JACPRY01. The sequence continues at coordinate 14,087 of JACPRY010000052.1, forward strand.
CGCCGACGGTTTCGGCCGCACGCAGGATCGTACCGTTTCCGACGTGGCCGAGTTTCTCCGGCAGCGGCTCCGCTCGACACTCCTCGACCGGCCCATGCGGTACGATCTGGTCGATGCCGCGCTGGCCGTGAGCGGCGATGACCTCCTGGCCGCTTCGGCGCGTGCCGAGGCCCTTCAGCGCTTCTCGACGAAGCGCGAGTTCGCCAGGCTGTACATCGCCTATGACCGCGCCTCCCGGATCCTCACGGATGGCGCCGGCCGTGTCGATCCCGGACGCTTCGAGGACGCAACCGAGCGCGCGCTGCACGAAGCGGTCGCCAAGGTGAGACCGCCGGTGGAACGCGCCGCGGCCGCGGGGGAGTACTCGAAGGCGCTCGATGCGCTGCTGCTTCTGGCCGGACCCGTCGACCGCCTCTTTGACGCGGTCCTCATCATGGCGCCAGATGACGGAGTGCGTGCGAACCGGATGGCCCTGCTCACACAAGTCGTCGACGTGTTCAAGCATGTGGCTGATTTTTCGAAAGTGGTGATGAGTGAGGAAGAAAAATTCGGGAACCGGGAACCGAGAACCGGGAACCGAACTCCGAGGAAGCAGAAAAGGACGTAAAGTATTACAGGGAATTGGCTGCTGGACTTCAGAATCGATAGGATTGGGATTAGTCGGTTACGGTTCCCCGTTCCCGGTTCCCCGTTCCCGTATTTCAGTGGGCGAGGTGATGAATGGCGAAGGTGCACAATCGCAAGACACATGAGCGGGTGAAAGCCGGTCGGCCGTCGGCTCGGCGCGCGAGAAAGTCGAGGGCCCCGAAGCGGTCAGGGCGCTGGACGATGCTCTTTGAAGAAGGCACCGCGCAGATGCGCGAACTCCTCGGCGGAAAGGGCGCCGGGCTCGCCGAGATGAGCCGCATCGGGCTGCCGGTACCGCCGGGATTCACGATCACCACGGATGCATGCTTAGAGTACTACCGGCGCGACCGGCAGTACCCCGCGGGGTTGATGGACGAGGTGCGCGAGAAGATGAAGATCGTCGAACAGCGGACCGGCAAGCGCTTTGGCGACCCGAAGCGACCACTGTTGATCTCGGTCCGCTCCGGCGCGAAGTTCAGCATGCCGGGGATGATGGATACGGTGCTGAACCTGGGCCTCAACGCTTCGACGTGCGAGGGGCTCGTCCGGGCCACCGGCGATGCGCGGTTCGCGTACGACTCCTATCGCCGCTTCATGCAGATGTTTGGGAACGTCGTCCTGGGGATGAAACACGAGCACTTTGAGGATGCCCTCGCGGCGATGAAGCACCGCCGCGGCGTCACCCAGGACACCGACCTCCGCGCCGAGGACCTGTGGCGGCTGATCGAGGAGTACCGCACGATCATCAAGGAGCGCACCGGCGAGGAGTTCCCGGACGACCCCTGGCGGCAGCTCGAGACGGCGATCCGCGCCGTCTTCGAATCGTGGAACAACCCCCGCGCGATGACCTATCGGAACTTCCACAAGATCCCGCACGACCTGGGCACCGCAGTGAACATCCAGACGATGGTCTTCGGGAACATGGGCCCGACCTCCGGTACCGGCGTCGCGTTCACGCGCAACCCCGCGACCGGCGAGAAAAAGGTGTACGGCGAGTACCTCCTCAACGCGCAGGGCGAGGACGTGGTCGCCGGCATCCGCACGCCCAAGCCCATCGAGCAGCTGGCGTCCGAGCTGCCTGTGGCCTACCGGCAGTTCATGGAGATCTGCGCGCTGCTCGAGCGGCACTACCGAGACGTCCAGGACGTCGAGTTCACGATCGAGGGCGGCACGCTCTATCTGCTGCAGACCAGGAGCGGCAAGCGCACCGCCGGGGCCGCCGTCAAGATCGCCGTCGACATGGTGCATGAGACGCTCATTACGAAAGACGAAGCGCTGCTGCGCGTGGAGGCGGCGTCGATCGAGCAGCTGCTGCATCCCCGGCTCGACCCCAACGCGCCGAAGCAGGTGATCGGCCGCGGGCTGGCCGCCAGCCCCGGGGCCGTCCGACCGGAGACCAACCCGGACGACATCCACGGTCTCGTCGCCGCGGGGGGCGTGCTCACCAGTCGCGGCGGGATGACGAGCCACGCGGCCATCGTCGCACGGGGGATGGGCAAGCCGGCGATTGTCGGCGCGGAGTCGATCCGCATCGATGAGGACGCCAAGCAGTTCGCGGCCGACAGTGTCGTGGTCAGCGCTGGAGAGATGATCACCATCGACGGCAGCACCGGCGAGATCATCAAGGGGCAGATGCCCGTGCTCGACCCGAAACTGACCGGCGAGATCCAGGAACTGCTGGGCTGGGCGGACGAGGTCCGCACGCTCGGCGTGCGCGCCAACGCCGACTACCCGCGCGATGCCCGCAAGGCCCGCGAGTTCGGTGCCGAGGGGATCGGGCTGTGCCGCACCGAGCACATGTTCATGGAAGAAGAGCGGCTGCCGATCATGCAGCAGATGATCATGGCGGCGACAGAAGCGGAACGCCGGAAAGCGCTGGACCGCCTGCTGCAGTTCCAAAAAGACGACTTCAAAGGCATCTTCCGCGAGATGGGCAGCCTGCCGGTCATCATCCGGCTGCTCGATCCACCGCTGCACGAGTTCCTGCCGAGCCTCGAAGAGCTGCTGGTCGACGTCACCGAGCTGCGCCTCAAGGGCGACGGCACGGCGCTCAGGGAGAAAGAAGCGCTCCTGCGGCGCGTGCAATCCCTGCGGGAGTTCAATCCGATGCTCGGCCTCCGCGGGTGCCGGCTCGGCATTCTCTATCCTGAGATCAACGAGATGCAGGTGCGGGCGATCCTGCTGGCGGCGGTGGAACTCAAGCAGCAGGAAGGGATCGACGTCGTCCCCGAGATCATGATTCCCCTCATCGGGCATCCGAACGAGTTGAGATTCGTGCGGCAGCAGCTCGAGGTGGTCGCCGAGAAGATCGTGCACGAATCGAAGGTGCCGGTGAAGTACATGTTCGGCACGATGATCGAGATCCCGCGCGCGTGCCTCGTGGCCGATCAGATCGCCGAGATCGCCGAGTTCTTCTCATACGGCACGAACGACCTCACGCAGACGATCTTCGGCTTCAGCCGAGACGACGCGCAGGCGAAGTTCCTGCACGTCTATCTGCAATGATGCGAATCGGCACGAAGTTGGGAAAGAAGACGCGCCCGGATCTTGAGGTCGGCATCTGCGGCGAGCACGGCGGCGAGCCCAGCTCGGTCGAGTTCTGCCACGAGAGCGGCCTCGACTACGTGTCGTGCTCGCCGTTCCGCGTGCCCATCGCCCGGCTGGCCGCCGCCCAGGCCCGCCTCAAAGAGAAGACGGCGGTGACACGAGACGTCTGAGTCGTCCGCCCGATCGAGCATGAATCCCAGAGAAGAAACGGAACGAAGAGAGCGCGAGTGGCTGAGCCCGCATGCGGCGCTGGCCTCATCATCGCGCGGGCGCGAGGTGCCAGAGCCCGAGGACATCCTGCGCACCTGCTTTCAGCGCGATCGCGACCGCGTCATCCACAGCAAGGCGTTTCGCAGGCTCAAGCACAAGACACAGGTGTTCCTCGCGCCGGAAGGCGACCACTACCGGACCCGCCTCACCCATACCCTTGAAGTCGCGCAGGTGGCGCGTACGATCGCGCGCGCGCTGAGGCTGAATGAGGACCTGACCGAGGCGATCGTGCTGGCACATGATCTCGGCCATCCGCCGTTCGGGCACGCCGGTGAAGACGCGCTCAACGAGGTGCTGCGCCCGGTGGGCGGGTTCCGCCATTACGAGCAGAGCCTGCGTGTTGTTCAGCTGCTCGAACTCCGCGTCCGGTCTGATGGTTCCACTGTCCGGGGCCTCAACCTCACGTGGGAAGTGCGTGATGGGATTGCGACCCATTCGAAGGGGCTCGAAGACCTGCAGGCAGATCCTGCGGCGGAAGGGATGCCGGCGACGCTTGAAGGTCAGATCGCGCGCGTCTCGGACCGCATCGCGTACGTCCATCATGACACAGACGACGCCGTCCGGGCCGGGTTGATCACGGAGGCGGTCGTCCCGAAGCACGTCCGGAAGGTGCTCGGCGACCGCCGCGGCCAGTGGTTAGACCGCATGGTCATGGACGTCGTCGGCAGCAGCCGTGACCGCCCGGCGATCCAGATGAGAGACGATGTGCGAGTGGCGTTGAACTCCCTGAAAGACTTCCTGACCGAGAGGGTGTACCAAGGGCCGGCGAAGGCCGGGGAGGTCACCAAGGCCAAGCGGCTGCTCCACGACCTGTTTGCCTACTACGCCGATCACCCCGACCAGGTGTCGCCAGAGTACCGTGAGCTGATGCAGATGGGGGAACCCGCGCTTCGCGTGGTGGGCGACTTCCTCGCGGGGATGACGGACCGGTATGCGATCCGGCTGGCAGAGTCGCTCTCGCCGCGAACGCGGGCCTTCTGAAGGGACTCCTCCGAGGTGGAGAGAAAGACTCCGCCAATTACTGGCGACAGGGAGAGCGGTTCTGGAGGAGGGTGGGGGGATGGAGTACCGTGGAAAGGTGAAGTGGTTCAATCCTGAAAAAGGCTACGGCTTCATCGCTCGAGACGACGGTCGCGACGTCTTCGTCCATTACTCTGCGATTCAGATGGAAGGGTTCAAGACGCTGGAAGAGGGGATGCCTGTCGAGTTCGACATTGTCGAAGGTGCCCGGGGTCCTCAGGCGGCCAACGTGGTGAAAGCAACGGAATAGCGCTCGTGCGCATCCCGCCCCGGCGTCCAACACTCCGCCGGGGCGATTCGTGTTTGAATAGCGGAGGGAGTTGTAGTGAAGCGAGCCCGGAGGGACCCGCTGCAAGTCATCGTGCAGGGCAAGCACCTCGACGTCACGCCGGCGCTGCGCGAGTACGCGCAAGAGAAGGTCGGTAAGATTTCCCGCTACTTCGACCAGGTGCAGGAAGCGCAGGTGGTGCTGAGCGTCGAGCGCCGCGACAGCGTGGGCAAAGCCCAGGTCGTCGAGGTGACGGTCTGGGGCGACGGGCTCGTGCTGCGAGGCGAGGAAGCCTCGCAGGATATGTACGCATCGATCGATCTGGTTTTCGACAAACTCCGGAAGCAGATCGAAAAGTACCGCAGCAAACTCATTGAACGCCGGCGTATCACTGAGTCCCGCCGGAAAGATCGGTTCGCCGCCAGCGCGCGCGAGGCTGAGCGGCGGGCGGGAACGCCTGCGCAGCCCGAGTCGCCCATCGTCAGGACGAAGCGGTTTGCGATGAAGCCGATGACGCCGGATGAGGCCGTGATGCAGATGGATCTCCTCGGCCACGACTTCTTCGTGTTCCGGAACTCGGGGACGATGGAAGTGAACGTGGTCTATCGAAGAACCGACGGGAAGTATGGATTGATCGAGCCGGACGCCTAATGAGGACAGACGGGAACCGGGAACCGGGAACGGGGAACGGTCAAGACACGCAGGTACGGTTCCCGGTTCCCCGTTCCCGGATTCCATAGGTTCGGGGGGCAGAGGGTGGCGGGGGAGGGCGGGGATAGGTCTGTGGCGGAGGCGGCGGAAGCCGTCGTGCGGCGGCTGCGCGGTGTGCAGGCCGTGCGCGTGGAGACCGATGATAACGGCGGGATCCGGTACGTGCACGTGCTCGGCGGACCGCAGCGCAGCCCAAAGGTCATCGCCGTCGACGTTGTCTCCGCGCTCGCGGCCGAGCTCGGGATCGAGCTCGAGCCGCGCCAGGTGCGGGTCGCCGCGCAGCAGCGGACGGAGGAGCCGAAACTCTCCGAGCCCGGGCGCATGAAGTTCGTGGGTCTGAGTGTCTCGGTGATCCGGAACTCCGCCGAGGTGAAAGTCCACCTGGAAGAATCCGGGCTGGTCTACGAAGGGATCGCGACCGGACCGCACCACACCCGCACCAGGCTGGAACTCGTCGCCGACGCCGCGCTGAGAGCTGTGGAGATTTACCTTCGGGCCGAACGGCTCTTCATGCTGGAGGGCCTCAGCACGTCAAAGGTGGGTGGGCGTGAGATCGTCGTCGTGGTGGTCTCGTTCCCTGGACGCGAAGAAGAGGTCCTGACCGGCGCCTCGCTCATTCGCGATGATCCGCGCGAAGCCGTTGTGCGCGCCGTGCTCGACGCCCTGAATCGCCCTGTCTCCTGGCTGGCCGCCCGCTAACTACCGGGAACGGGGAACTGGGAACGGGGAACGGACAACATCGAAGCGTCGTTACCGTTCCCCGTTCGCCGTTCCCGGTTCCCGTCAGTTTTTAGTGGGGTGCTATAATACGTCCGTTATGGCCAACTTATTCGCGCGGCTGCTCGGGGATCCTAATACCCGCGAGACCCGCCGTCTCCAGCCGCTCGTCGACGCCGCCAACGCGTTCGAGCCCCAGCTGAGCACACTCTCGGACAGCGACCTCGCCGGGAAGACCGCGGGGTTCAAGGAACGGCTCGCCGCCGGGGAGACCCTTGAGGACATCCTGCCCGAGGCCTTCGCCGTCGTCCGCGAGGCCAGCGCTCGCACGATCGGGCTGCGGCACTTCGACGTGCAGCTGCTCGGCGGCATCGTGCTCCATCAGGGCAAGATCGCCGAAATGAAGACCGGCGAAGGCAAGACGCTCGTCGCCACCCTGCCGATCTACCTCAACGCGCTCACCGGCAAGGGCGTGCACCTCGTCACCGTCAACGATTATCTGTCCCGCCGCGACGCCGGCTGGATGGGACCCATCTACCGGTTTCTGGGGCTATCCGTCAGCACCATCGGCCACGAGTTCAGCGGGATGTACGATCCTGCATACAGCGATCCGCACCCGCACGCCGACGACCGCCTCAATCACTTCCGGCCCGTCTCCCGCAAAGAAGCCTATGCGGCCGATATCACCTACGGCACCGTGAACGAGTTCGGCTTCGACTACCTGCGCGATAACATGGCCCTGCGGGTGGAGGATCTGGTCCACCGGGACCTCGTCTACGGCATCGTGGACGAGGTGGACTTCATCCTGATTGACGAGGCGCGGACTCCGCTCATCATCTCCGGGATGATCGACCAATCGACCAAGAAGTACTACGACTTCGCGCGGCTTGTGCAGCGGCTCCACTCGGGGCAAGACTATGCGGTCGATGAGAAGCTCAAGTCGGCGACGCTCACCGAAGCCGGCATCGCGTCGGTGGAGCGGCAGCTGGGAATCGAGAACCTGGCGGACATCGAGCACGTCGACATGATGCACCACATCCAGCAGGGGCTGCGCGCACAGGCCGCGTTCAAGCGCGACGTAGACTATGTCGTGAAGGACGGGCAGGTCATCATCGTCGACGAGTTCACCGGCCGCCTGATGTTCGGGCGGCGGTACTCGGATGGGCTCCACCAGGCGATTGAGGCCAAAGAGAACGTGAAGATCGAGCGCGAGAGCCAGACCCTTGCGACGATTACCCTGCAGAACTACTTTCGCATGTACGGGAAGCTCGCCGGCATGACCGGCACGGCGAAGACCGAGGAAGAGGAATTGCTGAAGATCTACAATCTTCCGGTCGTCATCGTTCCGACGCACCGGCCGATGATCCGCGAAGACCACGCCGACCTCATCTACAAGACGGAGAAGGCGAAGATGCGGGCCGTCGTCGCGGAGATCGAGGAATGGTACAAGCAGGGGCGTCCGGTCCTCGTCGGCACGCGCTCAATCGAGAAGAACGAACAGCTCGGCGCGGCGCTGGCGCGCCGGGGCATCAAGCACGAGATCCTCAATGCGAAGCAGCACGAACGCGAGGCGGAGATCATCTCCCAGGCCGGACGCTTCGGCGCGGTCACGATCGCCACGAACATGGCCGGTCGCGGCGTCGACATCATCCTGGGCGGCAATCCGCCGGATCAGGTAGAGGCGGACCGCGTCCGGCAGCTGAGCGGGCTGCACGTCATCGGGACGGAGCGGCACGAGGCGCGGCGGATCGATAACCAGCTTCGCGGGCGCTCGGGCCGCCAGGGGGATTCAGGCAGCTCCCGCTTCTATATCGGGCTCGACGATGAACTGATGCGTTTGTTCGCCGGACAGCGCATCGCCTCGATCATGGACCGGCTCGGCATCGAAGAGGATACGCCGATCGAGCATCCGCTGGTCACGCGCCAGATCGAGTCGGCCCAGAAGAAGGTCGAGCAATACCACTTCGATATCCGCAAGCACGTGCTGGAGTACGACGATGTGATGAACGTGCAACGGAAGGTGATCTACGGCGAGCGCCGCAAAGTCCTGCACGGGGACAGCCTCCGCGAGAACATCCTGGATATGATCGAGCGCCAGGTCCGCGCGCTCGTCGATGCCCACTGCCCCCAGGACGCGGGTCCTGAGGAGTGGGATCTGGCCGGGCTGGCCGAGGCGGCCGTGCAGTTGATCCCCGCGCTCGCTGACGTCGATGTAGGGTCGCCCTCATCCCGGGAGGGGCTTTCCGAGCAACTCGTGACGGCCGCGCTGGAAGCGTACGAACGGAAAGAGACCGAGATCGGATCCGAGCACATGCGGGAGATCGAACGGCTCGTCCTCCTGCAGAATATCGACCGGAAGTGGATCGACCACCTCTATAATATGGAAGCCCTGCGGGATGGGATCGGCCTGCGGGCCTACGCCCAGGTCAACCCTCTCATCGAGTACCAGCGCGAGGGCTACGATCTGTTCCAGGAGATGCTGGAAGAGGTTCAGGACGAGACCGTGAGGGTGCTGTTCCACGTGCAGCTGGAAGGCGAGGCGCACCCCTTGCCCCGCCGCACATCGGTGTTCGTGCCTGGTCCCGGCACCTCCCGTGAACCCGTGGCGGTCGGATCGGGTGCATCGCCGGCTTCGTCTGGGGACGGCAAAGCCGCCGGCCAGGGTCAGCTCAAGCGGAAGATCGGCCGGAACGACCCCTGCTGGTGCGGTTCGGGCAAGAAGTACAAGAAGTGCCACGGGAAAGACGAATAGCAGGTAGGCTGTTCCTCGCAGGTCTTTCCGGCGTGTTGTTTGCGCTGTCGTTTCCGCCCGCGGATCTCGGCGTGCTTGCGTGGGTCGCCCTCGTCCCGCTACTGTTGAGCATCCACGATCTTGAGCCGAAGCAGACCCTTCGTCTCGGCTTCCTCGGCGGATTCATTGGGTTCTTCCTCGTCGTCTCCTGGATCCGGGTCTACGGCCTTCCGGTCTGGCTGCTGCTCAGCGCGTATCTTGCGCTGCAGTGCGGGGCGTTTGCGGGCGCGCACCGGTGGATCGCGCAGGGACGTTCGCCGTGGGTGGGGGTCGCGTCCGTGCCGCTCTTGTGGACGTCGCTGGAGTTCCTGCGCTCCATCGGACCGTTTGGATTTCCGTGGGCGCTGCTCGGTGTAACCCAACATGCCTTTCTGCCAGCGATCCAAGTGGCGCGGATCGCCGGAGTGTTCGGCGTGTCGTTTCTGGTGTCGCTCGGCAGCGCGTTCGTCTTCGCCGTGTTGCAGAGACGACTCTTCGCCGCCGCGGTCCCGGCGGCACTGATTGCGCTGGCGGTCGCGTGGGGTGGAAGACAGATCGACCCCGTTCCCGCAGCCTCCCTGCAGGTCGCAGCCGTTCAGCCCAACATCGCCCAGGGGGCCAAGTTCGATCCGTCGCACGCGCGAGAGATCATGGTGGGCCTCGAGCAGCTGGTCCGCCGGGCTTCGAAACAGAATCCCAAGCTGGTCATCTTTCCAGAAACCGCCGTGCCCGTGAATCTGTTCGGACCGGGCGGTGTGCTCCCTGAGGTCGGACGGTGGGCGAATGCCGCGCGAATGACTGTGATCGCCAGCAGTCTCGAGAACGGCGAGTCGAACACGGCGGTCGCCGTCGCCCCATCGGGGCAGGCCACCGATCGTTATGACAAAGTCCGCCTGGTTGCCTTCGGCGAGGCTGGCATCCGGCCAGGCAATCAGCACAAACCCCTGTGGACGCCGGAAGGCCGGGTCGGCATCGCGATCTGCTTTGAGTCAATCTTTCCTGATGTCGCGCGGACGTTGACAAGGAACGGCGCCGAGATCCTGGCGGTGATCACGAATGACGGCGTGATCGCCACGAACTCGCCGGTAGATCGCTGGGCGGGCCCGGAACAGCACGCAGCGCACGCCGTGTTTCGCGCCGTCGAAACCGGCCAGTGGGTGATCCGCGCGGCTAATATCGGCCTCACCCAGATCATCGACCCAGCGGGACGGATCCGCGCCGCGTTGCCGCGGGGACAGGCAGACGTACTCGCCGGTCGAGTCGCGATGGTCCGTGCCCCCACGCCTTATGCGGCTCGCGGAGACGTGTTTGCGTGGGCCGCGCTTATCGTGACCGGTATCGTTGCGCTTCCCCGCGCTATCCCGTGGCTCGCCGCTCGATCGCGGGAGCAAGTCTTTCAGCAGGCGGCGGCAGCGACCGCATTGCCGGCGCTCGCAACGTGGCTGTTGCTTCACTCACGGGCACCGTCGTGGTTATGGGTTGGAGTGCTGCTGACCTTTGCGGCGATCTTCAGCGTGCTGCGGCGGCCTGAGAGGGGATTCCGATCATCCTCATCGCGCCTGGAACCGGCTGGCAGCGCTTCGCGCTCGCACAGCTCATCGTTGCCGTGGCAGTGGAGGGCTGGCTGCGGGGCTACGCATTCTCCGCGCTCGCAGAGTCGCTGGGTACGGGGTGGGCGATTGCTCTGGCCACGTTCCTGGGCATGATGATGCAGACCGGGCTCCGGCCAGAAGCCTATGCGTGGGCGATGGTCACGGGCGCCGCCTTCGGTCTCATTCGCGCGAAGACCGGAAACGTGGCCGGCCTCGTCGTCGCCCACACACTGGGCAACATCCTCATGAGCGCAATCGTACCCGTCCGGTGAACGGTCTTTATCGGCATGAGAGCAACTGGTACTATGATGCGGAGACGATGATGACCATTGACGAAGTCAAATCACTGATCGAGGCAGACCGTACACGTCTTGCAGAGATCGGGAGGCATCTTTGACCTCCCTACCCAACAGGCCCGCATCATCGCGCTGGAGGAGCGCATGCAGCGGCCCGACCTCTGGAGCAATCCTGAAGAGGCCAAGCGGGTCGGGCAGGAACTGAGCGGCCTGCGCAGCCAGGTCGAGCGACTCACCACGCTGTCCCGTCAGATCGACGATCTGATCGTGCTGGCACGCCTGGCGACCGACGATCCAGGCAGTCTCAACCCCGACGAACTCGCGACCGAAGCCCAGTCGGCACACCGGCGCATCCAGGAACTCGAGCTGATGACCCTGATGTCCGACGAGCACGACGGCAGCAACGCGATTCTCTCCATTCACGCGGGCGCCGGTGGCACCGACTCGCAGGACTGGGCGCAGATGCTGGTGCGGATGTACCTGCGCTGGGCGGAGCGCCGCGGGTTTTCTGCGGAAGTCGCCGACATGTCGCCGGGCGAAGAAGCCGGCGTGAAGAGCGCGACCCTCATCGTGAGCGCGCCCTACGCCTACGGCTACCTGAAAGGGGAGCGCGGCGTGCACCGGCTCGTCCGGCTGTCGCCGTTCGACGCGGCCCACCGGCGCCACACCTCGTTCGCGCTGGTGGACATCATTCCGGAAGTCGAAGACGTTGAGTTCCGCCTGCGCGACGAGGAACTCAAAGTCGACACCTACCGCGCCGGCGGAGCGGGCGGCCAGAACGTGAACAAGGTCGAGACCGCTGTCCGCATCACGCACCTGCCGACCGGCATCGTCGTGCAGTGTCAGAATGAGCGCTCTCAGCACGCCAACAAACTGACCGCTCTGCGCCTGCTGCGGGCGAAACTCGCTGACCTAGCGGCCGAGCAGAAGCAGCAGCGCCTGGCGGAGCTGCGCGGAGAGTACAAGGAAGCCGCCTGGGGTAATCAGATCCGGTCGTACGTGCTGCATCCCTACACGATGGTGAAAGATCACCGCACCGGGGTCGAGACCGGGGACGCGCAGTCAGTGATCGACGGCGATCTCGATCCCTTCATCGACGCCTATCTCCGCCAGCCTGCGCATGCGTAAGCCCGGTCTATGGATCGTCGTGCTGGCGCTCATCGCCGCGCCGTTTGTGCTGTTTCCCTCCATTGTCGGATGGCGGCTGGAGGCCGCCCTCCGCTCTGACATGCGGGCGCAGTCGGCCCGGGTCTCGCTGCGCGGCGGCCTGGGAACCTTTCGCGGGAACTTCTCGCGTCTCGCCTTCACGGTACGTGGGGGTCAGCTCGACGGCGTCCCGGTCTCGGAGATGACGGGAGAGTTTTCGCGCGTCGAACTCGATGTTGGAGAGGTCCTCGGGCGCGGGCGGCTCGCCATCACCCGGATCGGGTCCGGCCGCGCCTCCCTCACGCTCACCGCAGACGATATCCGGCGCTACCTGGTCGACCAGAAGGGCCTCCACGGCATGGAGGTCGGTCTGGACGACGGGAAGGTGCACCTCCGCGGCAAGGTCAGGGTGCTCAACTACGAGATCGACACGGTCCTGCGGGGGCGTCTCGTCGTGGCCGACGGCCGGCGCGTGGTCATGCGTGTTGAAACCCTGGCCGTGAGCGGAGTGGCGCTGCCGCCGTCGGTCGCCGAAGCGCTGGCCGCTTCGATGAATCCCCTGCTGCGCGCCGATGATCTCCCGCTGCCGATGCGCCTGTCGGAGGTCGCCGTTGATGACGGGCGCGCCGTCGTGCAGGCGGTCGTGCCCCCGTGAATCCGTCTGCGACCATGCGCCGCACGCTCACCATCATCGCCGGCCTTGGGCTGCTCGCTGCGCTGGTAATCCTGGCGATCCGCTGGACCGTGGAATCCGGCTATCGCACCGTCTCGATCGTCCTCGATGGGCCGGACTGGGAGGCGATGGCGGCGCGCGAAGGAGAGGATCCCGACACGGTGCTGCGCGCGGCGGCAGCGCGCGGAGCCACAGCGGTGGCGGTGTACGAGTGGACACTCGTCCGCCTGGCGGAGCAGGGGCGGGTCGCGTATGCGTCATCGGAGGAAATTCAGTCGCAGGCGCAGGCCGGGGTCGTTCCGCCCGCGTTCCGGCGTCTCTTGGCCAGCGGTGAGTTCCGCTCGCGCGCCGTGTATGCCGCGGCCGCGCCGGAATGGCTTGGATGGCTTGAGGCGGCGTTTTCTGACTTCCTCGGTCCGCAGCGCGTCCGCCGGGTCGCCGGTCTGCTGGAGATCACAGGCTTGCGCGATGATGTCGAAGAGATCGGGCTCGGCTACCTCGGCCAGGACCTCCGCCGGATCCAGTCGCTGGGATATGTGCCTGTCCTCCGGCTCCGCAACTACGCAGGTTTGACCAAAAACGGACTGCAGCGCAAGCTTGCGCGGCTGGCCCAGCTGGGCCAGGGATACATCGTCGTGTTTGAGCTGACTGAGGTGTTGGGTTACGACCGCCTCGTGAAGGACACCGCGGATGCGTTCAAGGCGGCGCGCTACTCGTATGGACGAATCGAGGTATTCAGCGAGCGTCGCCGGCAGCGCGGTGACGGGCGGCTGGCCGCACAGATGCGCCCTGATGTGATCCGCCTGTTCAGCCTGACGCCCGAAGAGCTCCAGGTCCTGCGGGGCGGCGACGCGCGCGACAAGTTCGTGCGCGCTGCGCGCGAGCGCAACATCCGCCTCTTGTATGTGCGGCCGCTCCCCGCCGGAGCCGGCGTGTCGGCATCCGAGGCCAATCTTGCGTTTGTCGGCGCGATCGCTGCAGATCTGCGCCGGTTCGGTCTGCAGACGGGCCACGCCGAGCCCCTGGAGATCGCCGTGCCGAGGCTGCTGCGGCTGGCCGTCGCGGCCGGCGCCGTTGCGATCATGGTGCTTGGACTGGTCATGCTCGGCGACACGATCGGCGCGCCCGTGCCGGCGTCCTGGGCGTACGGCTTGACGGCGGCCGGGGTCGTCCTCACCGCGGGGCTGCTCTTCGTGGGGCAGGCGGTGATGTGGCGGAAACTCCTCGCCCTGGGCACGGCGTCGGTCACCGCAGCGATCGCCATCGTGGGAGCGCTCCCACTCGACTCGCCGCGTCGCGGCTCGCTCGTGGCCTTCGGCCGCACCGAGTCGAGTGCCCTGAGCGAGGGCAGCGAGTCGAAGGGCGCGCTCCCGCAACTTTTGTGGAGTGGGGTACGGACCCTGTGGGTTGCCTCGGCGGCGTCGGTGGCCGGGGCGCTGCTGGTTGCGGCGCTGCTGACCTCGTGGGATTTCATGATGTCCGCGCAGGTCTTCCTCGGTGTGAAGATCGCGCATCTGATTCCCGTGGTCCTGGTGGCGTCCCTCGTGTGGGGTCTCTACCGCACCCCGCAGTCATGGCGCGAGACCGCGCAGGAACTGTGGGCCTGGTCTGCGCACCCGCTGCTCCTGCGCTACGCGATTGCGGCGATCATTGTCGGCTTTGCCGGGATCGTACTGCTGGCGCGGAGCGGCAACTTCGGCCTGCCGGTGCTCGCCGTTGAAGAGCGGCTGCGGACGATCACCGAAGACCTGCTGGTGGCGCGGCCGCGAATCAAAGAGTATCTGATCGGTCATCCGGCGCTGCTGCTGGCCGGCGCGGTGGCGGCGGCCGGGTGGAGACGCTGGGTCCTGCCGCTGGCCGCGATCGGCGCCATCGGTCAAGCCGGCATCATCAACAGCTTTTCGCACATCCACACCCCTCTGCTGTACACGGTCCTCCGTACGATCAGCGCGCTGGCCCTCGGCACCGTGCTCGGCGCGATCGCCACCTGGATCGTGGTCACCGCCGCGACGCGCGTCTTGGGCCGCCCTGCACCATCGGGCACAGGGCGACGTCCCTCGTCGTGACCCGGATCGTCATCTCCGGATATTACGGCTTCGGCAACATCGGTGATGAAGGCGTCCTCGCGGGGATGCTCAGCAGTCTCCGGCCGCGGATTCCCGGCGTCGCGTTCGTCGTGCTGTCTTCCAACCCAGAGGAGACCATGCGGATGCACGGCGTGCCGGCCGTCTCGCGCACCGGCGCCGCCGCGCTGCGCGCGATCACCGGGGCGGACCTTTTCATCAGCGGCGGCGGCAGTCTGATTCAGGACGCCACGAGTGCCCGCAGCGCACTCTACTACCTCGGCGTGCTCGAAGCCGCCACGCTCCTCGCGCGTCGGACCATGGTGTTCTCGCAGGGACTGGGACCGATCCGCCGGCGCTGGATCCGTGCCATCGCGGGACGCACGCTCAACCGGGTTCACGTGGTGAGTCTCCGCGATGAGGACTCCCAGCGGTTCGCGCAGGAGATCGGGGTTCGCCGTCCCACGCAGCTCGTCGCGGATCCCGTCTTCGCCCTCGACCCGGCGCCGCCTGAGGAGGCTGAGCGGTTCCTGGCGGGGCTGCCGCGTCCCCGGATTGGCCTCGCGCTCCGACCGGTTCCCGGTGCGCGGGTCGCCGAACCGGTTATCGATGCTGTGAGGGCCGTGGTGAAAGAGACCCGGGGATCCGTCGTCACGCTGGCATTCCACCCGGCGCAGGACTTGGATCTTAGCAGAGAGGTCGCCGGCGCCGTGCAGGGGAGGGTGATTTCCGGCCTTTCCCCCACAGAGATGCTCGCGGTGGTCGGCGCCCTGGACGTGCTCGCAGGGGTCCGGCTGCACGCCCTGATCTGCGCGGTCGCCATGGGCATCCCCGCCGTGGGGCTCTCGTACGATCCGAAGGTGGATGGATTGTTCCGCCGGGTTGGGGCGGGGCCGCTGCTGCCGCTGGCCGGGCTGAATCCTGGGCAGCTCCGGCAGGCGCTGGCCGCCACCTGGGGGGGACGTGAGGCGCTGCAGGCGCACCTGCGGGGGGCGGCGGGAGCGCTGCGCGAGGAGGCCCTCCGCGCCGCCGATCTGGCAGCGGCGCTCCTGTCGATGCCCCCGCGCTCTTCCATGACTGGCCGCAACTGACCAAACAGAGGATTTCCCCATACCCCTGCGAAGTAGTGGAAGGCCTATGGACGGACCTGTCGTCGCAGCAGGTGCGGCTCGTGCAATGCCGGAGGTGCTCAAGGTCGCTGCTGAGTCTAAGCCGAAGGCTGTCGCCGGGGCACTTGCGGCGGTGCTCAGAGAGAAAGGGAAGGTGGAGTTGCAGGCGGTCGGGGCAGGCGCGGTCAACCAGGCAGTGAAGGCGATCGCGATCACCCGCGGTTTTGTCGCGCCAAACGGCATTGACCTGGTGGCTATCCCCGCGTTCACGAAAGTCATGATCGACGGCGAAGAGCGCACCGCTATCCGGTTCCTCGTCGAAGCCCGCTGATTTACCCAGAGCACAGACGACAACGCGATAACACGACAACAGGGCAACGGGTAACTCTCCTATCGCGTTGCCGCGTTGTCCCGTTGTCGCGTTATTGTTAAGGTAATAGCGATGGACGCCGGGTATGGCGAGCTGAAGATTTTCTGCGGCACCGCGAACCCCGCGCTGGGGGAAGAGATCGCCGCGTACCTCTCGGTTTCCCTGGGGAAAGTCGGCATCACCCGGTTTGCGGACGGGGAGATCTACGTGCGGTTTGAGGAGAATGCGCGCGGGGTCGACGCGTTCGTCGTCCAACCGACCTGCCATCCTGTGAATGAAACGCTCATGGAGTTGCTGATCATGCTGGATGCGCTTCGCCGCGCATCGGCCGGGCGGATCACCGCCGTGATGCCGTACTACGGCTATGCGCGGAAGGACAAGAAAGATGCGCCGCGCGAGCCGATCACCGGACGACTGGTCGCGGACCTGGTGATCAGCGCCGGCGCGAACCGAGTGCTGACGGTGGACCTGCATGCCGGGCAGATCGAAGGGTTCTTCAATATTCCGGTCGACCATCTGCGTGCGATGCCGCTGTTTGCCGACTACCTGCGGGAGAAAGATCTCCGCAACGCCATCGTCGTCGCGGCGGATGACGGCGCCGTGAAGCGCAGCAAGCAGCTCGCCGACCGGCTCGACCTGCCCCTGGCGATCATCTTCCAGCGGCGCGTCGGCGCGGATGCGAAAGAGCCGGTCGAGATCGTCGGCGACGTTGAGGGGATGGTCCCGGTCATGATCGAGGACGTCATCGACACGGCGGGGACGCTCTCCGGCGCCATCGACGTGCTCGTGCGCAAAGGCGCCCGGCCGGAAGTGTACATCTGCGGGACGCACGCCGTGTTCGCCGGCCAGGCGCGCCAGCGGCTCGACCGGCCGGAGATCCGCGAGGTCGTGGTGACCAACACAGTCCCGCTGCCGCCGGAGAAGATACTGCCGAAAGTCACCGTCCTCTCGGCCGCACCACTGCTGGCTGAGGCGATCCGGCGGATTCATCTCAATCAGTCCGTGAGCATGCTCTTTACGTGAATGGTGAATGGTGAATGGTGAATCGCAACTTCCAAACTGTTGGCAGATAGTGGCCATTCGCCTTTCCGATTCACGATTCACGATCCACGATTCACAATGAAGGTCCGGACGCGGACGGCGCCGAGCCCCACGGGGTACCTGCATGTCGGCAATGCCTGGAGCGCGTTCTTCAACTGGCTGCTGACCCGCAACCAGCGCGGGGTGTTTGTCCTGCGCGTCGAAGATACCGACCGCTCTCGCTCCACCGAAGAGTTTGAAACCTCAGTCCTCGAGGATTTCAAGTGGCTTGGGATCGATTGGGACGAAGGACCGGATGTCGGCGGGGGGTACGGGCCGTACCGGCAGACCGAGCGGATGCACCTGTACCGGCAGTACGCGGACGAGTTGCGAACGCGCAGAGCCGCCTATCACTGTTACTGCACCCCCGAGGAACTGGACGCAGAGCGGAAGCAGGCGGAGGCGGCCGGCGGCGCATACCGATACTCGGGCCGCTGCCGCGACCTCTCGGAGTCACAACGAGCGGCATTCCTCGCCGAGGGCCGCGTGCCGACCGTCCGCATGCGCATCGATCCCGGCCCGCCGATCGTCGTGGACGATCTCGTCCAGGGGCGCGTCGAGTTCGGTCCGGAACACCTCGATGACTTCATCATCGTACGGTCCAACGGCACGCCGCTGTACAACTTTGCGAACGTCGTCGACGATCACCTCATGGCCATCACGCACATCGTGCGCGGCAGCGAGCACCTGAACAACACGCCCCGGCAGCTCCTGATCTACCAGGCGCTGGGCTGGACGCCCCCGCAGGTGGCACATCTGCCGGTGATCCTCGGCACCGATCGCAAGAAGCTCAGCAAACGTCACGGCGACACGGCGGTCCGGGACTACCGGCGCGCGGGGTACCTACCCGAGGCACTGCGCAACTTCTTCGCGTTGATGGCGTGGTATCCGGAGGAGGATCGCGAGATCTACTCGATGCAGGAACTCATCCAGAAGTTCCGCATCCAGGACGTGAACAACGTCTCGCCGACCTTCGACGTGGCGAAACTCACCTGGATGAACGGCGTCTACATGCGCGACCTGATCGCCCGCGATCCCGACCGGGTCGTGACGCTCTGTCAGGATGTGCTGAACGATGCCGGGCTGCTGGACGGCCGGGTGACGCCCGAGACGAGAACGTACATCGCCCGAGTGATCGACGTGCTCGGTGACCGCATCAAAATCGGCCGTGACATTCTGGCGTACGGCGACTTCTTCTTTACAGACGGCGTGACCTACGAACCTGACGCCGTGAAGAAATACTTCAGCCGGAAGGACGTTGCCGCCACGCTGGGCCAGCTGCGGGACCGGATCGCGCGTGCAGGCCCGTTTGAGGCCGGAGCGGTCGAGACCATTGTCCGCGAGATGGCAACTGACCTGGGACTCCAGACCGGAGAGATCATCCATCCGGTCCGGGTGGCGCTGACCGGCAAAACGGCGGGTCCGGGGTTGTTTGAGTTGATGGCGCTGCTCGGACGGGATCGCGTCGTCCAGCGGCTCGACAGCGCGATCGACTGGATTCGGTCGGCCACTTCCTAGGAAGTCCGTCCGGCCAGCTGGCGCCTGGTCCAGGAGTCGCGTAGGCTCACGATGCGGTTGAAGACGAGGCGTTCCGGTCTCGAATCCACCGGATCGCGCCAGAAGTAGCCCAGTCGCTCAAACTGATAGCGCAGCTCCGGCGGATCCCGCAGCACACTGGGCTCGGCGTACCCCTCCACGACTGTTAGCGACTCCGGGTTCAGGCGGTCGGTGAAGTCGCCCTCACCCGCTTCCGGGTCGGCCACGCTGAAGAGACGGTCGTAGAGGCGCATCTCGGCTGTCGCCGCGTGCGGCGCCGAGACCCAGTGGATCGTGCCTTTCACCGGGCCCTCGGCCGGAGGATGGCCCAGCGTCGCTGGATCGTGCGTGCATCGTAACTCCACTGGGGTCCCGGTCGCGTCCTTCACCACCTCATCGCAGCGGATGACATAGGCATGCCGCAGCCGCACCCGGCCGCCGGGTGTCAGGCGGTAGAAGCCCTTGGGCGGGTGCTCCATGAAATCCTCGCGCTCGATGTACAGCGTTCTTGAGAATGGCACTGTTCTCGAGCCTTCCTTGGGCACATCATGCGGCCAGTAGGGTGCAGTAAGCTCCTCGACCTTCCCCTCAGGGAAGTCCGTCAGCACCAGCTTCAGCGGTCTGAGCACCGCCAGGACGCGCAGCGCGCGGTAGTTGAGGTCGTCCCGAACGGCGGCCTCGAAGATCCCGAGGTCGACGCGGCTGTTCGCCTTGGCCACGCCGATCCGGTTCACAAACTCCCGGATCGCCTCAGGCGTGACGCCCCGCCGGCGCAGCCCGGAGATCGTCGGCATCCTCGGATCATCCCAGCCATTCACGTGTCCGGCCTCCACCAGCTCGATCAGCTTGCGCTTGGAGAGGATGGTGTAGTCCAGGTTCAGCCGGGCGAACTCGTACTGGTAGGGACGGGGGGATGCGGGGAGACCGCACTTGCCGCGCAGATTCTCCAGGAGCCAGTCGTAGATGGCGCGGTTGTTTTCGAACTCCAGTGTGCAGATGCTGTGCGAGATGCCCTCAATAGCGTCGGAGAGCGGATGGGCAAAGTCGTAGAGCGGGTAGATGCGCCACGCGTCGTTCGTGCGGTAGTGGGACGCATGGACGATGCGATAGAGCACCGGGTCGCGGAGCTTCATGTTGGGGCTCGAGAGGCCGATCTTGGCACGCAGCACGTGCGCGCCGTTGGGAAACTCACCTTTTCGCATGCGTTCAAAGAGGTCCAGGTTCTCCTGCACGGTGCGGTCGCGGTAGGGGCTCGGCTTCCCGGGCTCGGTCACGGTGCCACGGTATGCGCTGATCTCCTCGTCCGAGAGGCTATCAACGTACGCCTTGCCTTCGCGGATGAGTTGAACGGCGCAGTCAACCAGCCGGTCAAAGTAGTCCGAGGCGTAGCGCTCCCGGGCCCACTCGAATCCCAGCCACTGCACGTCGCGTTTGATGGCCTCAACGTACTCGAGGCTCTCCGCGGGTGATGACCGTGGCGTAGCGGCCCTGCCGAAGGTCTTTATCGATGATCTCCGTGATGAAGTTACTCATGAAAATCCTTTGCGCCTTAGGATACGCTGCCCAAGCCAATTGCGATAGTCCTGTGAGCCCTGTCTCGTAGCATCCGCTCATGGGCGCCAGGGCGCCATTCACGGCGCCTTCGCGCCAGTTGTGTCAGATTTGCTGACCCGCTTGGATCGGCCCGCTACCCTGTGGGCGAGTTCCGCACTGCGCGCCGCGGACGCAGCGACGGAGCTCGTCTGAAGGGAGGCGGGACCATGCAGAAGGCGAAGGCGTTCGCGTTCACCATCATCCTTGTGATGATGGCCGTGAATTTCATCACCCCCCGGCCCTGGTTGCCAACGCTCCCGCACAAGTCCTGGCAGTGGCTCACACCGTGGCCGACGCAAATCGTCCAGGCCACTGTTGCACCGGCGATGAGCTACCAAGACCTTGAGCGAATTATCGTCGGAGCGCTCGTCGGGCTTCTTGTGCGTGACTTCGCGGGCCGTCTAGAGCGGCTGGTCAACGCAGTGGAACGGGCGACAAGAGGCCGAGAGTCAAGAGGCCGAGACGGATGACTTTACGAGCCCTTTTCACAGTTGCCGTTGGCCTAGGCTTGGGGCTGATCCTGGGACAGATCCTGCCCGATGCAGGATGGTGGTTTGAATTGGTCCTCTTGGGACTGATCGGAGCCTGGATGACCACTCGCTATCTGCGCAAGGCGCAGTAGCCGAGTGCGCAGGCAGCCGGGGCGGGTAGCACCCGCCCCGGTGGACTTTCGATTACGGAGTTTCAGAGACCGCAGGGCGAATGGTGAGCCAGTCTGTCCGGACCCTGTCCCATTCTTGAATGAAGAAGCCCTGGGATTCCATGAACGCGTGGATGCGCGCCGGTTCCC
This sequence comes from Armatimonadota bacterium, assembly GCA_016193565.1. GTDB lineage: Bacteria > Sysuimicrobiota > Sysuimicrobiia > Sysuimicrobiales > Kaftiobacteriaceae > JACPRY01. Next base: position 35,265 of record JACPRY010000052.1, read on the forward strand.
AGCCGAGGACACCCTCGAGAATCGGGACGAAGACGCTCATCACGTCGTCGCTCAGCACGGTCCGTTTGGCGATGGGGGAGAGGTGCTTTGCCTCTGACACTGCGATGGTGAAGCCCTCCCGCCGGTTGACGTGCAGCATCACATGGATGTCCGAGCTCCCGTCGCCGACGTAGATGATACGGTCCCGGCCGATCTGGAGTTGATCCTGCAGCTGATCCACAACCGCGACCTTGCCGTAGCCAGCGGGGACGCGGACGATTGACGTGATCTCCCCGGTGGACGAGTCGTACGCGAACCGCGTTCCGAAGATATGGTCGGGCTGGACGATGTCCTCCAGGGCCGACTGGATGACCTCCTCCGGCGCCGCTGAGATGATATAGAAGTGAAAGTAATGCCCCTCGATCTCACGGTCAAGCAGCTCCGCAAAGGTCCGGAGGTTCTTCTTCAGTCGAATCCGTCTGCCCGTTTCGAGGAGGTGTTCTCTGCGAACCCGGCGGTACTCCGGGTCATGGCGCAGCAGGTAGGCGAGCTCGCCGCCCTGCTGAACGAGGTTGGTCCGCGACAGGCCGGCGACTTTGTCGTGGAAGCCAGGAATGCCGAGCAACTCGCTCAGTGTCAGCCCCGTGTCGTTGAAGCTCAGGGTTTGATCAAAATCGCAGGCTAGAAGGTAGCGCTTCGGACCTCCTACCGAGTTCATCGAAATCCTCTCTTCCCGAAGAAATAAGGAGCCCGCTCAATCCGAGCGGGCATCCTGGCTCGCAAATCCTTGATGTTCTTCTACACATATTTTCAACGAGAGTCAAGGCCCAAATATTTCAACAATCAGATTCAATATTCGGTGCCTACGTCCTGACGGGCTCAAATAGCTCGATGGGATTACCGGAGGGGATCGCTTCGCTCTCTCGCTCAGGGCACTCGACTCGTCCGCGTCGAGAACGACAGTTGGCCGAAGGCCACGAGCGAGGCCGCGGGAGCGGCCGAGTCGAGTGGCTGGGGGAGGACGCTTTCTCGAAAGTACACATCCCCTACAGGCTCAGCGTGAACGTGCCCACTGCACGGTGCCTGGCACCGGCTAAATTTTTCAAGGACTACCGATTCGGTCGGTAGTCCTTGGATTTTTGGCTAGGCAGGATCACGCTGGCCGAGGCGATGGATCAGGGACAGGCCCAGATCGACGGCCCGCCGGCGCTGACCCGCGCGTTTCCACTCTGGTTACAGCTCAGCCGCTTCGCCGATGTGGTCCGCGAAAGCGTCACTCGCGAAGTCACCCGAACCCCCTAGCGCCACTTCAGAGACGGCGTATCTCCGCGCAACCAGGCGCGTCACCCCAGTCTAGAAGCTGGCCGGAGAGGAAAAGGGCTTAGTCGCATCTACCAGAAACATCACGAACGCGCGTAGATCTGTCGAGCCGCAACTGGAGACTTGCGTCGGAGTGCCGGCAGGCGGACCAGCTTCGGTCCCACTAGCCGGAATACGAATCACCCCTTGGGGAGTCCGCACGCAAACCTCTCCCTTGAGCACGTAGAACCCTTCGCTCCCTGGATGAGTGTGTACGATGGTTGTGCTACCGAGGGGGCCACTGGGTGTGTTGATCCGAAGAAGATACTCTGGTGCGACCACCGGCGGGAGTGG
>JACPRY010000067.1 GCA_016193565.1 Armatimonadota bacterium
CATCCACCGCACCCGCACCGAGGCGCTGTTCAATTTCCGGTTCCGCATGGAGATCTATGTGCCGAAGGGGCAGCGGCAGTTCGGCTACTTCGTCATGCCGATCTTGCATCGCGACCGGTTGATCGGACGGGTCGACCCATTCTTCGATCGCAAGACCCGGAAGTTGCGCATCAATGCAGTCTTCGCGGAGCCCGACGCGCCCAACGACAAGTCCACCGGCGCAGCGATCGCCGCTGCCATCGAGAGTCTCGCAGAGTTCTTGGGCGGAACTGATATCGTCTACCTGCGACAGGTCCCTTCAGGTTGGAGGTCAGCCTTCCGGTGATGCAGCAGGCAACACTGAACCAGACCCCATGGAGGCGTGCCTGGCACGCGGGGTCGGCCTGCGCCCATCGAACCAGTCCATCGAACATGCGTCTATGACTCAGATGGGCTATTCATGCGTAAACGTGCGCGTTGCGAGGTCAACAAGGCAGGTGGTGACCACCTGTGTTGCCCGCGAACCGGGCCGGGAGTATCTTGCTTGTGGCGTATGGGAAGGTTACGTTACACTGGTCGAGGCCAAATTCCCCGTGACTGAACGCGAGCTTGGTTCATCCTGGTTTGAGGAACTGGCGAGGAGGAGTCCTGTATGGTCACGCTGGAGACCCTCACCCCACCGAGGGAGGGGGAGCGGATTGAGATCAAGGATGGTCGGCTGTCGGTTCCCAACCAGCCGATCATTCCTTTCATCGAAGGCGACGGGACGGGGCCGGATATCTGGCGAGCCAGCCAGCGGATTTTCGACGCGGCGGTGAAGGCGGCGTACGGTGGGAAGCGCCGGATCGTCTGGTTCGAAGTCTACGCCGGTGAGAAGGCCAACTCTAGGTTCGGGCGGTGGCTGCCCGAGGACACGCTGCGCGCGTTCCAGCATTACGTCGTCGGGATCAAGGGGCCGTTGACGACGCCGGTGGGCGGTGGGTTCCGCAGCCTGAATGTCGCGCTGCGGCAGCTGCTCGACCTCTACGCCTGCGTGCGGCCGCTGCGCTGGTTCGAAGGCGTGCCGAGTCCGGTCAAGCATCCGGAATGGGTCGACGTCGTGATCTTCCGCGAGAACTCCGAGGACATCTACGTCGGACTCGAGCATCCGAGCCAGTCGCCTGAAGCGAAGAAACTCATCGAGTTCGTGCGCACGGAGTTCGGGTGGAAGGTGCGCGACGATTCCGGGGTAGGCCTGAAGCCCATGAGCCCGTTCGGCACGAAGCGTCTCGTCCGCAAGGCGCTGCGCTTTGCGGTCGAGCGCGGCCGCAGGAGCCTGACGATCGTGCACAAGGGCAATATCATGAAGTATACGGAGGGCGCGTTCCGCGAGTGGGCGTACCAGGTGGCCCGGGAAGAGTTCGGGGAGATGACAATCACCTGGGATGAGGTGCAAAAGCGACACAACGGCAGGGTGCCGGCCGGCAAGATCCTCATCCAGGACTATATCGCGGATGTGACCTTCCAGCATCTGCTGACGCGGCCAAAGGATTTTGACGTCATCGCCACCGGGAACCTCAACGGCGACTATCTCTCGGACGCCGTGGCCGCGCAGGTGGGCGGCATCGGGATGGCGCCGGGCGGAAATATCGGCGACTTTCACGCGGTCTTCGAGGCGACGCACGGCACCGCGCCGAAGTACGCCGGCCTCGACAAGGTCAACCCCGGGTCGCTGACACTTTCCGGGGTGATGATGCTCGAGTATCTCGGCTGGAATGAAGCGGCGGAGCGGATCGTCAAGGGACTGGAGAAGACGTTCAAGCAGAAAGTTGTGACATACGATCTGGCGCGGCTGCTGGACGGAGCGAAGGAAGTGAAGACCAGCGGGTTCGCGACCGCCGTGATCGAGAACATGGCATAAGAACCGGTAGCCAGGTAGCCAAGTAGCCAAATTCGTTAAGGGTGAAACAGTGAGTCGTCCAAAGGTGACCATCGTTGGGGCGGGCATGGTCGGCCACACCACCGCGCATTGGTTGGCGGTGGATCAGGTGGCCGATCTCGTCCTGGTCGACATCATTGAAAAGATGCCCTCGGGCAAGGCGCTCGACCTGCTGCAGGCGACGCCGGTCCGGGGGATCGATGTCAAGGTCGTCGGCAGCAACGGGTACGAGGAAACCGCCGCTTCCGACGTGGTGGTGATCATTGCCGGCATCGCCCGCAAACCCGGGATGACCCGCGAGCAATTGATCGATACCAATGCCAGCATCGTGAAGCGTGTGGTCGAACAGGTCACGCGCCATTCGCCCGACGCCACCCTCATCGTTGTGACGAACCCGCTGGATGCGATGACGTATCTGACCTACAAAGTGTCGGGGTTTGCCCGACACCGCGTGATTGGCGAGTCTGGGGCGCTGGACAGCACACGCTTCCGCGCGTTCATTTCGATGGAGGTCGGGGTTTCGGTCGAGGACGTGCACGCCATGGTCATCGGCGCGCACACCGACAAGGACATGGTGCCGCTCCCGCGATTTGCGCACGTCGGCGGTGTCCCACTCAGCCACTTCGTGAGCCCCGAGCGCATCGAGGCCATTGTGGCGCGGACCCGCCGAGGCGGCGCAGAGATTACCGAACTCGTAGGAACCAGCGCGTTCTTTGCGCCGGGCGCCGCGATCGCGCAAATGGTCATGGCGATCATGCGCGACAAGAAGCGGCTGATTCCCTGCAGCGTCTATCTGGAAGGCGAATATGGGGAGAAGGATGTCTGCATCGGCGTGCCGGTCGTGCTGGGTAGTGGCGGCGTCGAGCGCGTCATCGAGCTTCCACTGAATGACCAGGAACAGGCCGCCTTCAAAGCCTCGGTCGGTGCGGTGCGGGAGATGCTCACAGCGCTGAAGCTATGAAACTTCACGAATTTCAGGCGAAGGAGCTCTTCGCGAAGTACAGCATCCCCGTTCAGAAAGGTACCGTGATCGAGAATCCTCAGCAGCTCGACGGGCTCTCACTCCACTTTCCCCTTGTGCTCAAAGCGCAGGTACTCGTCGGCGGCCGCGGGAAGGCCGGCGGGATCAAGCTGGCCAAGACGCCGGCCGAGGCGAAGCAGCATGCCCGAGCGATCCTGGGGATGCAGATCAAGGGCGAGACGGTGAAGCGACTGCTCGTCGCGGAGGCGGCCGAGATCGGCGCCGAGTACTACCTCGCCTTCATCGTCGACCGCGGCGCCGGGCGCCTGGTTGCCATCGCCTCAGCCGCCGGCGGGATCGACATCGAGAACGTCGCCCGCACGGCTCCCGAGAAGATTGCGAAGGTCGCGCTCGATCCGTTCCTCGGCTTCCAGTCCTTTCACGCGCGCGGGCTCGGCGGGCAGATCGGGCTTGGTGGCGCGCTGCTCACTGACTTCGTGAAGATCGCCGCCGCACTCTACCACCTGTGCACCACAGAAGATGCGGAACTTGTGGAGATCAACCCGCTGGCCGTGGTCGGCGACCGACTCCTCGCCATCGACGCGAAGGTCATCATCGACGACAACGCGGTGTTCCGGCACCCCGACCTTCCCAAGAATGAAGAGCTGACGGAACTGGAGCAGCTGGCGCGGGCGTCCGGGCTCTCCTACGTTGAGCTCGACGGTGAGATCGCAATCATTGGTAACGGGGCAGGGCTCGTGATGTCGACCCTCGACGTCGTGGCCCATTTCGGCGGCCGTCCGGCCAACTTCCTCGACGTGGGCGGCGGCGCGACCGAGGAGAACATGGCTCAGGCGATCGACATCGTCGCGCGCAAGCCGGGCGTCCGCGCCCTCTTTGTCAACATCTTCGGCGGCATCACGCGCTGCGACGATATCGCACGCGGCATCACCGCCTCCCCGCCGCCGGTCCAGATGGTCGTGCGGCTCACCGGCACCAATGAAGAAGAAGGGCGCAAGATCCTCCAGGCGGCGGGCATTCACGCGTACCTGGATCCCGAAGAAGCGGCCCAACGGGTCGTGTCGTTGGTGCGGGGCCGGTAATGCGTCGCAGTGTGATTCTGGTAGTCCTCGCGGCCCTGCTGACGGCCGGGGTTGCGCCTTCGGCGGCACAGAGCCGGCCGCTCCGCTACGTCATCATCATGAGTTTCGATGGGCTGCGGCCCGATGCGCTCCGCCAGGTGATGCCGGCCGGCCTGCTCGTTCGCGCCGCCTACTCCTGGGACGCGAAGACCACGCTCCCAAGTTCGACGATGCCATCGCACGCGTCGATGCTCAGCGGCGTGGGCCCTGACGTCCACACGGTCCGGTTCAACGACTGGCGGCCATCGCGCGGCTATTTCCGGCTGGCGACGATTTTCTCCGTCACCACGGCGAGCGGCAAGACGTCTGCGGCATTCGTCACGAAGTCCAAGCTGCTATTCTTCACGCGTCCGGGTACGGTCGCACACGCCGAGCACCTGCAGTTTCCGGCATACGATCAGACGGCGGCCACGCGCGCGGCGATGCGCTATCTCACCCGTGCGCAGCCGCACCTGCTGTTCATCCATCTGGCCGATCCGGACGACGCCGGTCACGCGCACGGCTGGATGTCGGCGCCGTACATGGCCGCCGTCCGCAAGGTCCCCGACACGATCGGGATCGTGCTGGACGTCCTAAACCGGATGCTTGCGAACGACCAGAGCCTGGTCATCGTCACCGCGGACCACGGCGGACACCGCCGGACGCACGGGACGGCAGATCCTCAGGACGTGACGATTCCGTGGCTGGCGTTTGGCGCCGTTGAACCGGGTCCTGTCCGGCGCACGATCATGACCTACGACACCGCGGCCACCGCGCTGGCGGCGCTGGGATTGTCTATTCCGGCGTCGTGGCGTGGCACGTCCATCCTTCCACTAGGCAGGAACCGGTGAGCGTACTCATCGACCGCCACACCCGAGTCCTCGTGCAGGGAATCACGGGGTACCAGGGCGAGTTCCATACCGGCCGCATGCTGGAGTTCGGCTCGCAGGTGGTCGCGGGAGTGACCCCGGGAAAGGGTGGACAGCGGATCCACGGCGTCCCGGTCTATCACACGGTGGAGGAGGCGGTCCGTGAGACTAGGGCGAACGCCGCGTGCATCTTCGTGCCGGCGCGGGGCGCGAAGGAGGCGGCCCTGGAAGCGATCAGCGCGCATCTTGATCCTGTGGTCATCATTAGCGAAGGGATGCCCGTGCATGATGTGCTGCAGGTGGTGGAGTACGCGCGTCGCAGCCAGGTACAGGTCGTGGGCCCCAACTGTCCCGGAGTCACGTCGCCCGGGCAGTGCAAGATCGGCATCATGCCGAATCACCTCTTCAAGCCCGGCCCCGTGGGCGTCGTGTCTCGCAGCGGAACGCTGACCTATGAGATCGTAGCCGGGCTCACCAGTAGGGGCATCGGGCAGACCACGGCAATCGGGCTCGGTGGCGATCCCGTCGTGGGAGTGTCGTTCACCGACGCGCTGCGGATGTTTCAAGACGATCCACAGACGAAGGTGGTCGTGCTGATCGGGGAGATCGGCGGCAGTGCGGAAGAAGACGCGGCCGCCTTCGTGAAGGACACGATGTCCAAGGCCGTGATTGGCTACATCGCAGGGCGCACCGCGCCGCCGGGCAAACGCATGGGGCATGCGGGTGCGGTCATCACACCGAGTGAAGGCACGGCTGCGGCGAAGATTGAGGCGCTGCAGCGGGCGGGAGCAAGGGTCGCGACCCTACCCGGTGAGGTGGCAGATCTGGTGCGGGACGTATTGGGGGAGGTGACTCAGTGAGCGGATTCTTGCTGCGCTGGTTGTTCAACGCCATCGCGATCTATCTCACCACGCGCATCATCCAGGGCCTACAGATCCCCGATTTCACCACGGCCCTCATTGCCGCGCTCGTCCTGGGGATTGTCAACGCCTTCATCCGGCCGATCGTCCTCCTGCTCACGCTGCCCATCAACTTGCTGACGCTTGGGCTGTTTACGCTGATTGTGAACACGCTCATGCTGTATCTGGTCGCGGCGGTCGTGCGCTCGTTTGTCATCACCAGTTTCTGGTCGGCGCTGATCGGCGCGGTCCTCATCGCGATCATCAGCACGCTGCTCAGCCACATCTTCGCGCGCTGAAATTGCTACACTAGTGATTAGTGACTCGTGATTCGCACGAACAATGGGATAGGGCCGTGCTGTGGTGACGAATCACGAATCACGAGACACGAATCACTGGGGGTTGAGTAGTGGCCCGGCAATCGCCGGCGCGGCGCCAGCTGCGTCTCGGCGTGTCCGACATCCGGTTCCTCATCATCACCGGCCTCTCCGGCGCGGGAAAGTCCACGGCGATGCGCGTCTTCGAGGACCTGGGCTTCTTCTGTGTGGACAACCTTCCTCCGGCGCTGCTGCCCAAGTTCGCGGAACTCTGCCTGCAGTCTGACGGCACCATCCGGCAGGTCGCGGTCGCCATTGACGTGCGCGGCGGGGAGTTCTTCGACGATCTGTTCAGCGCGCTGCGCCATCTCGAGGAGACGGGGTTCGACTATGAAATCGTCTTCCTCGACGCTTCAGACGATATGCTGGTGCGGCGGTTCGAGGAGACCCGCCGGAAGCATCCCCTGTCGCAGCCGGGCGGCGTCCTGGAGAGCATCAAAGAAGAGCGGCAGCGCCTCGAGGCGGTGAAGGAACGGGCCGATAAGATCATCGACACCTCGATCCTCTCCGTCCGCGACCTCCGCACCGAGCTGCTTGACTCGTACGTCCGCGGCCGGCAGGAGGGAACGGTGGCCGTGAGCGTTGTATCCTTCGGCTACAAATACGGGATTCCGCTGGACGCCGACCTCGTCTTTGACGTGCGCTTCCTGCCCAACCCGCATTATCAGGAATCCCTACGGCAGCTCCCGGGGAACAGTCAGCCGGTGCGGCGGTTCGTGCTCGGGCAGGCCGCGACCAAGGAGTTCATGACCCGATTGACCGAGATGATGGACTACCTGCTGCCGCAGTTCGTGGCCGAGGGAAAGGCGCATCTCACCGTGGCCCTGGGCTGCACCGGTGGGAAGCACCGCTCGGTTGTGCTCGGGGACGAGCTCGCGGAGCATCTGCGGCAGAAGGGATACAACGTGAGCGTGCGGCACCGCGACGTGGGGAAGGAGTAGTAGGTGGC
>JACPRY010000068.1 GCA_016193565.1 Armatimonadota bacterium
CGATCCCGAGGTTAACAGAAACCAACAGCGAGTGTCACAGCCCACGCTGCAGCGATCATCCGTGAATCTTCGCTAGTGTGACGTCAGGCGCGCGCCGCCGGAGGTGCCCGCCTGACGTCACCCGCGATGCTGCGGATTCCCGTGCTCGAGGCGATTATCAGAACATTCTAGTGACTCGTGACTCGTGACTCGTGATTTCGTCACGACAATGGAAGGTGTCGGTAGTCGCGAATCACGAATCACAAATCACGAATGCCGGGGTCCCCGGGAAATTCGCGCAAGCGAATTTCTGGGGTGGCAATCACTGCTCTAGAGGTATCGTGTGGCCGATCCTCTTTCGATCGACATCCAGCAGACGCCCAACGTCAATGCGTTGAAGTTTGTGCTGAACCGCCGGCTCACGGAGGGCAAGAGCCGGACGTTTCGCACGCGCCAGGAGGCGGCGGATTCCCCGTTGGCCGACGCGCTGCTGTCGATCCCTGGGGTCGTTCAGGTATTCTTTCTCAACGATTTCGTCACGCTGACGCGTGACCCACAGGCGCAGTGGGACGAGATCGCGGTTAAGGCCGAGGAGACTATCGTGAGTCACTTCTCGGGCGCCTGACTCACCGCCGTCATTGCGAGCGAAGCGAAGCAATCTCCGTAAAAATCAGAGATTGCTTCGGTCCTTCAGGACCTCGCAATGACGTCAGGACTGTTCGGGCAAGAAGAGCAATAGCGGGTTCTCCAGCAGGCGCTTCACTTCGGTCAGAAACTTCGCGACTTCCGCGCCGTCCGTCACGCGGTGATCGGCTGAGAGTGTCAGCTTCATGATGCTCGCGACCGTCACCTGACCGTTGCGCACCACGGCCCGCGATTGTGCGTTGCCGACGGCGAGGATGGCGGCGTGCGGCGGGTTGATGATCGCCACGAAGTTCTCGACTTCGAACATGCCCAGGTTGCTGATGGTGAAGGTCCCACCCTCGTACTCGTCCGGCCGCAGGCGGTTAGACCGGGTGCGCTCGGCGAGATCGCGCATCTTCGCGCCGACCTCAATGATGCTCAGGCGATCTGCATCGCGCACGACCGGCGCGACGAGGCCCTCGGGGATGGCGATCGCGTTGGCGACGTGGATGCGGCGGTGCCGCCGGATCTTGCCGTTGAGGTAGGCGCTGTTGATGTTCGGGAACGACCGCAGCGCCAGCGCAGCGGCTTTGATGATGAAGTCGTTGATGGAAACCTTTCCGGCTTCCCCCACCGCCGCGTTGAGTTGCTGGCGGGCGCGCAGCGCCTCGTCCATCACGACCTCGACCGTGACGTAGAAGTGCGGCGCCTGCTTGCTTTCGGTCATGCGCCGGGCGATCGTCTGACGCATGCGCGACGGGGAGAGGTCCTCGTAGTCGGGGCCGGCGGGGACCGGAGCCGCCGGCGCACGTGCCGGCGCCTGGGCGGGCGCTGCCCGGGCGATCAGGGCTTCGATGTCTTCCTTGGTAATACGTCCTTCGGGCCCGCTCCCGGAGACCTGTGCGAGGTCGATGCCGTGCTCCTCAGCGAGACGGCGCGCGATGGGGGAAGCCTTCAGGCGCTCAAACTCACGGGCTTCGGGCCCCTCGACCTTGCTCGGGGCAGGCTTCGAGCTGCGGGCTTCAGGCGGCGCGGCGGGGATTGGCTGGACGACTTTCTCGCCAGGCTTTCCAACTGCGGCGATCTTCGCACCGACCGCGGCCGTCTGGCCTTCGCTGACGACAATCTCAACGAGCGTGCCCGACTCTTCCGCCTCAACGTCGACGTTGACCTTGTCCGTCTCGATCTCGGCGATCGGCTCACCTTTCTGCACCTGGTCGCCGGGGCGCTTGTGCCACCTGAGGATCTTGCCCTCGGTCATGGCGTCGCCCATTTTGGGCATGATCACGTCGGCCACTTGCACTCTCCTACTGCGGAAACGAGGAAACTAGGAAACTTCCTCGTTTCCGTAGTTACGTTCTATAGAGCGTCTTCTTGACCGCCTTCACAATGTCGCCCTCGTGCGGGACGGCAAGTAGTTCGAGATTTCGCGCGTAGGGCATCGGCACGTCGGCGCCGGTGACGCGTTCGACCGGCGCGTCAAGCTCATCGAATGCCTCCTCGTAGATACGGGCTGCGATCTCCGCGGCGGCGCCGAACGGCTTCCACTGCTCCTGGACGACGACTGCCCGGTGGGTCTTCGTCACGGACGCGATAATCGTCTGGGTGTCGAGCGGGCGCAGCGTCCGCAGGTTGATCACCTCGGCATTGATCCCGTCGCCGGCCAGCTGCCCGGCCGCTGCAAGTGCGAGATGCACCATCCGGCTGTAGGCCACGACCGTCACATCCGTGCCGGGCCGGGCCACCTCAGCCTTCCCAAAGGGCAGCGCGAACTCGCCGTCCGCCACCTCGCCTTTCATTCCATAGAGCGCCGCATTCTCGAGAAAGACGACAGGATCGTTGCCGCGAATCGCCGTGCGCAGCAGACCCTTGGCCTCCGCCGGTGTCGCCGGCGCGGCGACGAGCAGCCCGGGGAAGTGCGCGTAGGTCGCCTCGAGGCTCTGCGAGTGCTGCGCGGAGAGCTGGACGCCGGCGCCGTTGGGCCCGCGGATGACAACCGGCAGGTCCACTTGGCCGCCGGAGAAGTACCGGATCTTCGCCGCATTGTTGATGATCTGGTCGAATGCCAGCAGCGAGAAGTTCCAGGTCATGACCTCGACGACCGGCCGCAAACCCAGCATCGCCATACCGACCGCGGCGCCGATGAAGCCCAGTTCGGAGATCGGCGTGTCGATGACGCGCTTCGGGCCGAACCGCTGCAGGAGATCCGCGGTGACACGGAACGTGCCCTGGTAGACGCCGATGTCTTCACCCATCAGCACGACGGCGTGGTCGCGCTCCATCTCTTCGATGAGCGTGGACCGCAGCGCGTCACGATAGGTCACCTCGGCCATGTGCCCCACGCTCCGTGCACGTCCTTGAACAGCTCGTCCGCCGCCGGTTCCGGGCTCTCGTCCGCGAACCTCACCGCGCCCTCGACCGTCTGCTCAGCGTCGCTGTGAATGCGCTCGACGTCCGCGTCGGTCAGGACCCCCGCCGCGCGCAGGCGATCTTCCAGCACCGTGATCGGGTCGCGCGTGCGCGCCTGGGTGACCTCCTCCTTGTTGCGGTACGGCTGGAACAGATCGGCGGCCCCGTGGCCGGCGAACCGGTAGGTCAGGACCTCGAGGGCGTACGGACGGCCGGTCTCCCGCACCTGACTGATCACTCGTGAGGCCACGCGCCGCACGGTGAAGTAGTCCATCCCATCGGCCCGCTCGTGCTCAATCGCGTATGCCGCGAAGCGCGAAGCGAGGTTGGTGGCGGCGGAGGAGCGTGACACCGAGGTGCCCATCGCATACTGGTTGTTCTCGACGATGTACACGATCGGGCACATCGCGTCCTGGCCCCACAGCCCGGCCATATTCACCGGCTCGTGGAAGGAGCCGCTGTTCATCGCGCCGTCGCCCAAGAAGCACAGGCAGATGCGATCGGTGTCCAGGTAGCGCAGGGTATACGCGGCACCGGTGGCGAGCGGGATGTGCCCGCCAACGATGCCGTAGCCGCCGTAGAAGCCCCGTGACGCGTCGAAGAGATGCATCGATCCGCCCTTGCCCTTCGCGACACCGGTCGCTTTGCCGTACAGCTCGGCCATCACCGCGCCGGGCGGCGTTCCCCGGAGCAGGGCATGGGCATGGTCGCGATAGGCGGTGAAGAAGATATCGTCGCGGCGGAGGACGGACAAGAAGCCCGCAGCGACGGCTTCCTGCCCGCTATACACGTGCAGGTAGCCACCGATCTTTCCATGGCGGAACGCGCGTTCGGCCGCCTCTTCGAACCGCCGGGCCAGTACCATCTTCGCGTACGACTCGACGGCGGCGGCGAGCTCTTCGCGGGTGAGGTCCTCAATGCGCTGCATGGTGCGGGTGGAAAATTTCGATGCAAGTATACTACCATACCTCTAGACGTGAGCAGACCGATTCCGTCGAGAGACGAAGTTCTTGAATTGATGACGGCGAAGGTCGCCGAGGCCCGCGCGAGCCTGCGCTCGGCGGCCGAGGCAATGGAACTCTCGGCGGAGCAGCGCGAAGAATTTGATCGTGCGATGGCGGCGCTCGATGAACTCGACCGGCGGATTCAGCGTCTGCGCGAAACCTCGCCTGGGGTATAATGACACCGACCGCTTACGGTTTGCCTACGTCGTGCTGACCTAGAGGATTGCGTGTCGCATCCGTCGCTGGAAGCAATCCGGCGCCTGCCCAAAGTCGAACTCCATCTGCATTTAGAGACCTCACTCCGGCTGCGACGCCTCGCCGAACGGCACGGTGACGTCGATCCTGTGGAACCGCACCTCGTCGCCGATCCGGCAAAGTTCTCCGGATACGATCGCCTGCGGCGGCTGCGCTATGCCAGCCGGGCCGGGAAGATCTCCAGCGACCTGTACTCTGCGGAGAACATCGAGCAAATCACCTACGAACTGCTCGAAGAGGCCAGCTCGCAGCACCTCCGCTACGTGGAGGTCCGCGTCGGCGGCCGGCGAGGGTTCTCGCTCCTGGGCGCGGAGCGCATGCTGGAAGCGATGGCCCGCGCGCGCATGCGAGCCGAAGACGAGTTTGGCATCGCGTCGGGATTCATTATCACGATCGTGCGCGAGCGCGGGCCGGAAGAGGCCGAGCAGCGCGTGCGCGAGGCGATCGCGTGCCGTCCGTGCGGAGTCGTCGCGGTCGATCTCGCGGGCGATGAGAGCAACTATCCGCCGGCGCTGTTCACTCGCGCCCTCGGCCTGGCGCGGGAGGCTGGGCTGGGCATTACCGTGCACGCCGGGGAGTTCGCGGGTCCGTCCAGCATCTGGACGTCCATCTACCAGCTCGGCGCCCACCGCCTGGGTCACGGAATCCGGGCCGTGGAAGATCCCGAACTCCTTGCCTACCTTCGCGAACACGAGGTCACGCTGGAGATCTGTCCCAGCAGCAACATGCGGCTGGGTCTGGTCAACTCTCTCGGCGGCCATCCATTAAAGAAGCTCATGGCCGCGGGGGTCCCAGTCACGATCAACAGTGACGACCCATTGCTTCTCGGAACGGACCTCTCCCGCGAACTTCATCTCGTCGCCGAAACGTTTCAGCTGCGAATGAACCAGATCGCGGAGTTGCTCCATAATGCAGCTCGAGCTGCCTTCGTGCCCGACGACGTCCGCGACCGGCTCCAGCAGGGGCTCGCGACCGGCAGAGCGCGGGCCTGACGGCGCCTGGGCGGGAAGCATCTAATCTTAAGATTTGATGTGATTAAAAGGCTGCGCCCCCAAAGAAACGAACTAATCGGCGATCGCTAACTTCGCCGCGCGAGCCGAAGCTCGCCAAAGGGGGGTCGCAGCCTTGCAGTATATCGGGTTTGACATCCACAAGCGCTACACCTTTTACACGCAGATGAATGAAGCAGGCACGATCCAGCGCCAAGGACGGCTGCCCAACACGCGCGAGGCCATGGGCACGTTCTTCGCCGACGTCGTCGAGCCGGCGCGAGTCCCAACACGCGCGAGGCCATGGGCACGTTCTTCGCCGACGTCGTCGAGCCGGCGCGAGTCGCAATGGAAGCCGGTCCCACCTGGTACTACATCTACGATCTCTTGGAAACGCTGCAAATCCCGGTAACCCTGGCCCATCCCTTGCGCACCCGCGCGATTGCGGAAGCCAAGGTGAAGACCGACAAAGTGGACAGCACGATCCTCGCGCACTTGCTGCGGGCCGATCTCGTTCCCGCTGCGTACATCCCGCCACGAGAGATCCGTGATCTGCGGGAGCTGCTGCGCTACCGGGCCGCCCTGGTGCGCCTGCAGACCAAGGTCAAGAATCACGTCCATGCCATCCTGCTCAAACACGGGTATCAAGCCCCCGTCTGTGACGTGTTCGGGGTCCGAGGGCGGGCCTGGCTCTCGACACTGCCGCTACGTCCTGTCTATCAGCACAGCCTGCACGGGTTCTTACAGATCCTGGATACGCTGCGCGGGCAAATTCAGTCCGCGTCCCGGCTGATCGATCAGGAAGCGCAGGCTACCCCGCTCGCGCAGACCTTGTGTACGCTCCCAGGGGTCGGCCACTATACCGCGCTGCTGCTGCTCGCCGAGATCGGTGATATCCGCCGGTTTCCCAGCCCCAAACACTTGGTGTCCTACGCGGGACTGGCGCCGACGGTGCATGCCTCGGGTGATCGCACCCGCATCGGCCATATCTCCCGGCAGGGCTCGAGCTGGCTGCGGTGGATTCTGGTCGAAGTCTCCCATCATGCCAGCCGCAAGCCCGGCCGTTTCCAGCAGCTCTACCAGCGTCTCGCCAAGCGCAAGGGGCCACGAATCGCAAGTGTGGCGGTGGCCCGTGAGCTGCTCACCACCACTTACTGGATGTTGCGCCATGTGCACTGAGGCTAGCCGCTCGGGACTCCCCGAAGGGGTATGGTCTCGCTGAAGACCGCAGATTTGATTGGGAGCCCGAGTCGCATAACATGATGTGCCCGCAGCGGCACGAATAGATGACTGACCTCGGGTCGGGTAGTTAGGAACTAGGGGGGATTGACGGGCGCAGCCTTTTCATAGATGACCCCACCTATCCACCTATGAACGGCACGGAACAGGACGGCAGCGCGAGGTACAGGACGACCGCTATCGAGCATCGACGGTAATCGTGGTCGCAACCAGGCTGCCGTCGGCGCCAGAGAGCAGGTGAAGGAATCGAGTCCAGAACGCGAAATGACGATAGGCGAGGTTCCCGTCGTCGCAGGTTCGCGCGTAGATCTTGCTCCCGTACCCCACTGTGCCTTGCTGTCGAGGCCTCTATAAAGTCTTCTATTTCGGAGGTGGTCGAAATGAGGATGGACAGGAGAGAGTTCCTCAAGAGGGCCGGACTTGGTTCAATTGCCTTAGGATCTCTGCCTGCTCTGGTCAACACTTTGGCTACGCCCGCCTGGGCAAATGGGCAAGCGAGCTTCCAATTCCATGCTCAAAATGCTACGGGCCCGGCTGGGACCCCTGCGTCGCCGCAGCATCGTCTGATTATGGGCGGCGCCGGCACCTTTGACCCGTCCCGGCCAGGCTCGCCCGTAAATGGTGGTGGAACCTACGTGCATTTCCTGTTCCCGGGGGCGAATCCGTCGCCAGGTGGAACACCGCTTACAGTAGTATCATCCGGAACGTGGAAGGCTCGTGTGGTCAGCTACCGGCAAATTGGCACGTGGGGGGTGTTCGCTGCTGGCGCGCTCGAATTGGCGGCTGAACTGTTTCAGGAGATCCCGTCGAAGGCAGTGATTCGCGGAGCGAGACTGAGGATTGTATGCAATATCGGTGGCGCAGGCCTCACCACCGGCGAACCTGAGGGCTACTTCCTGAGCATCCTGGGAACAGAGTTTGCCACGGGTGCCACGCCTGGCCCGTTCGCACCGCTAAGTCCACCAGTCGGCCTCACGGTTTTCAACACGGTGCCGATCCCAGCATGAACGATTGAACTGAGCGCTGGCAGTTTTCACACTCCTCAACTCCCCGATTGTCAAGGAGAGTAGTCTTATAAGGCTTGCGATTGGGAGTAGCGAAGGTCCAACGGTGAACGGAAGAGGACACGGTGCAACCTCCCGTGTCCTTGGCCTCCCGATCTCGCCATGGACCGAGCGTGGACGTCTGAGTTGAACGGCGGCGGGATGGGATCCTTGGACAAAGGGGACCAGTAACTAAGCCACTCCTTAGCCGATCTCCTGGTCCCCGGTCCAAGGTCCTCGTCCCGCCGCACGATTCGCGGAGCGGAGGGGGAGCCCCCGAGCAACAGCCGCCGCGGGTAGCATTATCGGTGATGGCTCTCGCAATGCTTAGGGTGCGTCCCTGCTCGCGCCTCGTGTTGACACTCCCCCCATGCCGTGCCACAATGTCTGTGGGCAAAGTTCTTGAGTAATTTAGTCCACAATCTCTACTGGCTTTTCATAGCCTCTGTTGCGGGGTTTTGAAGAGATGGCCGATCTCGAGATCAAGGACCTGACCGTTCAGGTCGAAGACAAGGTCATCCTAAAGGGTGCCAATCTCACCCTCAACAAGGGCGAGATTCACGCCCTGATGGGACCGAACGGTTCAGGGAAGTCTACCCTTGCCAACGTGCTCATGGGGAACCCCTTCTACCAGGTGGTGAAGGGCGGGATCCTCTACAAGGGTGAGGACCTGCTGGCTATGGCTCCCGATGCGCGGGCCCGGAAGGGCCTGTTCATCGCCTTCCAGTACCCGGTGAGCATCCCCGGCGTGACGATGTCCAGTTTCCTGCGCACCGCGGTGTCTGCGCGGCGCGGGTATGAGAAGGAGCTCATTCCGGTCGGCGAGTTCCAGAAGCTCCTCAAGCAGAAGCTCGCCGAGCTGCCGATCATTGAGCCAACAATCGTCGGCCGCTATGTGAACGAAGGCTTCAGCGGCGGCGAGAAGAAGCGCGCGGAGATCCTGCAGATGGCGATGCTCGAGCCGGAAATCGCGATCATGGACGAGACCGACTCCGGCTTGGACATCGACTCGGTGAAGATCGTGGCCGAGGGGATCACCCGCATGTACGAGCGGGCCAACGGCAACATGGGGATTCTTGTCATCACGCACTACTCTCGCATCCTGCACTACATCAAGCCGTCGAACGTACATGTGATGTTCGACGGGCGCATCGTCGTCTCGGGCGGACCCGAGCTCGCTGAGGAACTCGAGGCGGCCGGGTACGAAGGGATTCGCTCGCAGTTCGAAGTCATCGCGGCTGAGGTGCAGCACGAGGGCGCGGTGAAACGTGCGGGCAAAGTGTTCTGGGTTGAACATTAGGAGGTAAGCGATGGCCGTTACCAATCAGCTCGGCATCGATCTCGATAAGTATAAGTATGGGTTCCACGAACCCGAGAAGTACGTGTTCAAGGCCCGCAAGGGCCTAGATGCGCGCGTCGTCGACGAAATCTCTGTGATGAAGGGCGAGCCGGATTGGATGCGCGCCTACCGCCTTCACGCCTATGAGCACTTCACGAAGCGCAAGATGCCGACCTGGGGCGCGGATCTTTCGGTCATCAACTTTGACGATATCTACTACTATCTCAAGCCGATGGAGAAGAAGGCGCTATCGTGGGAAGATCTTCCCCCAGAGATCAAACGGACCTACGACAAGCTGGGCATCCCCGAGGCCGAGCGGAAATTCCTCGCCGGGGTGGGGGCGCAGTATGAAAGTGAATCCGTCTACCACAACCTCAAGGAAGAGTGGGAGAAGCTCGGCGTCATCTTCCTCGATACCGACTCCGCGCTGAAGCAGCATCCCGACATCGTGCGGCAATACTTCGGCACCGTGGTTCCGCCTGAGGATAACAAACTCGCCGCCCTGAACTCAGCCGTGTGGTCGGGCGGGTCGTTTGTGTACGTGCCGGAGGGCGTGCACGTCGACATCCCGCTGCAGGCCTACTTCCGCATCAATGCGGAGAACATGGGGCAGTTCGAGCGCACGCTGATCATCTGCGAGCCGGGTTCCTACGTGCATTACGTCGAGGGCTGTACTGCGCCGATCTACACGACCGACTCGCTGCACAGCGCGGTCGTAGAGATCATCGTCAAGGAAGGCGCGCGCTGCCGCTACACGACGATCCAGAACTGGTCCACCAATACCTACAATCTGGTGACCAAGCGGGCCGTAGCCTACCGTGATGCGACGATGGAATGGATCGACGGCAACTTAGGCTCGAAGATCACGATGAAGTACCCGAGCGTGTTCATGGTGGAGCCGGGCGCAAAGGCTGAGATTCTCTCCGTGGCGTTTGCGGGCAAGGGGCAGCACCAGGATCCTGGTGGCAAAGTGATCCACGCCGCGCCGCATACGCAGTCCGTGGTTGTGAGCAAGTCCATCGCCAAGAGCGGCGGCCGGGCGGGCTACCGCGGCCTCGTGAAGATCTACGATGGGGCGAAGGGCAGCAAGTCTGCGGTGCGCTGCGACGCACTCATCCTGGATGAACATAGCCGGAGCGACACGTATCCGACGATGGAGATCGACGAGCAGGACGTCAGCATCACCCACGAGGCAACCGTCTCCAAGGTGTCCGACGAGCAGTTGTTCTACCTGATGAGCCGGGGCGTGAAGGCGGACGAGGCCATGAACATGATCGTGCGCGGCTTCGTCGAGCCGATCGTCAAGGAGCTCCCACTCGAGTATGCAGTTGAGCTAAACCGCCTTATCGAGCTCGAGATGGAAGGTTCTGTAGGCTAACTGCGGTCGTCGGTCGTAGGTCGTGGGTCGTGGCTGCTGGCCGTGATCTACGACCTACGACCTATGACCTACGACCGGGGCCGAACCTTCGGCCCCGCTTTATTGTGAGGCCAGATGGCTGAGACTGGGCAGATCGTAGAGGCAGGACAGTTGACGCGCCGGGCCGTTGAGGCCATCTCGGAGCGTCACGGCGAGCCGAGGTGGATGCGGGAGTTTCGCCTCGACGCGTTCGAGGCGTTTGAGCGCTTGCCCTGGCCCACGACGCGCGACGAGAAGTGGCGCCGTACAGACCTCAGCGGTCTCAAGGTCGATGAACTGACGCCGTTCGCCGAAGCCCCTGCTGGACCGCTGCCGGCCGGGCTCCGGATGACCGTTGACGCCTTTGGAGCGCACAGCGGCCTGCTGGTGCAGCGCAACTCGGTCGCGGTGCACGCCGACCTCGACGGACAGGTTCGTGAGCGGGGCGTCGTGCTGGCCGACATGCACCAGGCGCTGCGGGAGCAGCCAGACCTGGTGCGTGAACACTTCATGCGCTACGTGCGGCCGGAGAAGTCCAAGTTCTCCGCGCTGCACGCGGCGTTCTGGACGGGCGGCACCTTCCTCTACGTGCCGCCGCATGTAGAAGTCGCACTTCCGCTCCAATCCTACACCTGGATCGACTCCGAACGGGTGAGCATCTTCCCTCATACCATCATTGTCGCGGGCGAGGGAAGCAAGGTCACGGTCATCGACGGCTTCGGCTCGCTCACCGCCGAGTATCAGGCGTTTGCCGATCCGATCGTGGAGCTGGCCTTGCATGAAGGAGCGCAGGTCCGCTACGTGACGATGCAGGATTGGGGCCGCAATGTCTGGGAGGTTGGGATCATCCGCTCCGCCCTGGCGCGTGATGCGACACTCAACAGCCTGCTCGTGGGACTGGGCGGCAAGCTGGTCAAAGCCGACGTCGAGTCGGTCCTGCAGGGGCCCGGGGCCAGCTCGGAGATGCTCGGACTCGTCTTCGGCGACGGGCGCCAGCACTACGACATTCAGACCTTGCAGGAGCACGCCGCGCCGCACACCACGAGCGATCTCCTCTACAAGAATGCGGTGAAGGACCGGGCGACCAGCGTGTTCATCGGGATGATCCGCGTCCATCCCGGCGCGCAGAAGACCAACGCGTTCCAGGTGAACCGCAACCTGATCCTCTCAGACGGCGCCAAGGCGATCTCAGATCCGAAGCTGGAGATCATGGCCAACGACCTGCGCTGCACCCACGGGTCGGCCACGAGCCGCCTCAACGAGGAGCACCTGTTCTACCTGATGAGCCGGGGTCTCACCCGCGCCGAGGCCGTGCGCATGGTCGTCGAAGGGTTCTTCGCCGAGCTATTCGAACGGGTGCCGCTGGAGCGTGTCGGGGCGCAGTTGCATGTCGCTGTGGCGGCGAAGATGACTGAATGACGGGAACGGGGAACGGGGAACGGGGAACGGTTGCAATGGCCGAGTACGTCAAAGTGGCGTCCGTGGATGAGATCCCGGCGGGGCAGGGGAAAGCGGTGAGCGTGGACGACCGGCGGATTGCGGTGTTCAACGTGGACGGGACGTTCTACGCGATCGATGACACCTGTACCCACGAAGAGGCATCGCTGGCGGAAGGGGCGGTGTATGGTGATATCGTCGCCTGTCCCAAGCACGGCTCGCGCTTCCACCTTCCGTCGGGCCGCGTGCTGTCGCTTCCCGCTGTGATTCCTGTGAACACCTATCCGGTGAAAGTGGAAGACGGCCAGATCCTCCTGCTGCCCGAGCCGCAGAAGGGCCGCGGGATGCCCCATAAGGCGTAATCAGGTGGCGATCACATGATTCCGGCAAACGTGCGAGACAATTTCCCGATTCTCAAGCAGAAGATGAACGGGAAACCGCTCATCTACCTCGACAGCGCGGCCACCTCACAGAAACCGAAGCGGGTCATCGAGGCGCTCGTCCGCTACTACCAGGAGTACAACGCCAACGTCCACCGCGGCATCTACCGCATCGCGGAGGAAGCGACACAACGCTACGAGGCCTCGCGCGCCAAGGTTGCCGCCTTCATCAATGCCCGGCGTCCCGAAGAGGTCGTCTTCACCCGCAGTACGACGGAGGCCATCAACCTGGTAGCCTACGCGTGGGGGCGGGTGAATATACGCGAGGGCGACGAGATCGTCCTCACCGAGATGGAGCACCACAGTAATCTTGTTCCCTGGCAGCTGTTGGCGGCCGAGAAACGGGCGAAGCTGAAGTTCATTCCATTCGACAGTCAGGGTGTGCTCCAGCTCGATGAATACGAGCGGCTGCTGAGCGAGCGGACGAAGCTGGTTGCCTTCACGCACCAGTCCAACGTCCTGGGGACAATCAACCCGGTGAATGAGATGGCGCGGAAGGCGCATGCCGCCGGGGCCCTGGTGCTGGTGGACGGGGCGCAGAGCGCGCCGCACATGCCGGTGGACGTGCAAGATCTCGGCGTCGATTTCTTTGCGCTGTCGGCCCACAAGATGTGCGGGCCCACGGGAGCCGGCGCGATCTGGGCGCGCTACGAGATCCTCGATGCCATGCCCCCGTTCCACGGCGGCGGCGAGATGATCATGCTCGTGCAGCTAGACAAAACAACGTACAAGGATCCCCCATACAAGTTCGAAGCCGGGACGCCGAACATCGCTGACTGCATCGTGTGGGCCGACGCAATCGACTACCTGCAGGGGATTGGGATGGCCGCGATCCGGGAACACGAAAAGCAGTTGACGGCGTACACGCTGTCGCAGCTAAGTGACGTGCCTGGCATCACGATCTTTGGCTCGCGCAATCTCGAGCACCGCGGCGGCGTCGTGTCCTTCGAACTCGATGGGATCCACCCGCACGACGTAGCCCAGGTCCTCGATCAGGAAGGGATCGCCGTACGCGCGGGCCATCACTGCGCGCAGCCCCTGCACCGCCGGCTTGGCGTGGCGGCCTCCACCCGCGCGAGTTTCTACCTTTATAGCACCGAGCAGGACGTGGACGCGCTCGTACGGGGGCTCCAGGTGGTCCGCCGGGTGTTTTCGCCCAAACCGGCGCCCGTCTCGGGGGCCTAGTCCGATTGACCCCTAAACCGCGGATCGCTTACTTGGAGACATAGACACAATGGCGCTGGATGATCTGTACCGTGAGGTGATCCTCGATCACTACTCCC
Organism: Armatimonadota bacterium; assembly: GCA_016193565.1. GTDB lineage: Bacteria > Sysuimicrobiota > Sysuimicrobiia > Sysuimicrobiales > Kaftiobacteriaceae > JACPRY01. The sequence goes on from JACPRY010000068.1 coordinate 13,438, forward strand.
ATCCCCGCAACAAGGGAACGATGGATGACCCCGACATCAAGGTCGAGGGTGCCAACCCGCTCTGCGGCGATGAACTCTCGATCTTCGTCCGGCTGGTGCATGGGAAGATCACCGACGTCAAGTTCGTCGGCCGCGGATGTTCCATCAGCCAGTCGTCGGCCTCGATGATGACGCAGCAGATTAAGGGCAAGACGCTCGACGAGGCCAAGGGCCTGGTCGGCAAGTTCAAGGCCATGATGCATGGGGAACCAGCGAGCGAGGACGAACTCGGCGACCTGATGGCCCTGCAGGGCGTGCGGAAGTTTCCCGTGCGCATCAAGTGCGCCACCCTTTCATGGGTGGCGCTGGAGCAGGGCGTGGACGAGTTCCAGGGATCCCACCAGAAAGTTGTGGCGAAGGCCAGCACCGAAGCGGAGTAGTTTCCCCCTTAGCCAGTCAAGATGTGCCCAGTTTTATCTGCATAGCGGCCTGGGCCCCCTCGCTCAACACCGGGCGGACTCGTCTGCCGGCGCAGCCTTCGATCTCGCTGCTCCGAGCAACCTCCTAACCTACATTAGTCAGATTGAAATAGCCTCGCTTGATAGTCCCGAACTCGGTCCGGACCGAGTTCAGCTGAAACAAAACCGAAGGCGTCCCAGAAACCAACCGAATAACCCATTCAGGTCATCGATTTCTTCCTAATGAAATCGCTACCTTGAGTGAGAACGCGACCCTGGTGACAGTCACCGGGGCAGGAGGCTAGCCTTGCTGTTGCTTTGCGCTGGGGATCCAGTTCCGCCGCCGCGCGGCACAATGGGTACGCGGCCGAGCTCGATTTCGGCCCACGTGGGCAATCGGTCGTGAGAGAGCCTCGTGTGCTCTACATGAGTTCAAACCGAGCTGTCGCTCCTTCCGTTCGGGCTGCCGAACCCCACTTTCAACTCGGTCCGTCTCTGAAAGCGCCGTGCCTGTCAAGGCTCCTATGACGTGCTCATCCGACGGGTGTCTCCCTTAGTCCGGTTCGTCCGGAATCGTCTCTTCGCCCTCAAAGGGGCATGAGGTTTGTCCCGGGGGCGTGTCGCAATCGGACCGCCGAGCTCACTAGACTCAGGACCGAGTTCGCGCTTACGCCCCCGTGGACGAGCCGGGATCGCAATAGGCCTCCTCTTTGGCCAGCATCCAATACGTTGCCTCCGCCAGGTGCCGGGCTACCGCCCCGATGGCCTTCTGGTGCCCCTTGCGCCTGTCGACCCGATCGTACAGGCGGCTGGTGTGCCGCTGGGGATGTGT
>JACPRY010000096.1 GCA_016193565.1 Armatimonadota bacterium
TGACGCAGGAAGCGGGTGAATTTTGTGTTCATGAAAATATAATTCGTTAATACGATTCCAGTTTCCGCACGAGGCCGTGCGAGCGCATCCGTTCTATGGACTTGGCTTCAATCTGGCGGATGCGCTCGCGCGTCACGCCGAACTCGCGGCCCACTTCCTCCAGCGTGCGCGGCCGACCGTCGTCGAGCCCGAAGCGCAGCTTCAGCACCTTGCGCTCCCGCGGGGTGAGCGTTACGAGGACGTCCTCGAGCTGCTCCTTGAGCATCGTAAAGGAGGCCGCCTCGGCCGGCGCCAGCGCGTCCTGATCCTCAATGAAATCACCGAGGTGGCTGTCCTCTTCCTCACCGATCGGTGTCTCCAGTGAGATCGGCTCCTGCGCGATCTTCATGATCTCGCGCACGCGCTCCGGTGGCAGGCCCGTCGGATCGCGACCCTTTTCCTGCAGCAGCGTGCGCTGGATGCGCACGAGCTTGTTGATCGTCTCCACCATGTGGACCGGGATGCGGATCGTCCGCGCCTGATCCGCGAGCGCGCGCGTGATCGCCTGCCGGATCCACCACGTGGCATAAGTGCTGAACTTGAAGCCCTTGCGCCAGTCGAACTTCTCAACCGCTCGGATCAGGCCGAGGTTCCCTTCCTGGATGAGGTCGAGGAAGAGCATGCCGCGCCCCACGTATTTCTTGGCGATGCTCACGACCAGGCGAAGGTTGGCTTCGATGAGGCGGCGCTTGGCTTCCTCATCGCCCTTCTCCATCCGCTGGGAGAGATCGACTTCCTGTTCCTGGGAGAGGAGCGAGACCTTCCCGATCTCCTTGAGGTACATCCGGACCGGGTCATCAATGGCCACGCCCCCGGCGACGGGGCTCTCTTCCTCATCCTTGTCCTTCGCCTTGGGCTTCGCCTCTTCAGCATCTTCGACGACGTCGATGCCCTGCTCGAGCAGCACCTGGTACACCCGGTCGATCAGCTCAATGTTCTGCTCGGCCTCGGGGAACTGCTCGAAGATCTCGTCGTGCGTGAGATGCCCGCGCTTCTTGCCCGTCTCAATCAGGGCCTTCAGCTCGGCCGGCATCTCCTGCTGCTCGGTTGTCGTCGCCGCATCCGGCGCGGTCTTTTTCTTAGCCATGCTCCTCACCCCCCTTCCCGGAGGGCACTTTCTGATTAACCAGTTTTAGATACTCCATCTGCAACCGCCGAACCTGCTCCAGATCGCCGGCCGCCTGGGCGGTGACAATCTCCTTCGCCAGCGTCTCGCGGCGCCGGGCATCAGGGATGCGGCGGGTCAAGTAGTCAATTGATTCCTGGACCGCCCGCTGCTTGTCTTTTCCCTCCACAGGCGGTTCCTCGAACACCAGATGCATCAACAGCCGTTTCGCCTCCTCATCCTCTATTAGTTCCTGTAGCACTTCCGGGCCTTCCCTAGACCCCAGTAAGACCCCCGCCAGCGCCTGATGCCGGGGGTCGGCAAATTCGCTTGCCGACAGCTGCCCGGCGACGGTCTCACGCAGGGGAGGCTCAAGCACCATCAGATGGAGCAAGATGCGTTCCGCCTGATGGCGGGCGCGGTCCGGCCCAGCAAGCACGGGCATCGATACTTCCACCGCGCTTCTCCCACGCACCGTACCGCGCAGGCGCTGCCGGAGAGCGTCTTCCCGCAGATCCAGCCGCTCAGCCACCTCGCGGATGTATTCGGCCTGGCGGATCGGGTTGCGCACCGCCGCGAGAATCGGGACCAACTCTTCGGTGATCCGCACCTTGCCTTCCACCGACTTCGGGTCGTGCCGGGACGTCGCCATCGCCAGCTGGTACTCAAAAACCGGCAGGGCCTGCACCACCAGAGAACGGAATGCCTCCCCTCCCGTTTCCCGGAGATACGCATCCGGATCGCCCGACGGGAGCACGACGACGCGAACCGACATCTCGGCTTCCTCAAAGAGCCCCATTGCCCGTTCCATCGCGCGCAGCCCCGATGCGTCCGAGTCGTACACCAGGACTGCCTGCGATGCAAACCTCTTCATCAACAGCACCTGATCCAGCGTCAGCGACGTGCCGAGTGACGCGACCGCGTTCGTGAAGCCGAACTGGTGGCAGGTCAGCGCGTCCATATTGCCCTCGACCACAATCACCTCATCAGTGTGACGGATCGCCTCGCGCGCCAGGTTGAGTGCGTACAGCGTCCGCCCCTTGCTGAACAGAGGTGTTTCCTTCGTGTTCAGGTACTTGAGCTCGGCCTGATCCAACGCCCGTCCGCCGAACGCCACCGGGCGGTCCTGGAGATCAACAATCGGAAAGATCAGACGGTGACGCAGCAGATCATAATGCCCGTCCCCGCTCGGCCGTGGATTGATGAGGCCGCCCTTATCCAGCTGTGTGGGCGGGTAGCCTTTACCTGAGAGCGCTTTCAGCAATTCATCCCACGCCTGCGGCGCGTAGCCGAGGCGAAAACGTTCTGCGGTGGTCTCATCCACGCCCCGCCGCTTCAGATAATCTCGCGCGGCTTTGCCCTTCTCGGGATGGAGCAGTTGCTCTCGATACCACACAGCCGCCGCATCGAGCGCGCGGTATAGCCGGTCGCGCTCAGAAGCGCGCCGCGCCTCATCCGGCGTCCGCTCCAGTCGCACGCCAGCGCGGCGTGCGAGCATTTCCACCGATTCGGAAAATGACAGATTGCTGATCCGCATCACGAAATCGTACGCGTCCCCGCCGGCTTGGCATCCGAAGCAGTGCCACAGTCCCTTCTCGCGGTCGACGTGAAACGACGGCGTCTTCTCCTGGTGAAATGGACAAAGGCCCTTATAGTAGCGCCCGGTTTTCTTCAGCGCCACGTGCTCGCCGGCCAGTTCGACCAGGTCGACCCGGGTCCGGATTTCTTCCTTTATGTCGCTCGACAGCCGTCCGCGCATACGAACACCTATTTGACGAGGAACGCCTCCGGGAAATTCCCCGCGGGGAGAACGTCAAAGGGCCTTACCCCGAATGGAGATAAGGCCCTCCACCGCTATAGACACTGACCAGTTTCGGTACCCTGTCCTGCCCTCCTGCCGAACGCCCCCTGCCCGTTTTCTATTCCTGGAGGCAAGCCTATCGAAGTGGCTCTCTGGGCCGCGACCGGCGGGGCTGGAGCCCGAGGGGCCCCGTGGTAGTCGTAGTTCGGGGAGAGGCTCCGGCCCCGGCGGGCGCGGCTACCGCTAACTAGCGGGACGCAGCCTCGGCCTTCTGCTGCTTCGCCCCCGCCACCACCTTCTCAGCAGCGTGGGGCGGAACTTCTTCGTAGTGGGAGAACGCCGTCTCGAACGTCCCCCGGCCGCCGGTCATCGACCGGAGACCGGAAGCGTACCGCAGGAGCTCGGCCTGCGGAACCTGCGCCTGGACAACCGTCGTCCCATCCCCCTGCGGCTCCATCCCGAGGATCCGGCCGCGCTTAGCGTTGAGGTCGCCGATCACGTCGCCCATCTTTTCCTCGGGCACGTGCACCTTCAGCGTAACGATGGGTTCGAGCAGGACGAGACCCGCGGCCGTTGCCGCTTCGCGGAACGCCATCGACCCGGCAATCTGGAACGCGATGTCGGAGCTGTCCACGTCATGGTACTTCCCATCCACGAGCACCACGCGGATGTCCACAACGGGGTAGCCTGCCAGGACACCCTCTTCGACCGCCTTCCGCACGCCCTTTTCTACCGATGGGATGAACTGGTTGGGGATCGAGGCACCGAAGATCTTGTCGACGAACTCGAACCCGGTCCCGTGCGGCAACGGTTCCATCTCGATAGAACACACGCCGTACTGGCCGCGCCCTCCGGTCTGCTTCACGTACCGTCCCTGCGCTTTCCCCTTGCCCTTGATGGTTTCACGGTACGGCACGCGCGGCAGATGCAGTGTCACATCCACGCTGAACTTCCGGCGCAGCCGCTCCGCCATGATCTCCAGGTGCGACTCGCCCATCCCGGAGATCACCGTCTGTTTCAGCTCGGAGTCGCGGCGCACGCGGAACGTTGGATCCTCTTCGGCCAGCCGGTGCAGCGAGACACCCATCTTGTCCTCGTCACTCTTGCTCTTTGGCTCGACCGCCATGGAGATCGCCGGCTTGGGAAACTCCACCGGCGGCAGTATGACCGGCGCCTCCTTCGCGCAAAGGGTGTCGCCTGTCGCGGTCTCGGCGAGCTTGGCGACTGCTCCGATATCGCCGGGACCGACCGATGCCGCCGGCTCCTGCTGCTTGCCGCGGATGAAGTAGACTTGACCGACGCGTTCCGGCTTCTGTTTGGTGGAGTTGTACGTTTCAGCATTCGATCGGAACGTCCCGCCGTACACCCTGAAGTACGAGAGTTTGCCGACGTATGGGTCCGCCACGGTCTTGAAGACCAGGGCGGCCAGGGGGGCCTCGGGCGTTTGGGCGATGGTGACCTGCTGCTTGGTGCGCGCGTCGGTCGCGGTGATCTCCGGCCGCTCCAGCGGCCCCGGCAGCAGGGTGACGATCTCGTCGAGGATCAACGGGATGCCGATCGCCCTCGTCGCGCTCGCGCACATCACAGGGATGAGCGTGCCTGCCTTGACGCCCGCGTGCAGCCCGCGCGTCAGCTCTTCCTGCGTGAGTTCGCCGGTCTCCAGGTACTTCTCGACGAGCGCGTCGTCGGTTTCGGCCGCGGCTTCCATCAACTTCTCGCGCGCCGCCTGGGCCGCCGCCTGCAGCTCGTCCGGGACCTCCCCGCTTGCGGCCTCACCATTTTTGAACGTGTAGGCTTTCATCTCGAGGAGATCGACGACGCCGGAAAACGATCCCTCGGCTCCAATAGGGATTTGGATGGGCGCGACCTTCGTGCCGAACTTGCTGCGCATCGACTGCATGGTCCGGTCGAAGCTGGCGTTTTCGCGGTCCAGCCGGTTGACCACGACCAGGCGGCTCACCCCGCCGCGCTCGGCGTGCCCCCAGGCAACCTCGGTCTGCACCTGCACACCGGACACAGCGTCAACCACCACAATCGCACCTTCGACGGCGCGCAGCGCCCCAACGACCTCACCCACGAAATCCGGATACCCGGGCGCGTCGATAAGGTTGGCCTTGTGCTCCTTCCACTCCAGCGGCGCGAGCGAGGCGTTAATCGTGTGCTTGCGTCGCTGCTCCTCTGGATCAAAGTCGGTCGTCGACGTTCCGTCGTCAACTCTGCCCAACCGTTCGGTGGCCTTGGACAGAAACAGCAGCGCTTCGACGAGCGATGTCTTGCCGGTGCTCCCGTGCCCCACGACGGCCACGTTGCGGATCCTCTCAGGCGGGTAGGATTTCACACCCCAACCTCCCGTGAATGGTGAATGGTGAATGGTGAATGGTCACGACAAGGCGCATTTCAGTTATTCACCATTCACTATTCACTATTCACTATTCACTATTCACGTCTTTTCTTCATTTAGTAGCCAAGTTCCTTATCAACCACATTCAAGAGTGGTTCACCCTTGATGTAGCGGCGCAGGTTCTCGCAGAACAACGGCACCGCCCGGTCCATATAAGCGGGCGAGGCCCCTGACACATGGGGCGTGATGATCACGTTTTCGAATTCATACAGCGGACTGTCCTGAGGGAGCGGTTCCCGTTCGAACACATCGAGACCGGCGCCGCCGATCCATCCTTCGCGCAGCGCTCGGATCAGGGCGTCTTCCCGGACGATCGGCCCGCGGCCAATGTTGATGAACAGGGCCGTCCGCTTCATGCTCCTGAATTCGTTGTCGCCGATGAGCCCCTGCGTCTGCGACGTCAGCGGCAGCGCCACGACGACCACATCCGAGTCCTTGAGGACGGTGTGTAATTCATCAGGCCCCACCACGCGCTCGATCCCCTGCACGGGCGAGGGCCTTCGCTTCATCCCAATGACCCGCATCCCGAAGACCTGCGCCTTCTGCGCGATGGAGCTGGCTGCGCAGCGCGATGTGTAACCGGCGGAAAAAGGCGAGCATGAACGCAAAGACGTGCTCTACCACGGCCTTGTGGATGCCGCTGCTGCTGGTCACAACGATCTCGCGAGACTTCACTTCGGGAACGAGGAGGTGCTCTACGCCAGCCGCCGTGGAGTGAATCCAGCGAAGACGCTGCGCGCGCTGCACAGCCTCCTGCGGCACGTTCCACCCCATCATGATCTCCGCAGAGGGCGCGAGTTCGATGCCGCGCCGATGGTCGACCGCATTCACCTCGATGCCGGGCGCGACACTGCGGATCTGCTGAAGATGCCGTTCTTCGAGGTTGGCAAACGCGACAATCGTGATCGTACGATCGTGCGGCACAGTTCAGCGGACCTCGGACCCCGGCCTGCCCTGAGCGGAGTCGAAGGGACCCCGGACCCCGGCAGTCGAAGCTTGACGCAGCCGCGCCAGCACGAATGCCCGGTCCAGTGAAGCGAGGAGCCAGCCAGCCTGCGGTCCCGAATCCTTCCCCAGGAATGCCAGGTAGATCGCACTGAAGGCGTCCTTGGGCTTCAAGCCGATCTGTGATTTCAGGTCGTGAATCCTGTTGTGCAGCTCCTCACCGCTCCACTCCTGCTGAGCCACCACCGCGGCGAGCTGTCCCAGAAACTCGCGCTGCATCGGCGAGAGCTCCACCCGGGGCATCGAAGACTGCACTTGAAACCGGTAATGGTCCGGCGCATACGAGCCCAACCAGCGCCTGGCGTCTTCCATTCGCTGCTGCAATTCGGAGCGATCCTGAGCGGTGAGCGGCGCCCCCTTTTCTTTCGCCGCCACGTCGAAGAGGTTGACCGTCGGCATCTGCATGAGGTTTGCGACTTTGGCGAACCGCATCCGGATGCAGCGTGGCTGCTCGCCGTTCGTGCGGGAGTAGTAGAACGTCCGAGAATGATCGCGGATGAGATCAGTCTCGGCCGGTGTCTTGCCCTCCAGTTCGCCGAAGAATGCTGCCGCGGCGCGATCGTACTCATCGTAGAGGTTCGGAATCGTCTCGCCGGTGGGATCAAAGTTGATCTGCTGCCGGTAGTGCGGCCGCACCATCAAGAAACGTGCCAGTTCCTCCCGGAGGATCGCGACCAGTTCGGCAGCGGGCACGCCGATCCCCGTGCTCGTGCTCATCTTCCTGCCGCCGACCAGGAACCACTCATAAGGAATCGGATATGGCGTCGGGTGGTTGAAAATGCGCTCGACCATCGCGCTGGCCACGTCGTGGCTCCCGCCCTTGGTCATGTGATCTTTCCCGGCGCCTTCGATCGTAACGCCCAGGATCCGCCACTTAGCCGCCCACTCGGCTTTGTACTGCAGCTTGCTGCCCCCATCGAAGGGTGACCGCTTCCCCCGGTGCCCGCACCCTTTTGCCCAGGTGACTTTGTCGGGGCGGCATTCATACTCCACCTGGTGCCCGTCCCATCCGACGACCACGGTTGTCCCGACGCGGCCGCAGTGCTCGCAGACCGGCTGCACCGGGTGCCTGTCGGCCTTCTGGCTGCCGCTGATCTCTCGGTCGATCTGAATGAGATCCTCGGCGCGGTCGAGCGCGGTCCGGATCGTCTCGTTGAACTTGCCGGACTTGTACATCTCGCTGGTCCAGTACACCTCAGGGTGAGCGCCGACGTGCTTCCAGACCTCGATGAACTCCAGCCCGTAGTACCGGCCGAAGCTGCCCCTTCCGCCGGCGGGGGATGGGACTTCTGACAGCGGCATGCCGAGGTACTGGTCGAACTCGGCCGGCGCCGCCACGGGGCGGGAATCCATGGGGTCGTAGTCATCGAAGCCAAAGAGAAATCGAGCCGGCCGGTCCGCGGCGGCCAGCCCCCGGAGGATGCAGTCGTGGAGGACCACGCCGCGCAGCGACCCAACGTGGATCGGCCCGGACGGACTCTTTGCGTCGTTGATGACGTAGCGATCCTGGGGACGCGTCTTGAGCACGTCCTCCACGATTACATCAACCCACATGGTGAGTCTCCACGGTCTTCCCAGTCTTCATCAGAGCTTCACGAATTTCTCCCACAAGGAAGAATGAACCAGTGATCACCACGACGTCGTCAGGGCCCGCAAGGTCAAGGGCGCGGTGGGCCGCGGCCAGACGATCATCGATCACCTCGACGTGCCTGACGTACCGGGCGGCTTCGTCAGCGAGCACTCGACCCGGAAGCGGCTTGATGTGCTTCGGTGTCGTGGCAATGACGGCATCCGCAAGCGGGGCGATGAGAC
>JACPRY010000069.1 GCA_016193565.1 Armatimonadota bacterium
CGCCAGGTCAGCCGCAAGCTCGCCGAGATGATCCTCGCCGTTGAGATCGAACGCCGGCTGACCAAGACCGAGATTCTCGAGCGCTACCTCAACCAGGTGTACTTCGGGCAGGGTGCGTACGGCGTCGAGATGGCAGCCCGCGTCTACTTCGGCAAGCACGCCAAGGCGCTCGATCTCCCGCAAAGCGCGCTGCTCGCGGGGTTGATCCGGGGGCCATCGATCTACTCACCGTACCAGAACCTCACGCTGGCCAAAGAGCGGCAGCTGGTCGCCCTGCGGCGGATGGTTGAGCTCGGCTACGTCTCGGGCGAGAAAGCGCGCAGGGTCGCATCTCAGCCGATCAAACTTGCAGCGGAGAGCAACGCAGGCCTCGTCGGCATCAGGGCGCCGTACTTCGTCTCCTTCATCCTGCCGTACTTGTTGGAGCGGTACGGGGAGGACCTCGTCTACAACGGGGGCCTGCGCGTCTACACGACGTTGGACCTGAAGATGCAGATCGCCGCCGAGAAGGTCGTGCGCGACGGGATCGACGCCGCGCAGGGCGGGCTGAAAGTGACGCAGGGCGCGCTGGTGGCGCTCGACCCGAACACCGGGTTCATCCGCGCCATGATCGGCGGGTACGACTTCACGAAGAGCCAGTTCAACCGGGCCTGGCAGGCGCGCCGGCAGCCCGGGTCGTCGTTCAAGCCTTTCATCTATGTCACGGCGGTGGCGAACGGTATGTCCCCCGCCAAGGTCATCGTGGATGCGCCGATCACCTACGACATTCCCGGCACTCGAGAGAAGATCTGGAAGCCCAGAAACTACGACGGCAAGTTCTCCGGAAACGTCACGATGCGGCAGGCGCTCGAGCGGTCGATCAATATTCCGGCGATCAAGACACTGGCCGAACTCGGGTCGGAACAAGTCATCACGTACGCCAAGCGCATGGGGATCAAGAGTCCCCTGCAGCCGAACCTGTCGCTCGCGCTCGGGACGAATGAGGTGACGCCGATTGAGATGGCCTCGGCCTACGGCACGCTGGCGACGCTGGGGGTGCGCGCGGATCCGATCGCCGTCCGCAGGGTGCTTTCACGCGATGGGCAGGTGCTGGAGGATAACCCGCCCCGGCAGGAACTCGTGATCAGCGCCGACGTGGCCTATGTCATGGTCGATCTGCTCAAGGGCGTGATCACGCGAGGCACAGGGCGCGCGGCCGCATTGGGCCGGCCGGCTGCGGGGAAGACGGGCACGACGGATGACTACCGTAACGCGTGGTTCATCGGGTTCACGCCGCGTCTCAGCACGGCGGTCTGGGTGGGCAACGACGACAACAGCCCCATGCGCCGCGTGGTGGGCGGCACGGTCCCTGCACGCATCTGGGCGGCCTTCATGCGAGTGGCCACCGAGCGGATGCCGGCGGACGACTGGCGGCGGCCGGACGGGGTGGTCGTCGTGACCGTGTGCGGCAGCACAGGGCTGCTCGCAACGAGCGCCTGCCCCAACCCGCGGCAGGAGGCGTTCATCCGGGGGACGGAGCCCACGGACTACGCCCTCGCCCAGGGGATTGGCAACGGCGCGACGGTCGGCAACCTGCCGTTGCGGATCACCACACCAGGAAACGGGCAGCGGGTGATTTCGCCGTTCCCCATCGAGGGAACGACGGTCCCCGGCGCCACCGTCAATCTGTCGATTCTGGCTCAAGGCGGCTTCCTGCGCATCAGTGTGGCGGACACGCAGCTGCCGGTGACCGCCGAAGGCCAGTTCCGCTACACGTTCCGGCCCTCGCTGCAGGTTCCCGGCGTGCAGTACATCATCACGGTGACCGCGACGTCGCCCGACGGCTCGCGCAGCACGACGACGATTACCGTATCGGAAGAATAGAGAAGAGGAAGCGCCATGTCGGGGCATTCGAAGTGGCACAACATCCGCCTCAAGAAGGGGCGGGTCGATCAGGTCCGCGGCAAGCTCTTCAGCAAGCTGGCCCGTGAGATCAGCGTGGCGGCGAAAGAGGGCGGAGGGAACCCTGAGGCCAACGCGCGGCTGCGGGCGGCGATGGAACGCGCCCGCGAGGCCGGCGTGCCGTCCGACAACATCGAACGGTCGATCCAGCGGGGGACCGGCCAGGTCGAAGGGGCCACGTACGAAACGATCACGTATGAGGGCTACGCCCCGGGCGGCGTCGCCGTCATGGTGGAGGTCCTGACCGATAACCGCAACCGTGCGGCGAGCGAAATCCGCAACCTGTTCACCAAGAACGGCGGGACCATGAGCGAGGCGGGCTCGGTCGCGTGGATGTTCGACCGGAAAGGGTTGATCACCGTCGACCGGTCCAAAGCCACCGAGGATGACGTGCTGCTGGCCGCGCTCGAGGCCGGCGCTGAGGACATCCGCACGGTCGGAGACGTCTTCGAGATCACCACGCCGCCCGATCAGTTCTTCGGAGTGAAACAGGCGTTGGGGGCGGCCAAGATCCCGATCACCTCGGGGGATCTGACCATGGTGCCGAAGTCTACGGTTCGCGTCGAAGGCAAGGAAGCCCAGCAGGTCCTGCGGCTAATGGAAGCCCTCGAAGACCACGACGACGTCCAGCACGCTTACGCCAACTTCGATATTCCCGACGAGATTCTGCAGCAGGTGGGGTGACGTGCTCATCCTCGGCGTCGATCCAGGACTGCGGGCCACAGGCTACGGCCTGGTGGACGGATCGGCGCAGGGCGTCAGGCTGATTGACGCGGGCGTCATCCGCACCGAGGATGAGGTCCCGCTCGCGCACCGCCTCCACGCGATTCACGAATCTCTCGAAGGTGTCGTCTCCCGTCACGCGCCGGACGCGGTGGCGGTCGAGGATCTCTACGCGGCGCCGCGATATCCCCGGACCGCGATCCTGATGGGCCACGTCCGCGGCGTGGTATGCCAGGCCGCCGCCGCCAAGGGCATCGAGGTCGTGGCGCTCCCTCCGGCTGCGGTCAAGCATGCCGTGGCAGGATTTGGAGCCGCCAGCAAAGACCAGGTGCAGCTCGCCGTTCAGCGAGTCCTTGGATTGCCGGCGCCGCTCGAGGGGCATGCGGCCGATGCGGTGGCGATGGCGCTCGTGGCGCTGTCCCGACGCGGCGTGCCGCTGCGGTCGGCCGCGGCGGAGCCTGCCGCGGCGCAGGGTGGCGTCTGAGTGATCGCGTACCTGAAGGGCTCCATCCTCCGGCGCGCTGAGGAGCGGATCGTCGTCGAAGCCGGCGGCGTAGGATACGAGGTCCACCTACCCGCCGTCGTCGCGCACGCGCTTCCTCAGGCACATGACGGCCAGCCGCCGGAGATCGAGCTCTATATCTCCTACCACGCCACAGCGAACCAGCCGAGGCCGCTGCTGATCGGTTTTCTCCACGAGGTGGAGCAGGAGTTCTTCGAGCGGTTCATCACAGTGGATGGCATGGGCCCGACGAAGGCGATGAAGGCGATCGTCCACCCGATCCATGCGATCGCGGATGCCATCGAGCGGAAGGACGTACAATTCCTCACGCGCCTCCCGGGGATCGGAGAGCGAACGGCGGAAAAGGTCATCGCCACGCTGCACGGAAAAATGGCCAAGTATGCGCTGCTGCGCGGCGTCGAGGCGCCCAGGCCGGTGAGCGAGGATTTCAAGGACGAGGTGCTGGGAGTGCTCACGACGCAGCTGGGACACCGCTCGACCGAGGCCCGGCGCATGGTGGAGGAAGCGATGCGCCGGCGGCCCGGCATCACAACGGCCGAGGAACTGTTCGAAGAAGTGTACCGGATCGAGAAGAGCGAAACTCCGGTAGCCAGGTAGCCGGGTAGCCAACGTCAATAAGGAGACGGCCCACGGATAGGGAGCCCACCAAAACCTCAAGTCAACCGTCCTCCGAGCGGGTTGCGGAAGAACAGTTCATCCGCAGCCTGCGCCCGAGGTCGCTTGATGAGTGCATCGGGCAGAGCAAGGTCATCGAAGGGCTGCAGATCAGCATCAGGGCATCCAGGGAGCGCGAAGAGGCGCTCGATCATGTCCTGCTGCACGGACCGCCGGGACTCGGGAAGACCAC
>JACPRY010000119.1 GCA_016193565.1 Armatimonadota bacterium
AGCGACTTGCTCATCTTCTCAACGCCGTCGACCCCGACCAGCAGCGGAGTCAGCAGCACGACCTGCGGCTCCTGACCGAACTCCCGCTGGAGATCGCGACCCATCAGATTGTTGAACTTCTGGTCGGTCCCCCCGAGCTCGACGTCCGCCTGCAGCTTCACTGAATCGTAGGCCTGGCACAGGGGATACATCAGCTCATGCAGGAAGATCGGGATGCCCGCCTTCAGCCGGTTGGCAAAATCGTCCCGCTCGAGCACCCGCGCCACCGTTGTCTTGGCCCCGAGCTTGATGATGTCCTCAAACTTCAACGGAGCCAGCCACTCGCTGTTGAGGGCGACCTTCGTCTTTGCGGGATCGAGAATCTTGCCGTATTGATCTTTGTATGTTGCGACGTTTCGCTCGATCTCCTCGCGAGTCAGCATCGGCCGGGTTTTCTTCCTCTCGGACGGATCCCCGATCATCCCAGTAAAGTCGCCGACCACGAGGATCGCCTGATGCCCCAGGTCCTGAAACTGGCGGAGTTTGCGCAAGACGATCGCGATGCCGAGGTGGATGTCCGGGGCACTGGGGTCCACCCCGAGCTTGACTCGGAGTGGGCGCTTCTGGCGCAGCTTGGCCAGCAGGTTCTCTTCAGAGATGATCTCAACGGTGCCGCGGCGGAGAAGGTCGAGTTGTTCTTCGGGCAGGAGGTTCGGCATAGACGCCATCGATTATAGCAACCACCGACCGAATAGCCCAATTGGGCTATTGCTCCCGGTTTGGCTGCCAGCTCATGCTGAGCCCAAGCCATCCGTGCCAGGCACCCTGCCAGATGGCCTGGGTGGTCGTTGCCTGAAGGCGAGGCTAGCTCTCCTTCAGTTCGACGACGGTCGCGCCTATGTCGCCTTCCCCCCGCTCGCCCAGCCGGTATGACTTTACATGCGGGTGGCCTGCCAGGAATTCGTGCACGGCCTTGCGCAAGGCACCGGTTCCTTTCCCGTGGACCACGGTCACCTTCGGCACGCCGGCGACAACCGCGTCATCCAGGTACTTGTCCAGCGTTGGAATGGCTTCCTCGACCCGCTGGCCTCGGATGCTGATTGATACGGGCACTTCTCGAACAGCAGCGACGCGTTCCCTCTGCACGGGCGGGTACGGTTGCGGGAGTGTGTCCTTTCCCACGACCGTTCGGAGCGCCTCCCGCTGCACCTTGACTCTCATGGAGCCAACCTCGACTTCCACTTCGTCGCGAGTGGGAAGGCCGACGACGGTGCCGCTGGTGCCCAACGGGACGACAAACACGGCCTGGCCAGGCTGCACGGCCACGACCGGTTCTCCGGGCGGCGCCACCTGGGCGGCTCCTGCGAACTCCTCGAGTTCTTGCGCCAGCTGCCGCAGTTGTGTTTTTGCCGACTGGATCTCCTGTCGCGAAGGGGTGGATTTCAAAGAATCGAGAATGGCCTCAATCTCGCGCCTGGCACGGCCGATGAGCGCCTCTCCTTCCTCTCTCAACCTCGCCAGCGTCTTCTGCCGGTCGGTGCGAAGCCGTGTGAGCTCCTGCTCTGAACGGGCGCGCAGTGATTCCGCCTCGGTCCGGTGGAGCGCCGCCTGTGCGAGTTCATATTCGTAGGCGCGCCGGTCGGCCTCGATGTCGCTGAGGACGCGGTCGATGGCCATGATCTCCTCTCCAACGAACGACTTCGCCCGCTCGATGATGGCGGAATCGAGGCCCAGCCGCGCGGCGATCGTGAGCGCCTGGCTGCGCCCCGGGACGCCGATAAGCAGGCGGAAGGTTGGCCGCAGCGTCTCTGCGTCAAACTCCACCGAGGCGTTTTGAATGCCTGGATGCGAAAAGGCCAGCGCCTTGAGCTCGTTGTAGTGTGTGGTGACCGCGGTTCGAACTCCGCGCGCGTGCAGGTGCTCAATGAGCGCGCGCGCGAGCGCGACGCCCTCGGTCGGATCCGTGCCGGCACCAACCTCATCGAGCAACACGAGTGCATGCCCTGAGCCTGGTCGAAGGACCGGCGGCGGCAGCCGCTGCAGGATCGATACAATCGCCGTCATGTGGGACGAGAAGGTCGAGAGGGATTGTTCGATGCTCTGTTCATCACCGATGTCCGCAAGGACCTTCGAAAACACGGGGGTCTCCGAACCCTCTGCCGTCGGGATGAACAGCCCCGCCTGCGCCATCAGTGTCAACAGCCCGACCGTCTTGAGTGTCACCGTCTTCCCGCCCGTGTTCGGCCCGGTAATCACCAGGGTCGTGAACTCATCCCCAAGCCGGACATCGATCGGGACGACATCGCCCGTGAGGAGTGGATGCCGAGCCTGATTGAATCGGAGCGCGCCGTCCGCCCGGATCTTGGGCTTCGGCGCGCGCATCTGCTCGGCCAGCAGCGCTTTGGCCGCAGCGAAATCGACCCGGCCGATGGCCTCATACGCCCACACGATCTCCTGGGCGGATATCCCTACCTGCGCGGCGAGGGCGCGCAGCAGGCGCGCAATCTCGTCGCGTTCCTGAATCTCGAGCTCTCGGAGCCTGTTTCCGATCGGCACGACCGCCAGAGGCTCCATGAAGACGGTCGCGCCGCTGCTGGACTGGTCGTGGAGCACGCCGGGAAACTGGCTCTTGAACTCCTGCTTGACCGGGAGCACATAGCGATCGCCGCGGGTCGTGATGATAGGATCTTGGAACATGCGCGCGTTCGGCCCGCGGATGAGCTCGTCAAGTTTTTCGTGCAGGCGACTGTGGGTGGCGCGCTGCTCGCGCCGCAGGGCGGCGAGCGCCGAACTCGCCGAATCGGGGATCGAGCCGTCGTTGGCGATTGTGCGGCCGATCGCCTCCTCGATCTGCTCGAACGTCGCGACGGCGCGAACGGTGTCCGCCAGATGAGGAGCCTTCTCACGCCGGGCAATGATAAATCCTTTGCACCTGCGGATGGTCGCGAGCGTATCCTTGAGCGCAAGAAACTCCGAGGCTGAGGGCGTCGAGCCGATCTCTGCCGCTCGCACCATCTCGCGGATATCGACCGTACCGCGAAGCGGAACGTCGCCGTCGGCGAGCAGCGCGACGGCCTCCGCTGTCTCCTCCAGGGTCCGGCGCACCGTATCCGGATCCGCCGAAGGAAGCAACGCAGATGCGATTTCCCTTCCTGTGGCGGTGACCGTCAGTGCGACCAGCCGGTCACGGATCTTCGTGAACTCCAGAACCCGCAGCGTCCGCTCATCCATACTTGACGCACCGAGCATAATTCCCCCGGCCTCGCCGCCTGCCCACAGGAGTCACCCGCCGGTGCCTCGCGCGGCGCATCTTTTCGGCTCGGCCTCTGTGCGCCGCCGGCCCGCTTCGCGGGCAACTCAGGTGGGTCGCCACATTCATCATTGCGCAGTCCGGCCAGCCAGCCAATGGACCACGGAGGGAGTTACATCGGTGATTGCGGCAATCTGATCGCCCACCTCGTCTCTCCCCTCTCCGACCAGGAGCGTAGGCACGGGGTTACGTGTGTGAACGTCGCTGCGGCGATCTTCGAGGTTGCCGTGGTCACTCACAAATACCAGCAGCATCTCACCCCAGTTCCCGGCCTCAAGCACGCCGCTCAGACAGCGATCGATCATCTCAACGACCGTGACGGGATCCATCGGGACGCGCCCGTGCGCCGCAAGATCCGTCAGAAAGAACTCAAAGACGGTCAGGTGATGCTGTGCGGCGATGGCAGCCAGATTTCGACCGGCCTCTTCCGGGGTGATCTCAGGGAGGTCGTGCCCCCACGAGCGCGGCCGGGCGTTCGTCAAGTCATGGAACACCGCCCGCCCTTCCCTGAGGTCATCGAGACCACGGAGCGTCACGCCGGCCGACAGGGCGGAAAATGTGACGGCGGCGTGTCGCAGCCGACCGGCGTCAACGGCCTCAAAGTATTCGGGTGTGTAGGCATTGGCCAGCGCGACGCGCCCACCGATCTCCTTGACCTGCCGGAAGATGTTTCGCTCGGTAAGGATCTCCTTTAGGGCTATCGTCGGATACGCGGTGATGTGCCGCCCCACGGCTTTCGGCGCATTGATCCCTGTCAGCAGCGCGGTCTGGCCCGTCGCGCTTTGCGGAAGACCATCGATGCCCAAGGTGGCGTCCGTAGGAACGAGCAGCGCGCCGTCGTTTTTGATCACGTCAGATGGCGCCGTCATCTTTCGACCAAGGAGGCCTTCAAGGCACGGTGTGCGGGCGGCGACGACCGGATTGATTTCGGCATCATCTGGTCCGAGGCCGAGACCATCGACGAAGAACAGCAGCACCCGTCTTATCGCGATACGCAGGGATTCCCCTCGATGTAGAATCGCCACAACCGGTCCGTCGCCAGACGGATCCCGACCCGAGGACTGGCTTTGATGCGGAACGGCGGCCGCCGGCCCTGTGTGATGAAAAGAGAACCGGCGGCCAGATCCGCGCCATTGTGCTGCGGCCCGATGCCCATCGCCCGCGTGAGGCGGCCGGGACCGGACGCCAGCAGCCTGATGTCTGATGTCCCGCGATACTTGGCCATCACCTCAACGCCATCGATCGGCTCAAGGGCCCGCAGCAGCACCGCTCCCGCAATCCCCTCACGCTCTGTCACCACGTTCATGCAATAGTGGTTGCCGTATGTGAAGTACACGTACGCTGTGCCAGGCATTCCCCACATGATCTTACTGCGCGCCGTCACCCGGTAGGCGTGACTGGCCGGATCCCGCGGGCCTCGGTACGCTTCGACTTCGACGATTCGCCCCACCAGCCGCCCATCCGGCGTCTCATGCACGAGATACTGACCGATGAGCCCTCTCGCCACCTCGACAGTGTTCCGGACGTAGAATGCTCGGGGCAGCGGCCGTGAGTTTCGCGTTACCGCGTTGCCGTCCTTTCGCGTTACCGTCAGTTCAGCGTTCACGCACCCACTCCATGAACTTATTCAGCGGCAGCGCGTTGAGCACGTGTTTGGGCTCCAGCCAGGCCCGCCGGGCGATCGCGACGCCGTATTCCATGTAACGCAACTGGTAGCGGGTGTGGGCATCGGTGCTGATAACGAGCGGGACCCCGCGCTCCCGCGCCATGCGGGCGTGCATGTCGCTCAGATCGAGGCGCTGCGGCGAGGCATTGATCTCGAGTGCCGTCTTCGTGCGCCGGGCGGCGTCGATGAGCCGGTCGATGTTGACTGCGTAGGCTTCCCGCGATCCCAGCAGCCGGCCCGTCGGATGGCCCAGGATGTGGACGTGCGGGTTCTCCAGTACTTTGATGATCCTTGCCGTCATTTCTTCTTCGCTCATCCGGAAGCGCGAATGCACCGACACCACGACCACGTCGAGTTCTCTCAGTACGTCATCCGGGTAGTCCAGCCGCCCATCGGGCAGAATGTCGCATTCGGTCCCCATCAGGACCGTGATCCCCACCTTGTCTGATGCGCGCCTGGCCATCTTGATATGCTCGCGCAGTTCCTCAATCGTGACCCCGCCCACGAACTTGAGCGACTGCGAGTGGTCAGTGATGGCAATGTATTCGTACCCGAGCTCTTTGGCGGCTTTCGCCATCGCCTCAATCGTGTCGGAGCCGTCGCTCCAGCGGGTGTGCATCTGCAGATCGCCGCGGATGTCCTTGAGATCCACCAGCTTCGGCAGTTTCCCACGCTCCGCGAGCTCGACCTCGCCCTGGGCCTCGCGGATCTCCGGCGGGATCCAGGGCAGACCGACGGTGGCGTACACTTCCTCCTCGGTCTTGCCGGCGATGCGGCGGTCGTTTTTGACGCGGAACACGCCGTACTCGTTGATCTTGAGGTCGCGCTTGACGGCCTTCTCCCGGACCCTCACGTTGTGATCTTTGCTGCCGGTGAAGTACTGCAGCGCCGCGCCAAAGGCGTCCGGCTCCACCACCCGCACATCCGCCTGGATGCCCGTGTCGAGGATGACGCTCGATCGCGTTGTCCCTCTGGCCAGTACCTGGCGCACGCGAGGCAGTGTCGTAAACACCTCCATGACCTTCTCAGGCTTGCTGCTCGTGACCAGGATGTCGATGTCGCCGATGGTCTCCTTCATGCGCCGGAGGCTGCCGGCAACGCTGATCTGTTTGACCTCTTTCAGATTGCTGAGCGCAGCCACGATCTCCCTGGCCAGCGGCAGGACGGCGCCGATCGGCAGCCGTTCCTTGCTGCGTCTGATGAGCGCGATCCCTTTGAGGATGTTCTCCTCTGTTTTCGCGCCCATGCGCGGCAGCTTCCGCACCAGGCCGTCCTTACTGGCCCGCTCGAGGTCTTCGATGCTGCTGATCCCCAGTTTCTCGTGGAGCAGCATGGCCGTCTTAGGGCCGACCTCGGGGACCGTCATCAGTGTAGTGATGCCGGCCGGTAGCTGCTTCCGCAGCTCTTCATAGTACGCGGAGGTGCCCGTCTTGAGGAACTCGTGGATCTTCTCGCCTATGCCTTTGCCGACGCCGGGAATCTCTTCCAGTTCGTCACGTTCGGCGACGGCGGCGATGTCTTCGGTCAGGCCTTCGAGTGAGCGCGCGGCCCGACGGTAGGCGGTGATGCGGAACGGAGACTCGTCCTTGATTTCGAGCATGTCGGCGATGTCGTTGAACATCGCTGCGATCTCTCTGTTCTTCATCTTAATGGCGACGAGCAGGCTCCACCGGCAGGGCGTCTCAGAATTTCGTGTCGTCTGCGCCGAAGGGGCGGATGGCGTCCGGGAGCACGCGATCCAGCGCCGTGGCACCGGTCTTGTGCGCCCGGACGGCGTAGGGGGCGAGCTGCGACTTCTCAGCATCACTCCTGATGGGGTCGCCGATGGGCGACGCCATCGCCGCGACCAGCAGCGCGGTGGCCAGGAGCGCACCTTTGATCGACCCCGCCGCAGTGCCCAGGAGGCGCGAGAGCGGCGGCAGCCGGTCGGTCCCCGCCATCACGGTAATGGCGAGGCCGATGAGGGCGTAGACCACGAGCAGCACGACGACAAATGAGAGGGTGGCTGCCCAGGACGCGGGCAGGCGGGCGGATTGCTGCACAAGCCCCCCCAGGAAACGGTACCAGTAGGAAGCGGCGAGGTAACCGACAATCACACCCACCGCGCTGACCAGCGTGATGAGCAGGCCGCGCCGGAATCCCTGCAGCGCGGCAAACAACACGACCGCAGCGATTGTCCAATCAAGCCAGGTCACGCGAAAATTCTAGCATTTTACTCTCGAATTTTCGCCTGCAACCGCTGTTCCAATGCCCGGGCGATCGCCGCCATAGCGCCGGCGACTTCTTCAGCCGTGAGCGTCCGGTCCGGCGATCGGAACCTGAGGGCGTAAGCCAGGTTGCGGTGGCCCGCGGGAATCGGCGCGCCGCTGTACACGTCAAAGACCTCCACGCCCTCAAGCAGCGGACCGCCGGCCGCTCGGATGACGGCCTCTACCTGTGCGGCCGTGACGCCGGCATCGACAACAAGCGAGATGTCGCGCCGCAC
>JACPRY010000118.1 GCA_016193565.1 Armatimonadota bacterium
TCCAATCTCCGGATAGTTGTAGATCATGAACGTATCAGCAAACAGTGCGACGGTGCCTCGTTCCGGGCTTCCTCGTTTCCTCGTTTCCTCGTTTCCTCGGCGCCGCCACCATTGCATGAACGTCGGACGGGCAAAGGGCGGGAGCCGCCGGCGTGCATCGATTCCGATGAAGCGGTCCATCGTCCAACGCACCGGCGCCGCCTGCGCCGCCCAGTTCGAGAGCGGCGCGGTCGCGCTGCCCAACCGGGCCATGACCCGGAAGTTCCCGAAGAGACGGGCACGCAGCGGAACCCCGTTGGCCTCGTTATAGTGCGCCAGGAACTCGTACTTGAGTTTGGCCATATCTACGTTGGCGGGACACTCAGCCTTGCACCCCTTGCACTCCAGACACAGATCGAGGGCCTCGTACAATCGCCTGCCGGTCAGTTCGTTCGCAGGCAGCTGGCCCGACAACACCGCCCGCAGCAGGTTCGCGCGGCCGCGCGTGGAGTGCTCCTCCTCCTTGGTCACCATGTAGGAGGGACACATTGTCCCTTCGATCTTCTTGCGGCACGCGCCGACGCCGCTGCACAACTCGACGGCGCGGGCCCACCCGCCATCCTTCGACCAGTCGAAGTGGGTCGTCACCGGCAGCGTGCGGTACTGTGGACCGAAGCGCAGCGACTCGTCGATCGGCGGGCCGTTGACGATCTTGCCCGGGTTCATCAGCCCGAGCGGATCGAATGCCCGCTTGACATCGCAGAACGCGCGGTAGATCACAGGGCCGAAGAACCGCTCGACGAACCACGAGCGCACGAGCCCGTCGCCATGCTCGCCGCTCATCGTTCCGCCGAACTCGATCACCAGGTCGCCGACCGCTTCCGCGATCGCCTTCATCTTCGCGATGTCCTGCCGGTCCTTGAGGTTGATCAGCGGCCTCACGTGGATGCACCCTACGCTGGCGTGCGCGTAGAACGCTGCCCGCACGCCGTAGCCGTCGAGCAGCGCCCGGAATCGCTTCATGTACGGTGCCAGGCGCTCGGGGGCGACCGCGGTATCTTCCACGAAGGTGATCGGTTTGGTGTCGCCCTTGATGCCCTGCAGCAGGCCCTGGCCGGCCCGCCGCACCTTCCAGATGTCCTCCTGATCGGCCGCCGACGTGGCCTGTGTCACCGTGTTGCTCATCCCCGCCCGCCGGAGCGATCCGTCCATGGCTTCCATCCGGCCGGCGAGTTCTTGCGGATCGTCCCCGGAGAATTCAACGATGAGGAGCGCATCGGGGTCGCCGTGTACGAACGTCATGCGGCGCGCGTACTCCATCTGCGCCCGCGTCATCTCCAGGACCATACGGTCGATCAACTCAACCGCAGACGGCCGGAATTGCAGGATGACCTGCGTAGCCTCGAACGCCGCAAACAGATCGGCGAAGTGGACGACACCGAGCACGCTGGCCCGCGGTCGAGGCACCAGACGAACTTTGAGCTCGGTCACGATTCCCAGCGTTCCTTCGGAGCCCACAACGAGTTTCACGAGGTCTGTCGGATCTTGGAGGAGCGCATCGAGGTTGTAGCCGCTGACCCGGCGCAGGATCTTCGGAAACCGCCGGTCGATCTCGTCGCGGTTCGCTTCGACGACGGAGGCCACCGTGCGGTAGATTTCACCTTCGCGACTGGGCGCCGTGAGCTTTTGCTTGCCCTCCTCCGGACTGAGCCTCCTGAGGTGCAGCTCGCTGCCGTCGACGCACAGTACCCGCGCTTCGAGCACGTGGTCAACCATCTTCCCGTAGACGATAGACCGCGCGCCGGCGGAGTTGTTGCCGGTCATGCCTCCGAGCGTGGCGCGGTTGCTGGTTGCCGTATCCGGCCCCAGCCGCAACCCGTGGGGGCGCGCCGCGAGGTTCAACTCATCCTGCACGACGCCGGGCTGCATGCGTGCCCACGGTCCGTCCGCGCTGAGGTCGAGCAGCCGGTCCATGTACTTGGAGCAGTCAAGGATGATCGCGTTGCCGATGGCCTGCCCCGCGAGACTGGTCCCACCGCCCCGGGGCAGCACCGCAATGCGCTCCCCAGCGGCGATGCGCAGTGTGGCGGCAATGTCGTCCTCGTCGCGTGGGATCACGACGCCGACCGGCATGATCTGATAGATGCTGGCGTCGGTGCTGTAGAGGACGCGGGAGAAGGCGTCGAAGCGCACTTCGCCCTTGACAACTTCCTTGAGCGCTCGTTCGAGGTCCATGAAAATGTGATTCGTGATTCGTGATTAGTGATTCGTCAGAACCAATTCGGCCCTGACCGAGGCACTACCTCGAAGCACGAGTCACGAGTCACGAGTCACGAGTTACTCGGGAAAGTAGACCTCGTTGACGTTGCTGAAGCTGCCGCCCGGTCGCGGCCCGCCGCTGATCACATAGATGCGGTCGCCAGCCGTGACGGCGGCGAGGCCGTGGCGCGCGGTCGGCAGCGGGGCTTTCGACGACCAGGTGTTGCTCGCGGGATCGTAGGCCTCGTTCTCGGCGTACGTCGTCGGCTGGCCCAATTCGCCGCCGAAGACGTAGATGAGGCGA
>JACPRY010000001.1 GCA_016193565.1 Armatimonadota bacterium
CAGTTTGCTCATCAGGCAGAGTCCGCCAGCCAACCCCGCACCGTACCATGCCCATGCGCGGCCACTCGTCCGTGCCCGCCAGAGACACCAGACCGCCAGCACCCAGAATAAGATGAAGGGCGCGTCGGGTGCCGCGATGATTGCCCCCACCGCAGCAATCGGGATGATCTGGTAGCCCGCCGCAGCGAGAAGGCCTGCGCGGCGGTCGAACATCTGCCTGGCCAGATCGTACACGAGCAACGAGGTGATGAGGGCCATGAGGATCGGCCCGAGACGGACCCCGAGCGGAGAGTCTCCCGCGAGCGCTGTTGTGACGCGGATCATCGCGGCGACCGCGGGCGGATGATCCGGATATCCCCAGGCCAGGTGGCGTGACCAGACCCAGTAGTAAGTCTCGTCGTCGACTAGGGGATAGGCCGAAGCGGCAGCGATCCTGACCGCCGTCAGCGCGAGCAGCGCAATGAGGAGCATCCAGAACGATCGATCACGCACTTGCGAAAGTGGAGTCGAGCAGGCGGCGCGCGCCGATGAAGACCTCATCGAGCATCGGCTCCGTCAGCCGTCCAGTCTGCGTGTTCTGCCGGCTGGGATGGTACGACGCGATCAAAACAGGCTGCGGGCGGCCGTTGTGCGAGGACAATGTGTAGGCGGCAGCGTGGCGAAACGGGGGCCGGGGTCTAGGGACGATGGCACCGCGTTCGCGGGCCAGGAACAGATACTGCTGAAACGCCACCTGGCCCAGAGTCACCACGACGCGAACCCGGTTCAATAGTGCCAGCTCCTGCCGCAGATAGCTGGCACAGTTGGCCATCTCCTTCGGTGTCGGTCTGTTGTCAGGCGGCGCGCACCGCACGATCGCGGTGAGGTAGGCGTTGTTCAGCCGGAGTCCGTCGCCTGGATGCGTGGTAGTGGACTGTGAAGCGAACCCCGCACGGTACATCGCTCTGATCAGCCAGCGGCCGGAACTGTCCCCAGTGAACATCCGTCCGGTCCGGTTCGCGCCGTGGGCCGCGGGAGCCAGTCCGACGACGAGCAGTTCGGCATGAGGATCCCCAAATCCGGGAACCGGTCGTCCCCAGTAGTCCCAATCTCGAAACTCGCGTTTCTTGGTCCGGGCGACTGCCTCGCGGTACCGAACCAGACGAGGACAGAGGCGGCAGGCAATGACCGTCTGTTCAAGGTGGCTTAATTCTCTCATAAAGTAACGAAGGTCGAATGTCGAACGTCGAAAGTCGACAATAACTGCTGCTTCCTCGACCTTCGACCTACGACCTTCGACCTTCGGTAGTATCCCTGGTGGGCGGTGCAGGACTTGAACCTGCGACCTCATGCGTGTGAAGCATGCGCTCTAACCACTGAGCTAACCGCCCGCGCGGTACCGTAATTATAGGCCCGGCGAAAGAAGAGCGTCAACGGAACTTTCTCCTCGGTTCTCTCGTAACAATCTAGGTTCCGTCGCAAGATCCGAAAATATCAGGCGTGGTCGGAGCATCCCCCCGGGTCGGGGCCCCTCAAGGGTGCGTTCGCCTGTGTGCGCAGATGCGCAGGGAGGCTGGACCATGTTTCAGAGTGCCATTGTGGAGTTGCCGAACGCCGTCGTTGTACAGTTACGCGGTGAAGTCGATTTGGCCACGGCGCTGACGTTTCGAGACGCGCTCGATGGCGCGGCGAAACGCGAGAAGTCGATCCTCCTGGATATGACGAACCTCGAGTATTTTGACACGTCAGGGGCGCGGGTCATCGAAGCGTTCCACCGCTACATGCAGGGGCGTGCCTGGCAGGTGGCGATCATTTCACCGCCACCGACCGTCCGGCGTGGACTTCAGTTGATGGGGGTCGACCAGCGGATCCGGATCTTCGAGTCTCTGGACGAAGCCCTGGCCGCTATGCCAGCCGCTCCACCTGGACCGAGCGAGGAGCCGGGCCCTAGAACTGTACTTTGACCGGCTCGCGCGAACCCGTCTCGGCCTCGAAGTACTCTCTGGGTCCGAACGCCGAGAGCCGCGCGACGGCGTTCGTGGGGAACGCTTCGCGCATGTTGTCGTACTGCATGACAGTATCATTGTAAAATTGCCGTGAGAACGCGATCTTGCTCTCCGTTTCAGACAGCTCCTCCTGCAGTTTCTGGAAATTCTCATTGGCCCGCAGCTGAGGATAGGCTTCGGCCACGGCAAACAGCGAGCGCAGCGCCTGCGTGAGCATGTTCTCGGCCTGCCCCTGCTGGCCGACCGAGCCTGCCGCGATCGCCTTGGCGCGCGCCTCGGTAACGCGCTCGAAGACGGTGCGCTCGTGCGAGGCATACCCCTTGACGGTTTCGACCAGGTTCGGGATCAGATCGTAGCGCCGCCGCAGCTGCACGTCGATCTGCGCCCACGCGTTCTCAATGCGGTTGCGGAGGACGACCAGGCGGTTGTAGATGCCGATGACATAGAGCACCAGCGCCGCGACGATGGCGGCAACGATCCAGATCGACATACCCGTCCTCCCGGCGACAGTTCCTTCAATGGGATAGGACGTCGCCGCAGGTTCTCCTGCAGTCGGACTGCCGACTATACCTCACAGCACGGGGGTAGGTTGACCCCAGAGCTCACAAAATATAGCATGGTCCTGCTGCAAATCACGTTTGGAGGTATCTATGTCCGATCCGCGCGTCGCGAAGCTGGCAAAGGTACTCGCGCACTATTCGCTCAAGATCAAACGTGGTGACCTGGTTCGAATCGCGGGGCCCGTGCTCGCTGAGTCGCTCATGCGCGCCATGTATGCTGAGGCGCTGGACGCGGGGGCCCACCCGTTCGTCCGCGTCATCCTGCAGGGGCAAGAAGAGTTGTATTATCGGCGGGCTTCGGATGATCAGTTGAAGTTCGTCTCTGAGATCGATCGCCTTGAAGTCGAGCGCATCAACGCCAGGTTGTC
>JACPRY010000109.1 GCA_016193565.1 Armatimonadota bacterium
CTGGCGCTCCACTCGGTGGCTTCTCTGGGGAAGTTGTATTCCGAGCAGATCGAGTCCATCGATCCGGGGCCGATTGAAGCGATCACGGCCACCGGGGCGAGCCCCCTCCAGGTTGTGCGGTATGCCGTCGTGCCACAGATCGTTCCCCCGTTCATCGCCTTCACCATCTACCGCTGGGACATCAACGTCCGCATGTCGACAGTCATCGGAATGGTCGGTGGCGGCGGCGTGGGGTTCCTGCTCATCCAGTTCATCAACCTGCTGCAGTGGCAGCAGGCGGCAACTGCGGTCTGGGGCATCACCCTGATTGTGGCGGCCATGGACTACTTCAGCGCCAAGGTCCGCGAAAAGGTCGTGTGAACCCGCTCGATTTGCTCTTTGCGGAGAACCTTCGCCGCGCCGGTATTCCCCATGCGTTTACCACCCGTCGGGGCGGCGTGAGCCCGCCGCCCTTCGACTCCCTCAACCTCGGGCGCGGAGTCCATGATGATTCAGCGAACGTCGCCCGCAACCGCGCGGCCATCCTGAGGGCCATCGGCATCGATCCGTCTCGCCACGTAGAGGCATCGCAGGTGCATGGGGCAACGGTTGCGGTGGTGACCGCGCGCGACGCGGCCGGCGTCATCGAAGGTGCGGACGGGATGGTGACATCGGCGCCCGGCCTCGCGCTTGCGATCCACGCGGCCGACTGTGTGCCCGTGCTGCTGGCCGACCCGCGCAGGCGCGTTGTTGCCGCAGTCCATGCCGGCTGGAGGGGCTCCGCCGCGGGCATCGCCCTCGAGGCAGTAGGTGTGCTCGCCGACCGGTTCGAGTCCCGAGCGGAAGATCTGCTCGTCGCCATCGGCCCGGCCATCAAAGCCTGTCACTATGAGGTCGACGAGCCGGTGTTTGACCGGTATCGCGACTGGCCGTGGCGGGACGAGCTCTTTGCGCCCAACGCGCGAGGGCGATGGCAGCTCGACCTGCAGGCGGTCAACCGCCGTCAGCTGATGGACGCCGGCGTGCCGGCCGCGCAGATTGAAGTGCTGGAGCACTGTACCTTCGATCGACCTGATCTGTTTTTCTCCTATCGTCGAGACCGCGAGACCGGACGGATGGGCGCGATCATCGCCCTTTCGGACTAGCCGCAGGCGCCCTGCTCGTGGAAGGTGCTTCCGATATCAGCGCGAACGTCACCCGTCTCCGCGAGCGAATTGCCGAATCGGCCGCGCGCGCTGGAAGACGTCCCGACGCGGTCACGATCGTGGCGGTCACAAAGGGCGTGGAGCCCGAGCGGATTGCCGACGCGATCGCTGCCGGCATCACCCACCTGGGTGAGAACCGGGTCCAGGAAGCCGCGCCGAAGATCGCAGCGCTTGCCGGCCGCTCAGATCTTCCTCGCCTGCACTGGCACCTGGTCGGCCATCTCCAGCACAACAAAGTCCGTCAGGCGGCCGCTCTGTTCTCTTTTATCCATTCGGTGGACAGTGAGCGCCTCACCGCAGAACTCAGTACGCGTATCAGCGCAGGTGCCGGCGGATCGATCGACATTCTCCTGCAGGTGAATGTCTCCGGCGAGCCACAGAAGTTCGGGGTCGCGCCCCGCGAGGCGCCCGCCGTCCTCCGTGAGGTCGTCGGTCTGCCCGGCCTGCGCGTGGTTGGGCTCATGACGATCGCTCCGCAGGCGGACGATCCAGAACGGGTGCGGCCGGTCTTCCGCCGGTTGCGCGAACTGCACGATGCCGTTCGTGCCTCCGGAATAGTGGATGACGAGTTCGCCCACCTCTCAATGGGCATGAGCGATGACTTCGAGGTTGCGGTGCAGGAGGGCGCCACGATGGTCCGCGTCGGCAGAGCGATTTTTGGCAGCAGGCCTTAGCCCGCAGATGTAGTACCTTTAGTAGGTGCGGGAGAGGGAGAGAGGCGTTCCAGGGAGGGAGGGATTCAGCGGACGAAGGGGGTAGTTCGGTGGGCGCACTGCAGCGGTTCATGTCCTATCTCGGCTTTGCAGAAACGTACGAGGAGGACGGCAGCCCGGTCCCTGATGGCGAGAGCGTTGAGACGCCCCGCCGACGCGGCCAGCTGTTCAACCTCAACGCCCAGCGACAGCTGGAAATTGTTGTTCTGCAGCCCAAGACCTTTGATGATGCGCGGGCAGCAGCCGATTATCTCAAGATGCGCCGGCCCGTGGTCGTGAATCTGCAGGGGTCTGAGGCGGATCTGGCGCGCCGGATCGTCGATTTCACGAGCGGCGTGACGTACGCGCTGGACGGGCACATGCTGCGCGTGGGCGACGAGATCTTCCTCTTCACGCCGCAGCACGTCGCGATCACTGCCGACGTGGGCTCTGAGGACAACCACCGGCTCTTCCCCCTGGAATGACCGTCCGCTGAATTTCCTGGCGGCTCGTTCCAAGGATGACCGACGCTGCATCAAGCTATTCCACGCTTCGCTGGGACAACGGCCGCCTGCTGCTGCTCGATCAGACCGCGCTTCCCGACGAGGAGCGGATGATCGAGTGCCGGTCCTATCGGGACGTGGCCGATGCGATCCGTACGATGAAGATCCGAGGGGCGCCGGCCATCGGCGTGGCGGGCGCGTATGGCTTGGCCCTCGGCGCGCGCGAGATTGCCGCGCGTGACCGCGAGGAATTTACCCGGCAACTGCGTGCCATAGCTTCCGCCCTTCTGCAGACCAGGCCGACCGCCGTGAATTTGCGGTGGGCGCTGGAGCGCGCGCTCACCGTCTTAGACCGGTTTCCGTCGGCCACCGTCGATGCGCTGCGGGACCGGCTGCTCGATGAGGCCCACGCCATCGCTCACGAAGATGTCG
Source organism: Armatimonadota bacterium (assembly GCA_016193565.1). Classification (GTDB taxonomy): domain Bacteria; phylum Sysuimicrobiota; class Sysuimicrobiia; order Sysuimicrobiales; family Kaftiobacteriaceae; genus JACPRY01. Next base: position 2,812 of record JACPRY010000109.1, read on the forward strand.
CCACGAACCGCGCCATCGGCGAGCACGGCGCCTCCCTGATGGCGCCGGGCGAGCGTGTGCTTACGTACTGCAACACCGGCAGTCTCGCGACGGTAGACTACGGCACGGCGCTCGGGATCATCCGCACTGCGCATGAGCGCGGCAAGCGCCCGCTCGTCTACGTCTGCGAGACCCGGCCGTACCTGCAGGGCGCTCGTCTCACGAGTTGGGAGCTGCTGCGGTATGGAATTCCCGGCTCGCTGATCACCGACAACGCCGCAGGCTACTTCATGAGCCGGGGACAGGTGGACCGCATCATCGTGGGCGCCGACCGCATCGCGGCCAATGGCGACGTCGCCAACAAGATCGGCACGTACTCGCTGGCCGTGCTGGCACGCGCGCATGAAATCCCGTTCATCGTTGCGGCGCCGCTGTCGACCGTGGATTTTCGCACGCCTGACGGGACGGCGATTCCGATTGAGGAGCGCCGTCCTGAGGAAGTCACGCACCTGGCCGGCGTGCGCGTGGCGCCGGAACGGATGCCGGCGCTCAACCCCGCATTTGATGTCACCCCCAACCATCTCGTTACTGCGATCGTCACCGATGCCGGCATCGCGTATCCGCCGTTTAGTCACTCCCTCGCGGACCTCGCCAAGGTACCGCTCGGCGGAGCAGGGGACCGGCGAGTCGCGAGATAGAGTTACAGAACGCCATGAAACCGAGAACGACTGCTCACATTGTGCTCGCGACCCTCGCCGTGCTGTGGCTGGCGGCGGTCGTGAACAGCCTCCGGTATCGCGATCTCTCCTGGGTCCGTGTGATCTTCGTCGACATCACATGGCTGCAGGCGCTGTTCCTCATCGTCGGCGGTTACGGCGCGCTGCTCATCCTGATCGGCGCGTTGGTGCGAATTCCCCGGCCCGGGGCATCGATGGCCCGGCCCTTCGTGAGCGTAGTGGTCCCGGCCAAGAATGAAGAGGCGGTGATCGAGGCCACCCTGCGCAGCATCAGCGCGCAGCGGTATGACGACGACGCCGAGCGGCGTTTTGAAGTGATCGTCGTCGATGACCGCTCGAGCGACGGCACGCCCGCGATCTTGGAGCGCCTCGCCCGCGAGCTTCCCCTGAGGGTCGAGCGCACGCCGGAGGGCAGTCTGGGGAAGGCCGCCGCCTTGAACTTCGGGATCGCGCGGGCGCGCGGCGATCTCATTGCGGTGTTCGATGCCGACGCGCGCGTGGCGCCCGAGTTCCTCGAGCGCATGGTCGCGCACCTGGACGGGGAGCGCGTGGGAGGCGTGCAGGGCCAGCGGCGGTTATACAACGCCGGACAGAACTGGCTGACCCGCATGCAGGACGATGAGTACTCCCTGTTTCAACACCTGCTGCAGCGGGCCCGCATCGTCCTGGGTGGGATGGTCTGCTTCGCCGGGAACGGGCTGCTGTTGAGGCGAGAGGTCCTGGACGAGGTCGGGGGCTGGAACGGAGATGCGCTGACGGAAGACGTCGACCTCACCGTGCGGTTCCATCTCGCGGGATGGGAGATCCGCTACGCTGAGGAGGCAGTGGTCTGGGAGGAGGCGATCCCGCACCTGCGCGATCTCCTCCGCCAGCGCGTGCGCTGGTTCGAGGGAGCGATGCGGTGTTTGGGCGACTGGGTGCCCTTCATTCTCTTCGGCCGCGCGCCGATCTTCAAGCGCGTGGACATGCTGTTCTTTCTCGGCGGCGCGCTGGCCGTGACCGTCGGGCTCCTCACGAGCTACCTGTATGCGGTGATGGACCTGCTGGGCGCGGTCGTGCTGTACCTGCAGCTGCCACGGTGGCAGACGACATGGGGATCAGCACTGCTCAGCGGGGCGTTTGTCGGGACGCTGCTCGTGCAGAGCCGGGGACGGGTGTGGGTGGCGGCGCTTTTCCTTGCGCGGACGGCGCTGTTCTCCGTCCACCGTTTGTTCGTCGTACCGATGGCGATCCACCGGTACATCCGGAGCGCCATCACCGGCGAGGTGTCCTGGGAGAAGACGGTGCACGGCGCGTCGGCCCGGGAGCGCGATAACGCGGTAACGCGGTAACGCGATGACGCGGTAACGACTGTCTGTTAGTTCACAAGCTCCGTGTAGATCTCGCGCAGGCGGGAACCGACGGTCTCAAGCGAGTGGGCGCGTGCGACCTCGAGGGCGCCCGCCGACAGTCGTTCGTACAGCGATTCGTTGGTGGCGAGCTGTCTGATCAACCCGGCAAACTCCTCTGACGTGTTTCCCTTCAGACAATTGACCCCATGCGTAAACCGACCTTCGAAACACTCCGCATCTCGCAAGAGCAGCGGCTTGCCTGAGGCCGCCGCCTCCAGGATCGCGATGCCTTCATTTTCCACGCTGCTGGGGAAGAAGAAGACATCACCGGCCGAGTATGCTTCGGCGACATCTTCGACATGGCCTGTGAAGCGGACGTTTTCCGGCGCCGACTCGACCAGGCGCAGCGTCTCTGGTTTGACACCTTTTCGGATGCGGCCGAACCAGGCAAACATATAGCGGGGCAGCAGGCGTCCGACCTCACAGAAGAGGTCGACGCCTTTTCTGAGCAGCACCAGGCCCACTGAGAACGGGACCAGACCCTCCAGGCCATAGCGCGCCCGCCCGAGGAGGCGCTTTCGCTTGTTTGGCGAGAACCGCTTCACATCGACGCCGTTGCTGACCACCTTGATCGGACGGGCGACCTCGTAGTGGTCCTTGAGAATCCTTCTCGTGTACGTGGACGGCGCCACGACAAGATCGGCTTTTCCATAGAAGAACTTGAGATACCGCGCGAGATACGGCGCCAGGGAATCGCTCATCCGGTACGAGTTGGCGAAGTCCTCCGCGGTGATGTGGCTGTTCATGATGACCGGGCGTCGACCAGTGTAGCGCTCGGCCAGGTACAGCGAGCGCGGCCCTACGGAATGGATGTGCAGGATGTCAAACGACTCGCTGGGGTCAGTCGTCAGCGCGACGCCGACCCCTTTTAGGGCCCGGACCTGATTCTCGTAGGCGCGGCGGATGCCTCCACTCCAGGTGGAAGCATGGCCATTTTCCAAATACACGCAGACCTTCACGCCCGCCCCCATTGGCTCTTGGTTATTTCCCCATGCGACGCCGGGCTTCCCCCCTCAGGAGGGTGAGGCCACCCGCTGTCCACGCGGACTGACCGTGGTGCGCTCACTCCGCTCAATCGCGTCGGCAACCAATGTGGAGACATCGAGGCCCGCTTCCGCCGCCTCGAGTTCTAATGTGGTGGGATGGGTGCGGGGATGCGCGGGCACAAACAGACTGCAGCAATCCTCGTAGGGCCGGATGGAGATCTCATACGTGCCGATCGCTTCGGCCCGCGCAACAATCTCCGTCTTGTCCGATCCGATCAGGGGGCGCAGGACAGGCAGCCGCGTTGCGGCATTGATCACGGCGATCGACTCCACCGTCTGGCTCGCGACCTGACCCACGCTTTCGCCCGTGACCAGCGCGCGCGCTCCTTCACGCTCGCCCAGCACGTCGGCGATCCGCATCATCGTCCGTCGCATCGCGAGTACCCGCAGCGCGTCGGGCACGTGCAGCTGGATCGCACGCTGGATCTCGGTGAAGTGAACGACCCACAGCGCCAGCGTGCCGGCGTAGGCAGCGAGCACCCGGCAGAGGTCGATGACCTTTTCTTTCGCGCGGTCGCTCGTAAAGGGAAAGCTGTGGAAGTACACGGGTGTGACCGTCACCCCGCGCCGGGCGACCAGCCATGCCGCGACCGGACTATCAATGCCGCCGGAGATCAGGGCGAGCGCCTTCCCTCCGGTGCCGGTGGGCAGCCCGCCGGGACCGGGAATCGTCTCGGTCGCGACATAGGCCGCATCACGGATCTCGATCTGCACGAGGAGGTCGGGTTTCTTCATCTGGGCACGGAGATGGGGAAACCGCCGGCGAATCGCTTCGCCGACTTCGCTGCTGGCGACCATTGAGGGTGTCGGAAAACGCTTGTCCGCGCGGCGCGTATCGACCTTGAAGGTCTCGATTTCTGGACGGGCGGCCAGCGTCTCTTCCACCATCGCGACGGCCTCGTCCGTGAATGCGGCAAGCTGGGGATCGACGATGCGCACCGGGCTCAACGAGACGACCCCGAACACTTTTCGCAGGCGGTCGGCAGCCTCGACCCGATCTGCCTCTACCTTCGCGATGATCCGGCCGAATGACAGGCGGACCTCGGCCGGTCCCAGGTCTTCGACCGCGCGCGCGACGTTGCGGACCAGCGTGTCCTGGAAGAAACGCTGGTTTCCGCCCTTGAGCGCGATTTCGCCGTAGCGAAGCAGGAAGTCTGCTGGCATTACCGGACCAGCGTCCGGAGTTCGGCGACGGCTGTCCTCACTGCAGAGGCCGCTGCGTCGATTTCTTCAGCTGTTGTGAATCGGGAGAGGCTGAACCGAATGCTGGACTTCGCCTGCTCAGGGGAGAGCCCGATCGCGAGAAGCACGTGGCTCGGCCTCGGGTCATGCGAATGACAGGCCGAGCCCGTGGAGACGTAGATCCCGTCCTGCTCGAGCCGGTGCAGCAGCGTTTCGCCGCGCGCGCCGGCGAACGAGACGTTCAGGATGTGCGGTGCGGCTCCGGTGAGTGGGGTGTTAAAGCGTACGTCGGTAATCGTGGCCAGGGCCTCCCGTAACCGGTCCCGCAGCGCAGCCATCCGCGCTGAGACGCTCTCAAGGTCTACCTGGAGCAACTCCGCGGCAGCGCCGAGCCCTGCGATTCCCGGCACATTCTCGGTGCCGGGCCGGATCCCGCGCTCCTGATCGCCCCCGCTGAGCATTGGGCCCAGGCGAACGCCTTTCCTTATGTAGAGTACGCCGACGCCCTTTGGCCCGTGCACCTTGTGACCGGAAAAGGACATGAGATCCACGCCCATCGTTGCTGGCCGTAGCCGGATCTTGCCCCACTCCTGCACGGCGTCAACGTGGAAGAGTGCTCGACCGCCTCTAGCATTGTGGGCACGGATCATTCGGCCAATCCCCTCAATCGGCTGGATCGTGCCGATTTCGTTGTTCACAGCCATGATCGACACGAGGGCGGTCTCGGGGCGAAGTGCCGCGGTCATCCGCTGCGGGTCCACACGACCTTCGGCGTCCACCACCAGCTCAGTCACAGTGAATCCCTGTTCAGCCAGACGCCGCATCGGCGTCAGAACGGACGAGTGCTCAATCGCGTTGACGAGAAGATGGCGCCCGCCTCCGGTTCGAACCGCGCCGGCGATCGCGAGATTGTTCGCCTCGGTCCCGCCCGAAGTGA
>JACPRY010000076.1 GCA_016193565.1 Armatimonadota bacterium
CGCTGGTCGGCACGAAGACGTTCGGCAAGGGCAAGATTCAGAGCGTCATCAACCTGCCGCTTGGCTCGGGTGCCGCGATCACCACTGCGAAATACCTTACACCGAATGGCCGCGACCTCAATCAGATCGGACCGCTGACACCCAACGAACTTGTGGGAGAGGGCGAAGAGGCCCTCCGCCAGCGCCTGAAGGGACAATCTGAAGAGGAGATGGAGCGCCGCCTGAACCAGATGCGCGCCGAGCAACTGGCAAAGGCAATCGCGATACTCAAGATGAAGATGAGGAGTTCGGTCGTCCGTCCCGCCGCATAGGCAGGACCCGGCCGGGCTCTCCAAATGGCAAGACACCGCTCCTTGCGTCGGCTCCCCCGGTCCGGCGTACTGCTGGCGGTCCTCATTGCCGCGGTGGGCATCGGCACAGGGCTGTTCGTCTCCTGGCGGTGCTCGGCTGCCTCTTGCGCCCGCGCCTAAGGCGGTTGTTCCATTCCCATCCGGAGGAAGCAACCCCGCGGCCCGTGAAGGAAGTCGGACGGGCGCGCGGCACGTGCGGGCCCAAGTGGCGGTGATCTTCGACGATGCCGGGGGAAGTTTGGAGGATCTCGAGGAGATTCTCGCGATCGGCCGGCCGGTCACGGTGGCCGTGCTACCGGGGCTGCGCTATTCAAAGGAAGTCGCCGGCCGGGCCCGTGCGGCCGGACTGGACGTGTTCCTGCACCTGCCGATCGAGCCCGACGACAGCAGCAAGCGCTTGGGCCCCGGCGGCATCACGAGCGCGATGAACGATGAGGAGATCGCGGCCGCGGTACGAGCCGATCTGGCCACGGTGCCGGGCGCCATCGGGGTCAACAACCACATGGGATCCAGCGGCACGACGGACGAGCGGGTGATGCGGGCGGTACTACAGGTCGTGAAGGAACACGGCCTCATCTTCGTCGACAGCGTCACCTCCGACCGGTCCGTCGCAGTCTCGGTGGCTGAAGAGATGGGCATTCCCACTGGAAGGCGCCACGTGTTTCTGGACAATGCGGATGAGCCTGCGGCGATCCGCGCGCAGCTGCGCCGGCTCATCGCCGTCGCCCGCCGGCGTGGCGTCGCGATCGGGATCGGCCATGCGCAGCGGCTGACGCCGGCTGTGCTGAAGGAGATGCTGACGGAGTTTGACCGGCAGGACATTCAACTCGTGCCGGTATCTGCACTGGTGAAATGACGATGTCGGGGGTCCGATGTCCGATGTTCGAGAAGTGCGCCGGACCTCCGACCCCGGACACCGGACATCGTTAGTTCGAGGAGGTCCTCAATGGCGGCTACAGCACTTGTGATCACCCCGCGGGAAGATCCGTGGGAGATGGCGCTGCGGCAGTTCAACATTGCCGCGGATTCTCTGCCCCTCAAGCGCGGGATCCGAGAGTTCCTCGCGTACCCGAAACGCGAGCTGACCGTGAACTTCCCCGTGAAGATGGACGACGGATCGGTCCGCGTCTTCACCGGGTACCGTGTGCACCACAGCACCGTGCTCGGCCCGACCAAAGGCGGCATCCGTTACCATCCGGACGTGACCCTCAACGAGATCCGGGCTCTGGCGATGTGGATGTCGTGGAAGTGTGCAGTTGTCGGACTGCCCTACGGTGGTGCGAAAGGCGGCGTCATCGTCAATCCCAAAGAGCTCTCCCGCGAGGAACTCGAGCACCTGACACGCCGCTACGCCACTGAGATCAGCATCCTGATGAGTCCCGAGGGCGACATCCCTGCCCCGGATGTGGGCACGAACCCGCAAACGATGGCGTGGATTATGGATACCTACAGCATGCACCGGGGCCACTCCACGCCGTCGGTCGTCACCGGCAAGCCGCTGTCAATCGGCGGCTCGCAGGGCCGTGTTGAGGCGACCGGCCGCGGCGTCAGCATCGCCGCCAGAGAAGCAGGCCTGGCGCACGGGATGTCACTGGCCGGATCAAAAGTCGCCGTCCAGGGGTACGGAAACGTCGGGTCGGTGGCCGCGTACCTGCTGGCGGACCTCGGTTGCACGATCGTGGCTGCGAGCGATTCCTCCGGCGGCATCTACAACGCCAAAGGCCTCGATCCGCGCGCGGTGCTCAAGCACAAGGAGCGGCATGGGTCAGTGTCCGGCTTCCCGGGCACCGACCGCGTGACGAATGAGGAACTGCTGGAACTACCCTGCGACGTGCTCGTCCCCAGCGCCCTGGAAGGGCAGATCAACGGCGAGAACGCGCCGCGGATCAAGGCGAAACTGATCGTCGAGGGCGCGAACGGCCCCATCACGCCCGATGCCGATGCGGTCCTGGATGAGCGCAAGGTCATGGTCGCGCCGGACATCGTCGCCAACGCTGGCGGCGTCATCGTGTCGTACTTCGAGTGGGTGCAGGGTCTTCAGCAGTTCTTCTGGACCGAAGAAGAGGTCAACCAGAACATGGAGCGGATCATGGTGCGCAGCTTCGGTCAGGTCATGCGCACCGCCCAGGAGAAGAAGGTGAACCTGCGAACGGCGGGTCTGATCCGCGCGATCGATCGCGTTGCGGAAGCCTTGATGACGAGAGGGATCTACCCCTGAGAGAAGTCTACTAGGTCTGCTAGGTCTACAGCACTAATAACGAGTCCGCATTGAGACCTAGAAGACCTTGAAGACCTAGTAGACCTTGTAGACCGTCGTGCTGGCCTTGCTCATCTCATCTGCTGGTTGTCTCCTCCACGCGCCCTCACGGAATCATGCCTTCGTGTTGACTTCGCGCCGAGTCGCCTCGTAGACAAGGCGCGCGGCAGCTATGTCCTCGATAGCGATGCCGACAGATTTGAACACCGTCGTGTCCGAGACCGGGGCCGGCTTCGTACCGCCGAAGATTTCCCCTA
>JACPRY010000002.1 GCA_016193565.1 Armatimonadota bacterium
TACACGATCTCCACCATCTACACAATCAAGCTACATTTCCCGTGGTGTCCTACTTTTGAATGCAAAGTACGTTTGGTTTCTTCTGTTGGATTCACGCTCGATCCATGGCGAGATCGCGCGGATTCATGTGCAGGCCTCCCTGCGCTTCACGGTGCGCTCCGCGGGCGAGCCGACTCGGAGCGAAGCGGCCCTCCAATGTAGGAAACTACCACATTTCCTTGTGTGGAACTTAACCTCCGATCACGGCTTCGGCTTCGATCTCGACTAGCATCTCTGGATCGATCAATGCCCGGACTTCGACCATGGTCGTCGCCGGGCGGATCGTCCCGAAGACCTCTCCGTGCGCGCGGCCGATCTGGTCCCACTGGCTGATGTTGGTCACAAAGATGCGGGTCCGCACCACGTCGGCTATCGTCGCGCCCGAGGCGACCAGCGCCCGCTCGATGTTCCGCAGCGCCTGCCGGGTCTGCCCGTATGGGTCCCCTCGGGCGACAAGAGCGCCGGTCTCGTCTGTGGCCGTCGTGCCTGACACGTAGACCGTGTTCGCGATCCGGACGGCGCGGGAGTAGCCCACGATCGGTTCCCAGGGTGTGCCGCTCGCAATCAGTTGCCGGCGCGCCATCGCGGCTATTTGCGGAGGTAGCTGTCTTCTTTGTTGATCCAATCCTGCCGCGGCGGGCTGAAGAAGTCCATCTCGACGGTCTCCTCGAGCATCTCCGCGCCGTGAGGGATGCCGCCGGGGATCAGCAGCACCTCGCCGGGCCGCAGCATCAGCTCACGATCCGGCAGGGTAAACCGCATGAGCCCTGAGATGCAGTAGGTCAGCTGCTCGTTCTCATGCTGGTGGACCGGGACAACGGCCCCCTTCGTGAACTCCAGGTACGCCGCCATCAGCCGGTCGCCCCACAGCATGCGGCGCCGGATCTGTGGGTTGAGCGGTTCGGCTTCCAGCTCCAGCAGGCGCTTGTGGACGACGGATTTCACGACGTTCCTCTCCTTTCATCGCGGGGCTGCCCGCATCGTTCGTCGTCTCAGGGGTCGCCCCTGCCCATCCGCGACGGCCTTCACCCGTCCCGCGTAAATGCGTGTTTAGACACGCCCACTTGGGGCCTGCCTATGGGAACGATCAGATTGTGCAGATCGTGAAGATGGTGGAGATTGTGTAGACTTAGGAGGCCGGTGTCACGGCCTGTTCCAGCTGGCGTGACGCGCCGGTCCACACATCCGGCGCATCCGGACGCCACGTTTCCACCGCAACGTCGCAGGCCACCGTATCCTGGCCGTCGCGGCCCGTCCGCAGCTTGAAGGCACCGTGGATGCGGGTCGCAACCACGCGCGCATCTTCATCCCACGTCTCAGGCAGGATGACGACAAACTGGTTGGTGTCCAGACGACCCACGTAATCGCAGCCGCGCATGTTCTGCTTCAACCATCTGGCGAGCGCCATCGGGATGTCCGCGGCAGCTTTGTCAGTATCACGGATCGAGACCAGCGCGATCGAGAACGGCACGCCGGTGCGCTCAGCGCGGCGCAACTCGGTTTGGTAGATCTCCTGGATGAAGTCCGGCGTGTACGCGCCCGTGAGCGGGTCGCGGATCACGCGGTCGGCCATCCGCAGCTGGATCAGCCGGCGCAGACCGAAGACGACGCCGAGCAGGCACAAAATGGCCACATCATACAAGATGGTTGTCCATTCGGAGATCAGCATGTTTACCACACCCGTGGTATGCCCGTCACAGCTAGCTCCTAGTCACCGGGCCCCTGGTGTCGAAAACTCTCAACTCGGCTCCGGCCAGGAGCCGCCGGATGTTGGCCCAATGACGACATACGGCGAGCAGCAGCGCCGCGAGCCCAAACACCAGGTGGGCCCGTGGCTCCCCCCGCCCCCACACCACAAGGGGGACGGACGCGACCGCAAGCAACGATCCCACCGATGCGTACCGCGTCACGGCGACTGCGGCGACCCAGGCGCCGGCGGCGACTGCGGCCGCGACTGGCGAGATCGCTAGAAGTACTCCGAAGGATGTCGCAATCCCTTTCCCCCCGCCAAAGCGCAGGAAGACCGACCAGTTGTGCCCGGCGATCGCGATCAAGCCGGCCGCCACCGCCCATCCTGCGCCAAGGTCAGCGGCACGAGCCAACAGCACCGCGGATGTTCCCTTCAGCATGTCGGCCGCCAAGACCAACGCGGCCAGGCCCGGACCGGCAACACGGTACACGTTCGCAGCACCGATGTTTCCGCTGCCCTGGCGGCGGAGATCGGTGCCTGCGAGCATCCTCACGAGCGCGAGTCCGGTCGGGAGCGACCCGACCAGGTAGGCCGCTGCCAGCACCGCCGCGGCGGTCACGGGGCGCGCTCTTCCCGCGTGCCTGCGCTCCGCTCGCGCGCCCGGGCGACCAGCCGAATCGGCGTCCCCGTGAAATCAAACGCCCCGCGCAGCCTGGCCTCGAGATAGCGCCGGTAGTCCTCGGTGAGGAGGTCCGGATCGTTGACGAAGAGGACGAAGGTTGGCGGCTTCGATTTCGGCTGCGTCGCGTAGTAGATCTTCACCGCTCGGCCCGCGCGATCCGCCGGCGGATGATGCGCGTCCTCAGCCTGTTCGACTACACGGTTGAGGGGTCCTGTTGCGATTCGCCGTTCGAACGATGCGGCCGCGGCCCTCACGCGTTCCAGCAGCGCGGGGATGCCCCATTGCCGTTCGGCGGAGGTGACGACGACCGGGGCATAATCAACAAACCGCAGCGGGCGCTGGAGGGCCTCGAGCCGTTCCGGGGATGCGTTCGGTGTCTTGCTCACCAGATCCCATTTACTCACGGCGATCACCAGCGCTCGCCCCTGTTCCAACGTGTAGCGCGCGATCTCCTGGTCCTGATTGACCACCGGTGCCCCGGCCTCAATGAGCAACACCACGACGTCGCTCCGGTCGACGGCGCCCAGCGCTCGACCGGCGCTGAACCGTTCCAGGAGCTGGTCGATCCGCGCCTTCCGGCGCAGGCCTGCGGTGTCGATGAGGATGAACGGCTGGCCGTCATGCACGAACGGCGTGTCCACTGCGTCGCGGGTTGTCCCCGGCGCTGGATCGACAACGACGCGCTCCTCCCCCAGGACGGCGTTCACCAGCGACGACTTGCCGACGTTCGGCCGGCCCACAATGGCGACGGCGATTGCCGGTGCAGCCTCGGGGGCGAGCCCGATCTCGGGCAGCAGTCCCACCACGGCATCAAGGAGGTCGCCAATTCCCAGGCCGTGGATCGCAGAGACCGGCATCGGATCGCCGAGCCCGAACTCGAAAAACTCGTAGTGACCGGGATGATCATGGCGATCTGCTTTGTTTACCACCAGCAGCACGGGACGCCGCCCTTCTCTCAGATGCTGCGCCAGCTCGCGGTCCTCGGGCACGATGCCAGACGTCGCGTCGACGACGAAAAGGATGACGTCCGCCTCGTTGATCGCGTGCTCGGCCTGCCGGCGCACCTGCTGTTGAATCGGCTCCGCCGCGTCTGACACGAAGCCGCCGGTATCGACCACCAGAAACGGGCGCTCTCGCCACGTTGCGGGCGCGTAGAGCCGGTCTCTGGTCAGGCCCGGCACCTTCTCAACGATGGCCAGGCGGCGGCCGGCGAGCCGGTTGAAGAGCGCGGATTTGCCGACGTTCGGCCGGCCCACGATCGCCACGACAGGCAACCCGCTGCTAGCTTTCTGATGGGTCGTCATATATGAAAAAGGGCGGCAGTCGCCGCCATGACTCCAGGGTCAACGGCCAACGGTCAAAGGCGCTGCTGCGTTCCGATCTCCTCCAGGCGTCGCAGCACCTCGGCGATGATCCACTCCGGTGTCGACGCGCCCGACATCACGCCGACCTTACGCACCCCCGCGAACCAGGCCGGATCCAGCTCCTCAGGCACTTCTAGATGGTAGGTTGGAAGCTCGTTGGCGCGGCCGATCTCTGCCAGCCGCGTCGTGTTGGCGCTGTGATGGCCGCCGATGACCACAAGAGCGTCCACCTCCTCCACCATCACTTCGGCCTCTTCCTGGCGGACGGTGATGGCCGGGCACAGCGTGTTCACAACCCTCAACTCTTTGGTGCGCAGCGCCAGATCGCCGACAATCTGCCGGAAATTTTCCTGTGACTGTGTCGTCTGCGACATCACGGCGATGCGGCCGCGCAGTTTCACCAGCACCGCTTCTTCGCGCGTGTGGACAATCGTGACTTTGTCGCCCAGCGCTTCTTTGAGCGTCACCATCTCCGGGTGTCCGTGGTCGCCGACGACCACCAACTGATACCCTTCCTCAACCAGCTTGAAGGCCAGGGAGTGCGCGCGGATCACAACCGGGCACGTCGCATCCACGATGCGCATGCCCTCGGCCTTCGCCGCGTCGAGGACGCTGTGCTCGACCCCGTAGGCCGAGACGACGAATGCCTCGCCGGCCAGATCCTCGAGCTCCCCCGCAACCTTTACGCCCGCGTCCTGGAGCTTGCCGACAACCTGAGGATTATGGATGAGGGGGCCCCACGTGTACACGGATCCTGCCGAGGACTCGGCGGTGCTGCGCGCCATCTCGACCGCTCGCTTGACGCCGCCGCAGAAGCCCATATGTTTGGCGACGATGATTTCCACGCTCCTTAGCATACACGCCGGCAATAGTCAGTGTCCACGAAGGAGTGCCTTCAAACTCGCCGTATGAGGGTGTTGGCATGGAGGCTGGGAAAGGGCCAATCCTCGTCATCATTAATCCCACCGCCAGCCGGGGCCGCGGCGTCCGTGCCTGGGCCAGAGTCCGTGATGCGGTGGCCTCCCGCGGATTTGTCGTCACCGAAGTCCTCACTGAACGGCGGATGCATGCCTGGGAGATCGCGCGTGGTGCCGGTCAGCAGGGCTACAGCACCGTCGTGGCGGTAGGGGGAGACGGCACTGTGCACGAGGTCATCAACGGTCTGATGCAGACAGCCCAGACGGCGCGGCCTGCGCTGGCGGTCCTTCCCGGGGGAACCGGCAACGATTTCGCGCGGGGCATCGGCACACCAAAGCGGGCCGAACTCGCGATTCAGGCGCTACTGAACGGCACGAGAAAGCGTGTTGATGTGGGGCAGGTGAACGATCGGTACTTCGGCAGCATCTCGGGCGTGGGGTTCGATGCCGAAACTGCGCGGCAGGCGAACCAGTGGCCGAAGTGGATCGGCGGCACGGCGCTGTACGTCGCTGCGCTTCTGAAGATGCTTGTAGCCTACACCCCGGTCGAGACGACGATCACGATCGACGGACGCGTCCAGACGATCCGGATGTTTCTACTGGCGGCGGCCAATACCAAGTGGTACGGGGGCGGAATGTTCATGGCGCCGCATGCAGACATGAATGACGGCCGCCTGGCCGTTGTGTATGCGCGCGACCTGGGGAAACTTGAAACGCTCGCAGTGCTCCCGAAAGTCTATTCTGGGAAACACCTGCTGCACCCCAAGGTCTCACACACAACGGCCGACGAAATCCGGGTCGAGAGCGACACTCCGCTGTCCATTCACGCCGACGGAGAGATCGTCGGTCGTGTGCCCGCGGTGTTCCGCGCGGTTCACGGCGCCCTTGAAGTGCTGGTCCCCCAACTGCCGTGAATCGTGAATCGTGAATGGTGAATCGCACTACCTCTTAGGGTCATCACCATTCACCATTCACCATTCACCATTCACGGCTTCTTGGGTTTCTGATCCTCCGGCAACAGTTTCGCAATTTCCGCCATGATCCGCCGTCCCCACTCCTCCAGCACCTGGTGATCGAGTTTCCCTTCGATCTTCGGCACGGATAAGGGCCGGCCGAACCGCACGATGACGCGCTGAAAACGCGGCAGGGCCGAACCCTTGGGCATCGCGCGATGGCTGTTGACAACGGCGATGGGTAGGACCGTCACTCCCGTCCGCAGCGCCAGCATCGCCGCGCCGGGTTCGGGATCCTGGAGCCGGCCGTCGGGGCTCCGCGTCCCCTCGGGGAACATCACGAGGACGCCTCCGGAGGCCAGCACCTCGAGCGAGTGCCGGATCGCCGCACGGTCGGGCTGGCCGCGCCGGACGGGAAACGTTCCAATCGATCGCAGCCAGGGACCCACGACCGGCACCGAAAAGAGCTCGGCCTTCGCCATGTACGCCGCCCGGTTGCGCAGCGCCGCGCCAATGATAAGTGGATCGGCCGCGCTCGCGTGGTTGCCCGCCACGATGAACGGGCCCCGCTCCGGCTCGTGCTCCCGGCCTTCGATCGTGAAGCGCGTGAGCACCTTGAAGAACGCGCTCATTACGAGCTTCCAGAAGAGGTACCACAGGCCGGAGAGCGTCCCGGCGACGCGGTGCCCGGGGGATGCCCGTGGGATCGACGCGACGGCGTTCCGGTTCACCGAGGCGGCCTCGCCAGCTGCACAATGCGATTCACGATCTCCTCGACGGTCAACCCTGTGGTATCGATGACCACGGCATCCTCGGCCCGTCGCAACGGGGAGTGCGCTCGGGTCGTGTCCCGCCGGTCGCGCTCTTCCTCAGCCCGCTTGAGTGACTCAAAGTCCACCCGCACACCTTTCGCAACCAGTTCCTGATACCTGCGGCGCGCGCGCTCGGCGGGCGACGCGTCCAGAAATACCTTGACGTCGGCATCGGGGAAGACGACGGTGCCGATGTCCCGGCCTTCCATCACCACACCGCCTGACGCGCCCAGCCGCCGCTGCTCTGCGACCAGGCCCTCCCTGACGGCAGGATGGGCGCTGACGACGGAGGCTGCGTGGCTGACCTCAGGACTGCGGATGATGTCGGTGACATCCGTGCCATTGACGAGAATTCGCGGCCGGCCGTTCGCGGTGACGAATTCGATCGACACCGACCTGGCCAGGGTCGCAACGGCACGCTCATTTCGGAGATCCACGCCCTGAGATTTGGCGAGCCAGGCCACAGAGCGGTACATTGCGCCGGTGTCGACATAGCGATACCGAAGCGCCGCGGCGACCGCCATTGCGACCGTACTCTTTCCGGCGCCGACCGGTCCGTCGATCGCGATGATCGGCGCCGCCCTGCGGCGTGCTCCGGGATCGGGCATCAGCGGTGCTCTGACGTGAGTTGGCGCGCCGCTCCGGAGGCAAGCACGTGCGGCCGTCCCGACACTGGGTGTGGGACCACCGTGACCGGAATTCCATACGCGGCTTCGAGGATCGGTGCCTGCAACACCTGGTCGGGTCTGCCGAGCGCGGCGACTCGCCCCCCTGAGAGCAGCACAAGCGGATCGCAGAACGCGGATGCCAGGTTGACGTCGTGCACGGCCGCGACCAGCGCGATACCGCCTTGGCGCAGCGCCGACAGCAGCTCCATGATCTCGATCTGGTACCTGAGGTCCAGGTGTGCTGTCGGCTCATCGAGCAGCAGCACGCGGGGTCCCTGCGCGAGCGCGCGCGCGATCAGCACCCGCTGGAACTCGCCGCCGCTCAACGTGTCGACCGGCCGATGGGCCAGGTGGAGGATGCCGGTTTGCGCCATCGCCGCACGCACGATTTCGAGGTCCTTCGAGGTTTCGGCGGCAAGGGGAGCGAGGTGTGGGGCCCGGCCCATCGAGACGATCTCATGCGCCGTGAACCCGAACCCAGACCCTGTGCGCTGAGGCACGACGCCGGCCAGGGCGGCGACCTCCCGGCGCGACATCTTCGCCACCGGACGGCCCTCGATCAGCACCGTCCCGCGTTCCGGCGACACCACCGCGTCCATCGCCCGCAGGAGCGTGGTCTTTCCGCTGCCGTTGGGTCCGATGATCCCGCACATCTCTCCTGGCGAGACCGTCAAGCTGACACCGTCGAGCGCCGGGATCGCGCCGTAGCGGCAGACGATCTGATCAACGAGGATCGCCGCTTGTGCCACTGCCGAATGAGCCACTTCCGCCCCCCTCACCCTACCCTCTCCCACCCCGGGGAGAGGGGAAGAGGTTGGCCCCTTCCGGGGCCTCACCTGCGAAAGGCCTCCGGATGCAGGAGCCGCGCCAGATACGCCAGCCCGTCGACGATGCGGGGCCCCGGCCGGGACAGAAGTGCCGAATCGGCGCTGACGACGCGCCCCGACCGGATCGCGTCGACCTGGGCCCAGCCACGGCGGGCGAGGACCTGATCGCGCTGGCGATGGGTGAGCACGATGATCTCCGGATTTCGCTGGATCACGGCCTCGGCGCTGAGCTGGGGCCAGCCGCGTAGATCCGCGAAGACGTTGCGTCCACCCGCGCGCCGGACCAGATCGTCGATGAACGTCCCCTGCCCTGCCGTGATCAACGGCTCCCCCCAGATCTCGACGTACACCCGAAGCCTCGGCCGTCCCCGCACGGCGGCTTCGACCCCCGACTGCTGCGAGCGCATGCTCGCAATCAGGCGCTGCGCCGCTCGCTCTGATGCCGTCGCGGCGCCGACGAGCGCAATCTGGGCGTATGTCTGCGGTATCGAATTCGCCTCCACGGCCAGCACCGGCAGTCCCATCGCAATGAGACGCTCAAGCTGCGCGGCCTGCAGGCCGGGCATCCCGATGATGAGATCGGGCCGCAGGCTCACGATGCGCTCGATATTGAGCTGCACGCCGCCGACGCGGGGTTTCGTCCTGACGCGCTCCCGCGGGTAGTCGTCAGCATCGCTGACTCCCACGATCCGCCTGTCCAGCCCGAGCGCGAACAGCACTTCGGTGACACTCGGCGCGATGGAGATGATGCGGGCCGGTTCCCGGACGAGTGTGACCTTCCGGCCGAGCGCGTCCGTGACCGTGACCGGAAACGCACCGCCGGCCGGCACTGTGGCGGCGAGCACCAGGGTGAGCGCAAGCCACCAACCTCGAAGCATCGCTACTCTTCCCAGCTGATCTGCATCCCGAGATTCATTTGAGCGTCCACGTTTTCCGCCAGCTTTCGGGGAGATCGAGTTCGGCAATTTTCGCGTAGAACACCCACATCCCATGATGAAGCGTTTCG
Organism: Armatimonadota bacterium; assembly: GCA_016193565.1. Taxonomy (GTDB): domain Bacteria; phylum Sysuimicrobiota; class Sysuimicrobiia; order Sysuimicrobiales; family Kaftiobacteriaceae; genus JACPRY01. The sequence goes on from JACPRY010000002.1 coordinate 8,959, forward strand.
TGTTGTAACAGATACATGAGGTGCTGCAGCAGCGTCGCCTGGGTCCCATGCCACTCGATCGTACGGGCGGCATCGGCCTCACGCAGCGCGGCGAGCAGCGAGGCGTCTTGTTCCCGCAGGAACGCGTCCAACCGGTCCTTCGACTGCTCGAGCGCGCGCTGCCTGGGTCGTGTCGCAAAATCCAGCCGGCCGCTGGTGATCGCGGCGACGTAGGCGGCCTGAATCTCTCCGACGTGACGGATCTGGCGGATCAGCGTTCCGAACCCGGGATGGGGCGAGAAGTTCATCACGGCGTAGGGCAGAGACCGCAGGAGATCGTACGTCAACGCCCGCGCCGCCTGCCACGCGTCCGCCCACTGCTCGATCTCAGGAGTCGGAAACGCCGGCTCCGGCATGTCGCTCCTACGTTCGCGCACGCCAGATGCAATCCCCCTACGGGGGCCTGCCGGCGAGACGGCGCGCCCATCGGACAAAGCGCGCCCACCACGATCCCCTCCTGACATCTTCGGCGGCGAGCAGCCGCACGTGAGCGACCACCCTGCCCTCACTGCTGAACACCGCAGTGCCGACAATCTGGCCGCTGCGCACCGGCGCACCTGTCGAGAGCAACGTAATACGCGTTGCAATGGAAGCGCCGCGCCGGACCGGCACGACGACCTCGTCCTCCGCGACCGCCACCAGGAAACGCGCCCCGCCGGGCAGAGGCCCATCATACAGGATCTCTCCGGCCGCGGCCGCTCGGACCGGTGAAAATGCGGCGAAGCCGTAGTCAAGGAGCGCCGCGGCGTCTCTGTACATCCGTGGAGCGTTCAGTACGACGGCGATCAGCTGCCAGCCGTCCCGGGTGGCTGAGGCGATCAGGCACGGCCCGGACTGTGCGATCCACCCCGTCTTCACGCCGTCGGCCCCACGATACCGCCAGAGCAGGCTGTTTGTATTGATCAGCATCATCGACTGTTGGCCGGGGCGGGCGAGGCTCCAGGTTTGCGTGCGGACGATCTCGGCAAACCGGGGAATTCGAAGGGCCGCGCGGGCGATCACCGCCAGGTCGTAGGCCGTTGCCAGGTGACGCGGATGATAGCGCCCGTGGGGCGAGTTGAAGTGACTGCGCCGCGCGCCGAGCGTCTTCGCACGAGCGTTCATCTGGACAGCGAACTGGTCGAGCGATCCGGCCACCGCTTCAGCCAGCGCGATTGCGGCGTCGTTCGCGGAGTGCATCAGCAGCGCATAGAGGAGGTCGCGCGCCTTCCACCGTTCGCCGGCTTCGAGTCCGATCGCCGACCCAGACCGCTCCTCCGAAGCGCGCTCGTGAATCGGAACCAGTGTCTCGTCGGTCAGCGCCTCCATCGCGAGGAGTGCGGTCAGGATCTTTGTGGTGCTGGCGGGGGGCCGGGGGACGTCGGGCGATTTCGCGTGGAGCACGCGGCCGCTGCGCGCGTCCATCAGGACTGCCGAGGTGGCGCCGATGATCGGGGGGCGGGGCGTTGGGGCCGCCGGCGCCGGCGTACTGATGACGGCGGCCAGCAGATGAAAGACGAGCGCCGCCGCGGCGATCCAACGCACGGTGCCGCGGCGATCAGGACGGCGCAGACAGTTCTTCCTGGGAAGGCGCGACACCGTCGAGCGCCTTGCGGGGGTCATGGTTGGCAAGTGGCGGAAGACTGGTGAGATCTTTGAGTCCGAAGTGCCGCAGGAACGCTTCGGTCGTCCCGTACAGGAACGGCCGGCCGGGCGCCGGGCGCCGGCCGACTTCTCGGATCAGGTACCGGTCGAGGAGCTTCTCCAAAACGTGCTCGCAGCGCACCCCACGGACCGCTTCGATCTCCCCACGCGTCACCGGCTGTCGGTACGCGATGATCGCGAGCGTCTCCAGCTGCGCATGCGTGAGCGTCTCCTGATGCTCCAGCTGGAGAAAGCGCTGCACATAGTCGGCGTAGGCCGGCCGGGTGACCAGCTGGTACCCGCCGGCGACTTCCTGAATCTGCAGGCCGTGGCCCTCGTAGTCACGGGCCAGATCAGCCAGCGCAGAGATGATGACCTCGTCGCGTGCGCCGAGCGCCTCACGTAGCTGCTGAAGCCGGACCGGGCCGCCGCCCACGAGGAGGAGGCATTCCGCGGCCCGCTTGAGCATGTCGTCGCCGACGCTCATGACACCATGAGGAGCCGGATCGGCGCGAACATCCCGCGCTGATGCGCGCGAACCCGCCGCTCATTGATCAGTTCCAGCAGGGCCAAAAACGTCACGATCACCTCGAGTGTGCCAGCCGCCTGCGAAAACAGCGCGGGGAACTCAACGCCGTCGGGGTGGGACGTCAGCATCGCCAGGATCGCCTCCATCCGGTCGGCGACCTTGACCTCTTCGGTCGGGATCTCTCCGATCTCTTCCTGTGCGCGTTCCAGCACGCGCTGGAATGCGCGAAAGAGGTCGTCAATCGTCACGCCCTCGAGGACCATTGCTTCGGGGTCGCCGGTGGTCGTTCGGGAGAAGACGCGCTTCTGGTAGTCCTCAAGCGCCCGGAGTGCGGTGGCGACTTCTTTGAACGCGCGGTACTCGGCCAGACGTTCCTCAAGCCGCTCCTGCAGATCGCTCGCTCCCTCTTCGGCGGCGAGGGCCTCCTCAGACGGCTCGGGTTTAGGCACGAGCAGTCTGGACTTCATCTCGATCATTGCGGCGAGTGTCCAGAGCACTTCGGTCGCCTGCTCGAGGTCGACGCCGCTGTGGGTGGTCGCGAGGTAGTCCTCGGCAATCTGCCCGAGCGGAATCTCGCGGAGGTCAATCTGACCCTGCTGCGCCAGCGAGAGCAGCAGATCTAGCGGGCCCTCGAACTGTGGGAGCTTCACACTGTAGGGGTGTCTTGGCTCATTGGCCACGGGCTAACCCTCCAACTGCGGAAACAAGGAAACGTGGAAACTAGGAAACGACACGAAATCAACTGAAGTTCGGTGTTTTGTTTCCTCGTTACCTTGTTTCCTCGTTTCCGCAGTCATGCCCTAGCAAGCTTCAAAAGAACGTTGCTCCCGTCGCCTGCGCCACCAGCCACCGCATCGGCGGGATCATGAAGGCCGAGAGGACATTGGTGAACGCAACCAGCAGCAGCAGGACGAGTGTCCCGTAGGGTGTGAACCGAGCATAACTGATCGCTTGCGCCGGAGGCAGGAGTCCCATCAGGATCTTCGAGCCATCGAGCGGCGGGACGGGCAGGAGGTTGAAGACGGCCAGCATCGCGTTGATACGAATCGTCGTCAGCAGCAGGCGTTCGAGCGGCGCCGAGAAGTCGAGCAGACCGAGTTTGAACGGCATGCCCAGCAGAAACAACAGCGTCACGTTGGCCAGGGGGCCGGCCGCGGCGACGATCATGGTGTCCCGCCGCCACTCCCGGAAGTTCGCGGGATTGATCTGGACGGCCTTCGCCCACCCAAACCCGGCCAGAAGGATCAGCAGGGACCCCAACGGATCGAGGTGAGCCAGCGGGTTGAGGGTCAGCCGCCCCTGGCTCCTGGGAGTGGAATCCCCCAGGCGATCGGCGACGTACGCGTGGGCGTATTCGTGGACGGTGGCTGCAACGATGAGCGCCGCGGCGACCCGCAGGAGCGTTGGGAGATCGAGACCCAGCATTCCGGAACCACTTTCGCTGCTACAGGGCCACGTCCTTGCGCACGAGGTCGTCGTAGGTTTCCCGCTCCACAATGGTGCGCGCGTGTCCTCGGCCCGCGAGCACCACCGCCGGGCGCGGAAACCGGTTGTAGTTGCTCGCCATTGAGTAGGTGTACGCGCCGGTGGAGAAGGTCGCCAGTAGATCGCCCGGCTTCACCTCGGGCAGGTGTGCTTCCCAGATCAGCACGTCGCCCGATTCGCAGCACCGTCCGGCGACGGCGACAGGCTGCGCCGCCTTCGCGTCAGGACGCGTGGCGATCGCGGCTTCGTATCGCGCGCCATAGAGCGCCGGCCGGGGGTTCTCGAACATCCCGCCGTCCACGGAGACATAGGTACGCACGCCGGGAATGACCTTCACGGCTCCGACAGTATACAGCGTGACGCCCGCATCGCCGACGATTGAGCGTCCCGGTTCCACGAAGAGTGTGGGTGGGCTCAGGCGATGCTCGCCGAGTTTCGCGTTGACCGTCTGTGTGAGCGAGCCAATGTAGTCGCGGATCGACGGCGTCTCATCCGTCCGGAGGTAGCGGATGGCGAGTCCGCCGCCGAGGTTGAGTTCTTCAACGGTGACGTCGAACTCGTCGCGGATGCGCGCCGCGAAATCCAGCAGCGCCGCCGCCGATTGCCGGAACGGTTCGAGATCGAAGATCTGGGACCCGATGTGCGCGTGCAGCCCGCGAAGATGGACACCCGGCATCTTCCGGGCCCGTTCCACTGCCCGGTACGCCGCGCCGTCGAGGATCCCAAAACCGAACTTCGAGTCCACGCCGCCGGTCCGGATCGCCTGGTGCGTGTGGGGTTCGATCCCGGGCGTGAGTCGGAGCTGAATGTGCGCCTGTACACCCAACCGTCCGGTCAGTGCTTCGAGCAGATCGAGTTCGTAGTCATTATCGACGATGAACCGACCGACCCCAATCCGCAGCGCATCTTCGATCTCGTGCGGCGTCTTGTTGTTCCCGTGGAAGTACATCTCGGAAGCCGGCACGCCGGCGCGGCGCGCGGTGTAAATCTCTCCGCCCGACGCGACGTCAACACCGAGTCCCTCCTGATGTGCGATCTGACAGGTCGCAACGATGCAGCAGGCCTTTGACGCGAAGAGCACCCGACCGGTTCCATACGATTGGGCCATGATGCCCGTGTAGGCGCGGCAGTTCGCGCGGAGCCGGTCTTCGTCCAACACGTGCAGCGGCGTGCCGAACTCGCGCGCCAGATCGGCCGCGTCGCAGCCCGCGATTTCGAGATGGCCCGCCGTAGAGATTCCGAACCCGAAGAGCGCCATAAACATCAGTACTGTACCAGGGCGGCATTGCGGCAGCAAGCAAGATTCGTCAGCTCCCTTGGCGACCGGCGTTGCGGCTGTGGATTTGGGCAAGTACACTTGAGACGGCGGGCGCCATCGCACCCGCAGGTGATTGTATGCGAGACGTCGTGATTCTCAGCGCGGCGCGCACGCCCATCGGCCGCTTCCTGGGCGGCCTGGCCGCCATCCCGGCGCCGCGCCTGGGCAGCATCGCCATCGCCGAGGCGATCCGTCGGGCCGGGATTGATAAGGGCGACGTCGACGAAGTCCTCATGGGCCATGTGCTGACCGCCGGGGTTGGAGGGGCGCCGGCACGTCAAGCCACACTATACGCGGGCCTGCCGACCTCCGTGCCTGCGACCACCATCAACAAGATGTGCGGCTCTGGCCTCAAGACGGTGATGATGGGGGCACAGGCGATCGCCGCCGGCGACGCCGACATCATCGTTGCCGGCGGGATGGAGAACATGAGCGCCGCCCCCTACCTCCTGCCGCGTGCCCGCGCCGGCTACCGGCTGGGCGACGACAAGATCATCGACACGGTGCTCCACGATGGCCTGGTTGATGCCTTCAAACACATTCATATGGGCAACTGCGCGGAGATCCTGGCACGCGAGTACAAGATCTCCCGCCAGGAGCAGGATGACTACGCTCGGCTGAGCTACTCGCGCGCGATCGCGGCGATGGATGACGGGTTCTTCGCAAACGAGATCGTCCCAGTCGAAGTGTCCCAGGGCAAAGCCGAACCGGCGATCGTCGCCGAAGACGAGGAACCCCGCCGCGTAGACTTCGGCAAGATGGCAACACTGCGTCCCGTATTCGAGGAGAACGGCACGGTGACGGCGGCCAACGCCAGCAGCATCAGCGACGGCGGGGCGGCGGTGGTGATTGCGGCGGCGGAGGTCACAAAGGCGAAGGGGCTTCGCCCCCTGGCCCGCATCGTCGGCCAGGCGGGGGCGGCGATGGCTCCGGAATGGTTCACGATCGCCCCCGCGCAGGCCGCCCGGGCGCTGCTGGACAAGGTCGGCTGGTCGAGAGATCACGTGGATCTGTTCGAGATCAACGAAGCCTTTGCCGCGGTCGTCATTGGGGTGTGCCGCGACCTCGGTCTCGCGTATGACCGGGTGAACGTCCACGGCGGCGCGGTCGCCATGGGTCACCCTATCGGCGCAAGCGGCGCCCGGATTCTCACCACCCTGCTGTATGCGATGCCGCGGAACGAAGCCCGGCGCGGTGTCGTCGCGATCTGCCTGGCCGGGGGCGAGGCCGTCGCCCTCGCAATCGAAAGGATGTAGTTGACGCCGGCGGCTTACCTGACGCTTGCCGTTCTACTCGTCGCTACCGTCGCCTTCGCCAGCGGCCGGTGGCGGCCCGATGCGGTCGCCGTCCTCACCCTGCTCGCGCTGCTCCTCGGCGGGGTGATCTCCCCCGAGAAAGGATTCGCCGGCTTTGGCTCTCCGGTGCTCGTCGCCGTCGCGTGCGTCCTCGTGGTGAGTGCCGCCCTCGACCGCACCGGGATCGCAGCGACCATCGGCCGGCGCATCCTCCGTGCCGCGGGCGCGAACGAGCTGCGGCTCGTTATCACCTTCGGCACCGTGGCCGGCCTCCTGGCCGGCGTCATGAACAGCATCGGTGCGATCGCCGTGCTGCTGCCTGCCGCCATGGCCGCGGCGCGCGAAGCGCGGATGAGCCCCTCAAAGCTGCTGCTGCCGCTTGCGCTCGGAACCCGGCTCGGCGGCAACCTGACCTTGATCTCCGGACCCAGTAACCTCATCGCCAGCGACGCGCTGGTTCACGGCGGAGGGCGCCCGTTGGGATTGTTTGAATTTCTTCCCCTCGGCCTCGCATTTCTCATCGGCGGCATGGCCTTCATCGCCTATGTTGGGCGGCGATGGTTGCCGGATGTGCCGATCCACGAGCTCCCGCGGTCAGGGCGGCTGATGGAACTCTACCGCCTCAAAGAGCGGCTGTTCGAGGTGAAGATCCCTGAGGACTCGCCGCTGGTCGGCCGGACGATCGGAGAAAGCAATCTCGGCCGCGCGCACGGGCTGACGGTGCTCCGCATCACCAGGGCCGGCCGCCAGATCCTGGCACCGACCCGCGAGGAGGTCCTGTTCGACGGAGATCTGCTTACCGTGCAGGGCTTGATGGAAGCGTTGACCAAGGACGGTGCCCTGCAGACCATCGGCCTCGGGCCGGCCACGGAAGTCACCGCGCCGTTGCTGGAATCGGCCGACGTCCGTGTCGTGGAGGTGATCCCGGCGCCGCGCTCGACATTTGCGGGAAAGACGCTGCGCGAGATTGGCTTCCGCGAAAAGTATGGCATGACCGTGCTCGCAATCTGGCGTGAGGGCCAGCCCCGGCGCACCGGTCTGGTCGATCTGCCGGTCCGGTTAGGCGATGCGCTCCTCGTGCAGGGGCACAGGGAGCGGATCAGACTGCTCAAGCGGGATCCTGAGTTCCTTGTGCTTGAGCCGGAGACCGAGGAGATCCCGCGCGCCGACCGGGCGGCGTGGGCGCTTGCGGCCGTCGTGCTCATGATCGCGGCGATCACCGCCGACGTACTCCCGGTCGCCGTCGCCACACTGCTGGCCGCGGGTATTGTCGTCGCTGGTGGATGCCTGACATTAGAGGAAGTCTACCGGTCGATCGACTGGCGGGCCCTGGTGATGATCGGCGCGATGTTGCCGGTGGGGGACGCCCTCGGCGCCACCGGGGCCGCAGGGGTGGTGGTCACCGGCACCCTCGAATTTATCGGCCGGACCCCGCTGGCGGCCATGTCCGCGCTGCTGCTTGCGGCGATCGCCATCAATCAGCTGATGCCGAGCATCGCCGCCACCGCGCTGCTGGCGCCGATTGCGCTCCAGGCCGCCCAGGCGACCGGCGGGAATCCCGTCGCCTTCGTGATGGCGGTGGTTGCCGGAACCGGTACAACCTTCACGCCGATCAGCAACCCCGTGAACCTGCTGGTGATGGGACCCGGCGGTTACAAGGTGAGCGACTACGTTCGGATCGGCCTGCCGCTGGCGCTCGTCCTCGGCGCAATCGCGGTGCTGGTGATCATCACCTTCTGGCCTCTGTGAAACTGCCGAAGGTCGTATGTCGAAGGTCGAATGTTGCCACGGAAATTGCTCTCGACTTTCGACCTACGACCTTCGACCTACGTTGTTTTCTCTGGTTGGATCTTCCTGGCCGTGGTGATGAAGGCGGTATGCGCCACCATCCGGTGTGCCGGACGTACGCTCTGCCCCTCAATGTTCCACGGCCGGAGCAGCGTCTCGCTCGTCTCAATCATGGCAAACGTGCCCTCCCGACGGAGCGTCTCCACCATCTGCGCGGCCTGCGGGACCGTCGGCACATACGACAGCAGCACCCCACCGGGACGGAGGGCCCCCGCTGCGTGCGGAACGACCCGCCAGGGCTCGGGGACATCAAGGAGGATGCGGTCGAGCGGTTGATCGGGGATTGCCTCGTACACGTCCTGCGCCCGCAGGACGAGATGATCCACTGGACCCAGATACCACTCGATGTTCTGGACCGCCCGTCGTTGGAACTCCTCGCGGACCTCGTACGAGAACACCCGGCCGTTGGGTCCCGCTGCGCGCAGGAGCGCCATGGTCAGCGCGCCGGACCCCGTGCCGGCTTCAAGGACCGTCGCGCCTGGAAAGATGTCCGCCGCAATGAGGATCACGCTGAGGTCCTTCGGGTAGATGATCTGCGCCCCGCGGGGCATTTCGAGTACGAACTCAGCCAGCGTGGGCCGGAGGAGCAGGAACTGCTCTCCGCGTGTGGTGGTGACGTACCGGCCTTCGGACGTGCCGAGGAGCTGGTCGTGCGGAAGTTTGCCGCCACGCAGATCAGCAGTCGCGCCGGCGCGAAGCGTGATCATGTAGCGCCGGGATTTGCGGTCAATGAGCAGCACGGGCTCGCCTTCATGGAGCGGGCCGCTGCGCACTACGCGTTCACGCCTCGGGGTTTCACGTGTTCCCTCACCCAGCGGACGATGTACTCCAGTGAAGCCCCGGGGGTGAAGATCTCGCTCACCCCCGCGCCCTTCAACCCTAGCACGTCGTCTTCAGGAATAATCCCCCCGCCGAAGACGACGATATCGTCTGCCCCGTTGGCCCGAAGGAGCTCCATGACACGCGGCAACAGCGTCATGTGCGCGCCGGAGAGGATCGAGAGTCCGATCGCGTCCGCGTCCTCCTGGATCGCCGCGTTCACGATCATCTCGGGGGTCTGGTGCAGCCCGGTGTAGATCACCTCGAACCCCGCGTCCCGCAGAGCGCGCGCCACGACCTTCGCCCCGCGGTCGTGGCCATCCAACCCGGGCTTGGCGACGATGATTCTGATCTTAGAGTTGGCCATCGGAATGATCTTACTACCGTTTTCTCGTTTCCTCGATTCCTCGTTTCCTCGATTCCGCCTCTAGATTATCGCGGGTTCCCGATACTCCCCGTAGACCGCCCTGAACACATCGCAGATTTCGCCCAACGTGCACCCGGCCTTCACGCATTCGAGGACGTGATACATGGTGTTGCCGCCGCCGTCGGCCGCCGATTTCAAACCGCCCAGGGCTCGCCCTGCGCGGACGCTCTCCCGCTGCGCGCGCACCCGGCTCACCCGCTCGATCTGGCGGCGCTCCACCTCAGGATCGACGCGGAGAAGGGGAATCCGCCGTTCCTCGGGCACGAGGAACTCATTGACCCCGACAATGATCTGCTCTTTTCGCTCCAGTTGCTGCTGGTAGTGATAGCTGGCTTCGGCGATCTCCCGCTGCGGGTAGCCGAGCTCGACCGCCCGCACCATCCCGCCGAGATCGTCGATCTTCTGGATATACGCCTCGGCGCGCTCCTCCATAGTGTTGGTCAGCGACTCCACGAAGTACGCGCCGCCCAGCGGGTCCGCGGTGTTCGTCAACCCGCTCTCATGGGCGATAATCTGCTGGGTACGGAGCGCCACCATGACGGCTTGCTCCGTCGGGAGGGCATACGTCTCGTCCATGGAGTTGGTATGCAGCGACTGGGTGCCACCGAGCACCGCCGCGAGTGCCTGGACTGCCACACGGACGATATTGTTGAGCGGCTGCTGTGCCGTGAGCGACACGCCGGCAGTCTGGGTGTGGAAGCGCAGCCACCACGAGCGCGGGTTCTGAGCCGCAAAGCGCTCTCGCATGATCCGGGCCCACAGGCGGCGGGCGGCGCGGAACTTGGCGATCTCCTCGAAGAAGTCGTTGTGGCAATCGAAGAAAAATGACAGGCGCGGCGCGAACTCGTCGACATCGAGTCCCGCCTCCGTTCCGGCCTGGACGTATGCGATCCCGTCAGCGAGTGTGAACGCGAGCTCCTGGACCGCCGTCGCCCCGGCCTCGCGGATGTGGTATCCGCTGATGCTGATGACGTTCCACTTGGGCAGCTCGCGCGTGCCGAAGACCAGCATGTCCTGGATCAGCTTCATGCTCGGCCGCGGCGGCACGATCCATTCCTTCTGGGCAATGAACTCCTTGAGCATATCCGTCTGGGTCGTGCCGCCGATCTGCGTCCGGGCGAAGCCCATCGACTCGGCCGCCGCGACATACATCGCCAGGAGCACGTTCGCCGGCGCATTGATCGTCATCGAGGTCGTGATACGGTCCAGCGGCAGGCCGCGAAGGAGGATGGCCATGTCCTCGGCTGTGTCGATCGCGACGCCCTCGCGGCCGACCTCGCCGAGCGCGCGCGGGTGGTCGGAATCGTAGCCCATCAGCGTGGGCATGTCGAACGCGACCGACAGTCCCGTTTGCCCATGCTCCAGGAGGTAGTGAAAGCGGCGGTTGGTGTCCTCGGCGGACCCGAACCCGGCGAACTGGCGCATCGTCCACAAGCGGCCGCGATACATCGTCGGATGGACCCCGCGGGTATATGGGTACTCTCCCGGGACGCCAAGCTCACGCTGGGGATCGAAATCCTTCAGGTCCTCTGGACCATAAACCCGATCGATCGGCAGATCTGAGAGTGAGGAGAATCGCTCCACGCGCTCGGGCTGGCTCTTCAAGGATTGCTTGAGCGTCGTGGCCTCCCAGCGCTGCCTTTCGCGGCGGAGGTGCTCGAGTTTCTTGGGGTCGATCAAATTCATCAACTCCTCAGGGCTTGGGGCTTAGGGCTTTGGGCTTAGAATTCCTCATCCTCATTATTAAGCCCTAAGCCCGATGCCCTAAGCCCTTCCTTTCGCCTGGCGTATCGCTTCCGTCAGTTTGGGCACGATCTCGAACAGGTCGCCGACGATGCCGAGGTCGGCGAGTTGAAAGATCGGTGCGTTGGAGTCCTTATTGATAGCCACAATGTATTTCGCGCCCGACATCCCGGCGAGGTGCTGCGGTGCGCCGGAGATGCCGCATGCGAGGTAGACCTGCGGGCTCACGGTCTTTCCGGTCTGCCCGATCTCATAGTCGTGGCTCACCCAGCCTGAGTCCACCGGCGGTCGCGATGATCCGACCGCCGCCCCCAGCGCCTTCGCCAGCGCGTCAAGGAGAGCGAAGTTCTCAGGTCCCTTCAGGCCCCGACCACCGGAGACGATCACGTCGGCTTCGGTCAGCGGCACCGTCTCGCGCTGGATGGCACGCACCTCGCGGACCTGTGTCCGTACCCCCTTGCTGTCGAGCGCGACCTGGAACGCTCTGATCTCTGCGCGGCGCCCGGCCTCAGCCGGTGGCACGGAATACACGGCCGGGAGCACCACGGCAATCCGGATCCCCCCGCTCGAAAACACCACCGTGCCGATCGTCTTTCGCGTGTACATCGGCCGAGTCGCCACCAGATGACCGTCCGCGACCTCCAGGCTCGCGCAGTCGGTCACGATCCCAGCGCCGAGCCTGGCCGCGACCCGGGGCGCGTAATCCCGGCCCTGTGCTGTGGACCCGACGAGCACGAGGGTGGGCTGCTCTGCTTGGAGCGCCTGACTGACAGCCTGCGCGTACGCATCTGCGGTGTACGGCTGCAGGAGCGCATGATCCGCCGCATAGACAATGTCCGCTCCCCGGGAACCAAGTGACTCAGCGACGTTCGACACACCGGCGCCTGGCACGAACGCCACGACCGTTCCGCCAAGTGTCTCGGCCAGTTCCCGGGCGCGGCCAAGCAGCTCAAGGCTGATTTTTTTTGGCGCGCCGTCCTGATGCTCGATGATGACCCACACGTCCTTCGACATCGCTACAGAACTTTCGCTTCGTTCTTGAGGAACGCGACAATCTCGGCCACGGCTTTCTCGGCATCCTCTTCAATCATCCGGCCGGCCTGGCGCTTGGGCGGGGGCACGAGCCGCGTCAAGGCGCTCTTCGCCGCAGTTGCACCGACGGAGGGGACCTCGACGCCGAGATCGGCGAGGCTCATCGTCTTGATCTCCTTGCGCTTGGCCTTCATGATGCCCGGGAGCGACGGGTAGCGCGGCTCATTGAGGCTGCGCTCAACCGTCAGGAGCGCCGGCAGCGGGACCTCCAGCACTTCCACCCCACCCTCGACCTCACGATGAACAACCACGGTCCCCCCCGACGTGTCAACCTCCAGCTGGGCAATCGCCGTCGCCTGCGGCAGGCCGAGCAGTTCGGCCAGCGCCGGTCCCACGATCGCGGCGTTGTCGTCCGTGCTGAGTTTCCCGCAGATGATAAGGTCGTGCGGCAAGGTCTTGATCGCCGCCGCCAGCACACGCGCCGTCCCGAGATGATCGCTACCCAGGAGCGCCACGTCGCTGACGAGGATCGCCTCGTCCGCCCCCATCGCCAGTCCGGTGCGTAATGCCTCCTTGGTGCGCTCGGGGCCGACGCCGATCAAGGTGACCGAACCGCCGAACTGCTCCTTAAGGCGCAGTCCGGCCTCAGTCGCATGCTCGTCATAGTAGTTCATGACGAGGTTGAGGCCCGATTCATCAATACCGCTCCCGTCAGGCCGAATGCGAATCGGGGCCTCCGTGTCGGGAACCTGTTTGACACAGACGACGATGTTCACCCTACAACACCTCGTGAATAGTGAATGGTGAATGGTGAATCACTACATCCGGTTCTTGCCATTCACCATTCACAATTCACCATTCACTGCCTTGTTTTCAAAATGTTCCTCGCGATTACGAGTCGCTGTATCTCCGATGTCCCCTCATAGATCTCGGTGATCTTTGCATCGCGGAAATAGCGTTCCACAGCGTAGTCCTGGAGGTATCCGTACCCGCCGTGGATCTGCACCGCTTTGTGCGTCGTCCACATCGCGGTCTCAGAGGCGAACAGCTTCGCCATCGATGCTTCCTTTGTAAAGCGTTGTCCCTGCTGCCGGACGTAGGCGGCCCGGTACATGAGCAGCCGGGCGGCCTCGATCCGGGTCGCCATATCGGCTAGCATCCACTGAATCGCTTGAAACTCCCCGATCGGCCGGCCGAACTGGAGGCGCTCGGTGGCGTAGGCGACTGAATCCTCCAGGGCCGCCCGGGCGATGCCGATGGCCTGTCCAGCGATGCCAAGGCGCCCGCCGTCGAGCGTGGACAGCGCGATCTTGCCGCCGATCCCTGGTTCCCCAAGCAGGTTGTCTTCCGGGACACGGCAGTCGTCGAGGAGAATCTCGGACGTCGACGAACACTTGATCCCGAGTTTCTTCTCCACCTTTCCAACGGCAATACCCGGAAACGATTTCTCAACGATGAACGCGGAGATCCCCCTCGCACCGGCGTCGGGTCCGGTGCGAGCGTACACGATGCAGACGTCGGCCTCGACGCCGTTCGTGACGAAGACCTTGGTCCCCCTCAACACCCACTCGTCCCCCGAGCGCCTGGCAGACGTGGACAGCGACATCGCATCGGAGCCCGAGGAGGGCTCGGTCAGACAGTAGCACCCCAGACGTATTCCGTTGCATAAGCCGGGAAGATAGTTCCGCTTCTGTGCCTCAGTGCCGTAGCGGGCGATCGGGTCAGCAACCAACGAGTTGTTGACGGTGATGATCGTCTGCACGCCGGCCGAGGCGCGCGCCAGTTCTTCCTGAGCCACGACATAGGAGATGGCGTCCATTCCGGTCCCGCCGTATGACTCGGGAACCAGCATGCCCATGAGGCCGAGGCCGGCCGCTTTCTTGAGAATCTCCTGGGGGAATGTACCGGAATGGTCCAGCTGCGCGGCGGCCGGCAAGATCTCCCGGGACGCGAACTCCCGCACCATCGATTGGACCATGCGGTGTTCTTCTGTCAGTCGAAAATCCATCCGCCATGCGAAAATTCTGCACTCGGGAAGGAGTCACCTCTGGACCGGTCAAATCACCACACGCCACGCCTTTTCTTCCGGGAGTTTACTCATGAGCGAGGGTGTCGCCATCGTGGGCGTCGGCGCTGCTGTCCCACGCCCGCTGTCGCGTGATGTGTCGTACCGGGAGATGATCTTCGACGCCGCGACGCGGGCCCACACGGACGCGGGCGTCACGCACCACGAGATCGACAGCGTTGTCAGTGTCTGTGAGGACCTCCACGAAGGCACCAGCATTACCGACGAGTACGTCCCCGACCAGCTCGGCGCAGTCCTGAAGCCGGTCCAGACGATCGCCGGTGATGGCGTGCAGGGCGTGGCCACGGGGTTCATGCTGATCCGCACCGGCATCGCGGACCTGGTGGTGATCGAATCGCACTGCAAGTCATCGAACATCCTTCGCCACGGCGACGTGCTGGAGATGGCATTGGACCCGGTCTACGACCGGCCGCTGCGGGCGAACCCGCACTACATCGCGGGGATGGAGATGCGCCGCTACCTTCACGAGAGCGGCACCACGGAGGAAGCCGTCGCCGCCGTCGTCAGCAAGAACCGAGCTCACGCCCTGGACAACCCCGTGGCCCCGTTCGGTGCACGCATCCACACCGATGACGTGCTGGCCTCGTCTCCGCTGTGCGAACCGCTGCGTGTCCTGGAGATGAGCCCGTACGCCGATGGTGCGGTGGTGTTCGTACTGGCCTCGGAAGAGCGGGCACGGCGCTGTCCAAGGCCCGTCTGGATCCGCGGCATCGGCTGGATCTCCGACAGCCCGTGGCTTGCGATGCGCGAGTGGGCGGACGCCGTGTACGCATCGCTTTCGGCTCAGATGGCATATCAGATGGCAGGGATCGCCTCGCCCGCCGAGGAGATCGGGTTCGCCGAGGTCGACGATACGTATGCGTACAAGGAACTGCAACACCTGGAGGCCGCGCAGCTCGCACCGCGGGGTCGCGCGGGCGTGATGACGTTGGCGGGAGAAACCCGGCGCGATGGCCGCCTTCCCGTGAACTGCTCGGGCGGCAGCCTGGGGATGGGCTACTGCTTTGACGCTTCCGCGCTGTACAGGATCGCTGAGGCTGCACGCCAGATTCGGGGCGAGTCTGGCCGCGCGCAGGTCGCGCACGCCACGACGGGGCTCGTGATCTCCTGGCGAGGCGTTCCGACGCAGAGCGGCGGCGCGGTTGTGCTCAATGCAGACTAAGTGAAGGGCTTAGGGCTTCGGGCTAAGGGCTAGACAACTTCAAAGGGATACTAAGCCCCAAGCCCTAAGCCCAAAGCCCCAACAGTGGAGGACAGATTGAAGCGAAAACCTCGAAGAAAGGTTGCGGTCATCGGGGCCGGGTTGAGTTTATTCATGCGCCGGGCACTCGAAACCGGCAAGGAACTCTCCTACTATGCCGCGTCACAGGCATTGGAAACCGCGGGCGTCCGGTTGAAAGACATCCAGGCCGTGGTGATGGCCACCGCGCCCGATGCCTTCGACGGCGTCCACATGAAGGGCGACTGGCTGCTGGACGGCGCCGGCGGCGTGCGCAAACCCTACACGCGCGCCTATGTTGGCGGTGGCTCGGGCGTCTTCAGCATCATCAGCGGGTGGACGCTCGTGGCCTCGGGTCTGTTCGATCTCGTGCTCGTGGTCGGCGAAGAGAAGATGAGCAGCTGCCAGCCGCACCCGCAGGGCGCGTTCCTCACGATTTTCGATCACACGATCGAGCGGCCGCTCGGTCCCAACCTGCTCTGGATCTTCTCACTGGAGCAGCACCGCTATATGTCCTCCTACGGGATCCGCAACGAAGATATCGCGCTCGTCTCGGTGAAGAACAAACGCAACGCCCTCAACCATCCCGCCGCGCAAGTGGCCGCCAACCTGAGCGTCAAGGACGTGCTGGCCAGTGATGTCGTCGCATGGCCGGTGCACCGCCTCATGGTCAGCCCGGTCAGCGATGGCGCGGCCGCGATCGTCCTGGCCGCCGAGCACGTCGCCCGCCGGCTCAGCGAGAAGCCTGTGTGGGTGCAGGGTGTGGGCTGGTCGCTCGACACGTCGTACTGGGGCAACCGCGACCTCGCCTATCCGCGGTACGTCGAGCGCGCAGCGCGCATGGCCTACGGGATGGCCGGAATCTCAGAGCCCCGCAAGGAGATCCACATCGCAGAGCCGTACGACCCGTTCGCGTACAAGGAACTGCATCACCTCGAGGGGCTGTTGCTCGCTGACCGCGGCAAGGCACCCGACGACCTCGCGCGTGGCCGGTTTGACCGAACGGGGGAACTCCCCACCTGCCCATCCGGCGGGCTGATGGGCGTCGGCAATCCGATCGCCGCGGCCGGCGTGATGAAGGTGTGCGAGCTGTTCTGGCAGTTGCGCGGTGAAGCCGGCGCCCGCCAAATTCCCGGCAATCCCGAGCGCGGCGTGGCGCAGGCCTGGGGAGACCTCATGCAGATCGGTACCGTCGCCGTCCTGGGAGTGCACTGATGGCCAAACCTGCCCGCGCAGTGCGGAAGATGGACGCCCCACCCTGGTTGGCGCTTCGAGGGTCCCCGCTGAGCGATGACGAGTTCCACGGCAAGGTCTCAACGACGTCCTGGATTCCCAGGTTGGAGTACGGCTGGGACGCCGGCATCGCGATCAGCAGGTTCCTGGAGGGCCTAAAGGCGGGCAAGATCCTCGGGGTCCGCTGCCGCGTCTGCGGACGCACGGTGACGCCGCCTCGGGCATTCTGCGAGCTGGATTTCAGACCAATGGACGACTGGGTCGAACTCGCCGACACTGCCACGATCAACACCTACTCAATCTGCTATGTCACCTGGGATTTGAAGCCGCTGCGCAAGCCTCAGATTCCTGCGGTCGTTGAGATCGACGGCACCACGCCGCGGGTCGGCTTCCTTCATCTGATCGGCGGCGTCAACGGTTCTTCGGTCGAGGCGATCCGAAAGCAACTCCGCGTGGGGATGCCCGTCCGGGCAGTTTGGAAGAAACCTCATCAACGCGCAGGCGCGATCACGGACATTCTGTATTTCGAGCCGGTGAAGAGACACCCAGAACGATGAGGCGACAACGGGACAACGCGACAACGCGATCAATAGCCGTTGGCGGGCTGGCCCGCGTGGAGCCCCGCGTCTGGAGAGGGGCGATGCCGGTGCAGTTTCTCTACACCGCAGGCGCGGCGGGGGAGCGGTTCTTTCAGACGCTCAAGCGCAAGGGCATCTTTACTGCCACGCACTGCGAAGAGTGCCGGCTCACCTATCTACCGCCGCGTCTCTACTGCGAACGGTGCTTTGCGGATCTCTCAGACACCTGGCGGGACGTAACACCGGTCGGGCGTGTATACACATTCACGATCGTGCATGTTGATCGGGAAGGTGGTCCCCTTTCCTCTCCCGAGCTCGTTGCCTTTGTCCGAATTGATGGGACCGACGGCGGTCTTGTGACCAGGCTCCTGGAGATCGCTCCAGAAGACGTTCGCATCGACATGTCCGTGGAGATCACGCTCGCTCCGCCGCGCAAGCGGCGCGGTACGCTCGAGGACATTCTCGGCTTTCGGCCCGCAAGATCCGTTGCGAAGCGTCCATTCACTCGGAGGTGAGGAAATGGAAGAAGGCGCCTGGAGCCGGATCGTGGGAATCAAGGACCTCATGGAGAAGGCCGGCCTCGATCCGAACAACAAAGAAGATTTCAACCGCACCGTCAACTGGCTGCGCTCGCGGAAGATTCCGTTCGCCTCGATCGGCAAGGCCGTCCGCGGCCGCCAGCGCGGCATCCTCGTCCTGGCCGATCACATCGAGGTCGCGATCAAAAAGGGTCGGGGGGGCGAGTAGAAGGCTCGTTCTGCACGTGGCCAGCTTTCGTGGGCTCCGCGGCCTCTCCCCGAAAAGAAAACTGCAACGGGGCCCCTCAGGCCTCGGAGCCCCCGGCGCTGGCCCGTTCAGTTTTAGCGACGCTCTTCCTTCCTCGCAGGTCAAGATGACGGGTGGACCCGCCTGGCTCACTTTTTCTCGGAGTAGTCATAGAATCCGCGGCCGGTCTTGCGCCCGTGGAGTCCGGCCAGCACCATCTGCTTCATCAGTGGCGGCGCGGCATAGCGGGTATCTTTGAACTCCTGGAACATCGCCTCAGCGATGAAGTAGGTCGTATCGATCCCCACGTAGTCCAACAGCGTCAGCGGGCCCATCGGATGGGCGAGCCCAAGCACGACCGCGGTGTCGATATCTTCCTTCGTCGCGATGCCCAGTTCGAGTGCGCGCACGGCGTCGAGCATGTAGGGGACGAGCAGTAGATTCACGATAAATCCCGGACTGTCTTTGCACACGACCACAGTCTTGCCCAGCGACTCCGCGAACCGGCGGCCGGCGGCCATCGTGTCTTCGGTCGTCTGCAGCCCGCGGATGAGCTCGACGAGTTTCATCACCGGCACCGGATTGAAGAAGTGCATGCCCAAGAAGCGCTCGCGCCGCGTCGTCACTGACGCCATCTCTGTGATGGACAGCGATGAGGTGTTACTGGCGAAGACCGTCTGGGGCGGGCAGAGCTCGTCGAGCTCGCCGAAGACCTGCTGTTTCAGGTCCATCTGTTCGACCACGGCCTCGATGATGAGGTCGGACTGAGCCAGGTCGCGGAGGTTCGTCGTCCCACGAATCCTGCCCCGCGCCGCCTCGGCGTCGGCCTCCGTGAGCTTCCCACGCTGCAGTCCCCGCTGCATCGAACCCTCGACGCGGGAGAGACCCTTCTTCAGCAGATCGTCGTTCACCTCACGGACCGCGACCTGATAACCGCCCCGCGCGCAGACTTCGACGATCCCCGATCCCATCAGGCCGCACCCAACGACGCCAACCCGCCTAATCTCCATCGGTCCCTCCCTGCTCTGCGGCGCGGGCCGCCGGCTCCGTCCCGCGGCGACGCCTAACGAGCTCCACCGTCACGCGAGCGAGATTGTCCTCGCTGAGAATGACGACCTCATCGTACGCTTCGCGCGAGATCTCCTTGAGCGCCTCCTGCAGCTGCTCCCACTGCCGCCGGATCACCGGACGACCGACCCGCCGCTCGCGCGCCTCATTCCACTTGACGGCGGTGGCCTCACTGATGTCGAAGACGATCAGCGTCACCGGCACGCCCGCACGCCGGCCCAGCTGCCGCAGTTCGCGCCGGGCCTCTTTCGACACAGCCGTGCTGTCCGCCACGGCCAGCAGGCCGTGGCGAAGTCTCACGGCGGTGATCTGGTGAAACAGGTCGAACGCTTCGCCCGAGACCGCCATGTTCGATTCATCATCAGAGATCATCGCGCGCAGGCGGTCGGTTGAGACGATCGCCGTTTCTCGAAAGTGGTTCCGTGCGAACGTGCTTTTGCCGGTGCCCGCCGGACCGCACAGGATGACCAGCGAAGGATCGGGAATCCGCAGCCGCATCGTCAGGTCACGATCTCGTGAATCAGCGTTCCTGCTGGCGGGGCGCTGCGGCCGATGGCATAGGCCGCCTGGACCCGGGCGACGGCCTCACCCGCGCGTCGCCGGTCCGCCGCGTGAACCGCCGCCAGCACCTCCCCCTCGCGGACGGCATCGCGCACTTTCTTGCGAAGCACGATGCCGACCGCTGGATCGATCACGTCGTCCTTTTTCGCGCGCCCGGCGCCGAGCGCCATCGCCGCAAGCCCGATGCGCTCAGCGTCGATCGCCACCACCACACCTGACGAGGGAGCCGGCGCCTCGCCCTTCTGGGCCCGCACCATCTCCCTGAACTTCGCGCGCGCCTCGCCGTCAGAGAGCAGCCGTTCGAGGCGCGCTTTGGCATCTTCCTCGGAGACGGCAATCCCGGCGAGCACGAGCATCTGCGCGCCCAGGGTCACACACAACTCCCGGAGGTCATCCGGACCTCCGTCCCGCAGCGTCTCAATCGCTTCGCGGACCTCGAGCGCGTTGCCGACGGTCATCCCGAGCGGCTGCGCCATGTCGCTGATGACCGCCACCGTGCGCCGACCGGCCGCATTCCCAATCGCGACCATCGTCTTGGCGAGATTACGCGAGCCATCCAGGGTCTTCATGAACGCGCCACTGCCGGTCTTGACATCCAGCACGATCGCGTCGCTGCCGGCGGCGATCTTCTTGCTCATCACGCTGGCCGCGATCAGCGGGATGCTGTCGACGGTCGCGGTCACATCGCGCAGCGCGTAGAGTTTCTTGTCGGCCGGCACAAGGTCGGCGGCCTGCCCCGCGATGGCGCAGCCGATGCGGTTGACCTGGCTGACGAACGCTTCCGCGGAGAGCTCAGTGGTGAAGCCGGGGATCGACTCGAGCTTGTCGAGCGTACCGCCCGTGTGGCCGAGGCCTCGCCCCGAGAGCTTTGCCACCGGCACCCCCGCAGCGGCCACCAGCGGGATGAGCACGAGCGACGTCTTGTCCCCCACTCCGCCCGTGCTGTGCTTGTCGACCTTCGTACCGCGGATCGCACGCAGATCAAGCGTCTCACCCGAGCGGACCATCGCCATCGTCAGCGCCGTCGTCTCCTGAGCGGTCATCCCCCGAAAGAAAACAGCCATGAGCAACGCACTCATCTGATAATCGGGAATCTCACCGGAGAGGTAGCCCTTGAGCAACGCCTCAATCTCCTCGGCAGTGAGTTCACCCCCGTCCCGCTTCTTCTGGATCAGTTCGTAAGTACGCATACGTTACATCTGCATCTCCCTGACAATCCGCTTCACAAGGCGAATGAACTTCGGCTCCACTTCTTTCGCGACCGCCATCACCTCTTCGTGGGTCACCTGCTGCACCTGCTCGCCGGTGGCCATGTCGGTGATCGCGGTGATCCCCAACACGCGCATTCCTATATGCCGCGCCGCGATCACCTCGGGCACGGTGGACATCCCCACCGCGTCCGCACCCCAGCGTCCCAGCATGCGCAGCTCGGCTGGCGTCTCATAACTGGGCCCGTGCACACCCACGTACACCCCCTTGCGAACGGTGATTCCCTCGGCGGTCGCCGCGCGCTCCACCAACGCGACAAATTCCGGGTCATAGGGCTGCGACATATCCGGAAACCGCGGCCCCAGATCGGGATCGTTCGGCCCGATCAGCGGGTTGCTGCCGAAGAAGTTGATATGGTCGGCAATGATCATCAGATCGCCGCGGTACCATTGCCGGTTGATGCCCCCGGCCGCGTTGCTCACCAGGAGCACGCCGGCGCCGAGCGCGCGCATCACGCGCACGGGAAAGACGACCTGCTGCAGTGTGTATCCTTCATAGAAGTGCACGCGCCCCTGCATCGCGACGACCGGCTTGCCCTCGAGCCGGCCCAGCACGAGCTGGCCGCTGTGCCCTTCAACGGTTGACCGCGGGAAGTTCGGGATCTCGGCGTAGGGAATGGCGGCGTCGGCGTCGATCTCGCGGGCCAGCGCGCCCAGTCCTGAGCCCAGGATCATCCCGATCTGGGGCTTGACCTTTGTCCGCTGCCGCACGAACGCGGCCGCCTGGTCAATCTGCTCGCGTACGTTCACGTGCACCACCCCGCCGCCCGGTGCGAATCAGTCCCAGCATGCTGGTCCCCGGTCCTGTCCAGCTGACCCCGAGCGCCTCAGCGACCGTCGCGCCGACGTCCGCGAACGTCCGGCGCGTGCCCAGATCCACGCCGCGAAGGCGTGGAGTCGTCGTGAGGACCGGCGTGTATTCCCTGGAGTGATCGGTGCTGACTGTCGTCGGGTCGTTGCCGTGATCGGCCGTGATCACCAGCAGGTCCAACGGTGTCAGCTTCGCCAGCACTTCGGGGATCCGCGCGTCGATCGCTTCCAGGTCGCGGGCGTAACCTACCGGGTCGTTGCGGTGCCCATATTTGGTGTCGAGATCGACGAGGTTTGTGAAGATGATGCCGCGCTCCACCTCGCCCATCGCCCGCACGGTCTGCGTCATCCCGTCGAGGTCGTCGTGGGTGTGGATACTCGTGGTGATCCCGCGCCCCGCGAACAGATCGGGGATCTTGCCGATGCCGATGACGGGCAGTCCGGCCTCGACAGCGCCGTCCAGCACCGTCGGCTGCGGGGGCACGAGAGAGAAATCCTTCCGGCGGTCGGTCCGTGTGAACGCCCCGGGCCGCCCCACGAACGGCCGCGCGATCACCCGGCTCACCGCGTGATCGCCGGTCAGCATGGCGCGCGCGATCTCGCACAGTTCGTACAGTCGGCTCACGGGGATCACGTCCTCGTGCGAGGCGATCTGGAAGACGCTGTCGGCCGATGTGTAGACGATTGGATAGCCGGTCCGCAGGTGCTCCGGACCGAGCCGCTGGATGATTTCGGTTCCTGAGGCGGGAGCGTTCCCGAGCGTTCTCGTCCCGATCTTCCGCTCAAACGCGGCGATGATCTCTTTGGGAAATCCGTTGGGATAGGTGGGAAACGGCCGCTGCAGGATAATTCCCATCAGTTCCCAGTGGCCGGTGGTGCTGTCTTTTCCCGCCGACTGTTCTGTGAGTTTCCCGAAGGCCCCGGCCGGATGTGGCACAGGCGCGACACCGCGGATCGGCACGATGCGGCCCAGGCCCAGCGACTCCAGCACCGGCACCTTCAGGCCGCCGACGGAGGCGGCCGTGTGCGGGATCGTGTTGCTGCCCTCGTCCCCGTAGCGGGCCGCATCGGGGAGTTCGCCGACCCCGGCGCTGTCGAGCACGATGATGATCGTCCGGGTGAACTCGCTCACGATCTCTTCACACGAAGCCCTTCCCGCGGGTGGGCCTGGCGGTAGACTCGGCGCAGATGATCGCGGGTGACGTGCGTGTACACTTGCGTGGTGCTGATCGAGGCGTGGCCCAGCATCTCCTGGACCGCGCGTAGGTCTGCGCCGCGTTCCAGCAGATGCGTGGCAAACGAGTGACGGAGGACGTGCGGCGTCAGCGGCTTTCCGATGCCTGCCCGGCGCGCGTAGATCTTGATGAGTTTCCAGCATGCCTGCCGGGTCAATCTGCCGCCCCGGCGGTTGGTGAACAGTGCCTGGCCGCCGCGACCCCGTGTGAGCGGCGGCCGCGCGTACAGGAGGTAACCGCGAAGCGCCCTGACCGCTTTACTGCCGACCGGGACGATGCGCTCCTTGTTCCCTTTGCCGATCGTGCGCACGACTTCGTGGGCCAGGTCCACGTCGCCGAGGTCAAGGTTGACCAGTTCGGACACGCGCAGCCCGCTCGCGTACAGCAGCTCGAGCATCGCCAAGTCCCTGCTGCCCGCCGGCGTCGTGGGATCGGGCATCGAAAGCAGGAGGCCGACCTCGTCGATCCTGAGCACGTTCGGCAGTTGCTTCGGTAGCTTCGGGGGGGCCAGATCGAGCGTCGGATCGTGCCGTAGAACCTCTTCGCGCAGCAGAAAACGGTAGAAGGCACGAATGGCAGCCGCACGCCGCTTGATCGTGGCCGCCGAGCGCCCGTGCCGGCGCAGGGTGAGCAGATACACGGTGAGTCCTGCCCGGTCGACGTCCGCAGGGCTCTTGGCGCCGTGCGAGGTCACGAATGCTGCAAACTCAACAAGATCGCACCGGTAGGCATCGACACTGGCGCGCGCCAGTCCCTGCTCAGCCAGCGCATACGCCAGAAAGGCCTCGATGTGCGCGGCAAAGGGGACACGGCTGCGGCTCATGTGCGGGCACGGGGCGAGCCGGCCAGCAGCAGTCCGATGATCGACTTTGCGTCGATGATCTCAGCGCCGATGAGACCCTGCGCCTGCGTCAGCGCCATCGGCACGACCGCCAGATCTTCCTCTTCACGATCACGTGAGGCCGGATGGAGCCCTTCGGCGAGATAGAGATGGACCTGCTCGGTCAGGAAGCCAGGCGAGGGCAGGAAAGTCATGAGACGCCGGATGCGCGCGGCCTGCATCCCCACTTCTTCCGCGAGTTCGCGCTGCAAACAGCCTTCAACGCTCTCTCCCGGCTCGATCGTTCCCGCGGGGATCTCGAGGAGTGCCCGTCCGGCCGCAGTCCGGAACTGACGGACCAACAGCACCCGGCCGTCATCGGTGAGAGGAACGATCGCCACCGCCCCGCGGTGCTCGACGATCTCGCGCGCTGCCGTGCGGCCGCTGGGGAGGACAACCTCATCGACTCGCAGGGAGACCACGGCCCCGTCGTAGACGCGCGTCGATTTCACGAGCTTTTCGCCCACAGACGAACGCTACGTCCGCCCTTCAACGACCTCGGTCTCGTAGATCGGCGTGCCCTCGCGCCGGGTGAGCTCGCGGAACAGCTTCATGACCCTGAGCGTCGTGGGTCCGGGCGCGCCCGTCCCGATGCGGCGGCTGTCCACCTCCACGACCGGCCCGACCTCCGCGCCGGTGCCGGTGAGGAAGCACTCTTCGGCGGTGTAGACGTCGTACATGGTGAAGACCTTCTCGAGCATCGGCAGTCCCAGCTCGCGCACGAGCCCCATCACCGTCTCGCGGGTGATCCCCTTGAGAATACCCAGGTAGGGCGCCGGGGTCCAGACCTCGCCGCCTCGGACCAGGAAGATATTTTCTGCGCTGCACTCGCAGACGTAGCCGTCGCTCGTGAGCATGATCGCCTCGTCGACGCCGGCCAGGTTGGCCTCCATCCGCGCCATGATGCCGTTGAGGTAGTTCAGCGTCTTCGCCTGCGGGGAGAGCGCGTCCGGCCGCACCTTGCGGGTCGTGGCGTGGATCGCGCGCAGCCCGCGAAGGTACGCCTCTTCGGGATGCAGCTGGATGGTGTCAACGATGATCACCACGCTGGCCGTTTTGCACTTGCGGGGGTCCAGCCCGAGATCGCCCACGCCGCGCGACACGACCGGCCTGATGTAAGCGTCGCGCAGGCCACAGCGCCGCACCGTCTCCAGGATCGCCTGCTTCATCTGCTCTGGAGAGAGCGGGATCTCCAGCATGAGGTAGTGGGCTGAGTCATAGAGGCGCTTCACATGTTCGTCCAGCCGGAAGACGCGGCCGTGGTACACGCGGATGCCTTCGAAGATCCCGTCGCCGTAGAGGTAGCCGTGGTCGAAGACGGAGATCTTGGCTTCTTCCTTGGGAACGAACTGCCCGTTGATGTACGTGACGAGCCCCATGTCCTTAGCCTCCCATCACAACTGGAATCTGCCTCCCCGCGTACCGCACGGCGGCCCCGATGAACTCGCGGTACAGCGGGTGCGGCCGGGTCGGCCGCGACCGGTACTCCGCATGAAACTGCGTCCCTAGAAACCACGGATGGTCTCCGAGCTCAACGATCTCGACGAGGCTCTTGGCCGGATAGATCCCGGTGACCCGCATCCCATGACGGGTGAGGATGTCGAGATAGTTGTTGTTCACCTCGTAGCGATGCCGGTGCCGTTCCGCGACCTCCCCCGTGCCGTAGGCCTGCTCTGCCAGCGAGCCGGGGGCCAGCCGGCACGGGTACAGTCCCAATCGCATTGTACCGCCTTTCTCGGTGATCGCCTTTTGTTCGGGGAGCAGATCGATCACCGGATGCGGGGTGTGCGGATCGACTTCGGTGGTGTTGGCTCCGTCCAGCCCGCACACGTGACGGGCAAACTCGACCACGGCCCACTGCATCCCGTAGCAGATACCCAAAAACGGCACGGCGCGCTCGCGGGCGAACCGGATCGCCTTGACCTTGCCCTCCACCCCGCGCGCGCCGAAGCCGGGGCAGACAAGAATCCCGTCAAAGCCGGCGAGCCGGTCACTGACCTGCTCCTGGGAGAGCGGCTCGAGTTCTTCGGAATCGATCTTCGCAATCTGGACATCGGCGCGATAGGGAATCCCGCCGTGGTGGAGCGCCTCGACGATGCTCACGTAGGAATCTTCGACACCCATGTACTTGCCGACCACCGCGATGCGGACGGCCCGCGTGGGACGCAGGATCCGGTCCACCATCTCCTGCCATTCGACGAGGTTCGGCTGCCCCGGGCGCAGCCCGAGCCTTCCGGTGATGATCTCACCGAGTCCCTCCCGCTCCAGCACGAGCGGCACTTCATAGATCGTGGATACATCGAGGGCCTGGATGACCGCCTCTGGCGCGACGTCGCAGAACAGCGCGATCTTCTCCTTCACGGACCTCGACAGCGGGCGCTCAGTGCGACAGACGATGACGTCGGGCTGGATCCCGATGCTGCGGAGTTCCTTGACACTATGCTGGGTCGGCTTCGTCTTCAGTTCTCCCGCCCCGCGCAGGTAGGGCACGAGCGAGACGTGGATGTACATCACGTTGTCCGCGCCCACGGCATGGCGGAACTGGCGGATCGCTTCCAGGAACGGCAGCCCCTCGATGTCGCCGACGGTCCCGCCCACCTCTGTGATGACCACGTCGGCGCCCGCGGTGATCCCAACTTTCTTGATCTCTTCCTTGATCTCGTTGGTCACGTGTGGGATGACCTGCACGGTCCCGCCCAGGTACTCCCCTCGACGCTCGCGGGCGATGACGGTGCCGTAGATCTTTCCGGTGGTGGTGTTGTTGTCGCGGCTGAGGCTTTGATCGATGAACCGCTCGTAATGCCCGAGGTCCATGTCGGTCTCGGCGCCGTCGTCGGTCACGAACACCTCGCCGTGCTGGTGCGGGTTCATCGTCCCAGCGTCCACGTTGACGTACGGGTCGAATTTCAGCAGCGTCACCAAGTGCCCCCGCGCCTGCAGGAGCCGGCCGATTGACGCCGCGGTGATGCCTTTGCCGAGCGCCGAGGCAACGCCGCCGGTGATGAAAATGTACTTGGTCATCGTCCACCCCATGCGAGCTTGGTTCTGAGAATGGTGTAGAAGCCACTGTCCCGCAGCCGGACAAAGCGCGCGGCCGGCGCGGCCCGCTGCACGACGACAGACCGGGTCTGCGCAAGCGACACGCCCACGCGGCCGTCCACGGTCAAGGTGGCGTCCGATGCCGGCGCCTCCACCTCGACCGTCACCACGTCATGCTGATCCACGATCACCGAGCGCGCGTTGAAGGTGTGCGGGCAGATCGGTGTGATGACGATCGCCTCCACTCGCGGATGGACGATCGGCCCGCCGGCCGACAGCGAGTACGCCGTCGACCCGGTGGGCGTGGCCACGATGACGCCGTCGGCAGGGTAACTGGCGAGATGCTCTCCGTTGACCGAGATCCGCAGCCGCAGCACGCGCGCCACGCCGCTCTTCGTCACGACCACGTCATTGAGGGCCAGCAGCGTGTGACTGCGCCCGCCCTGCTCGACCTGTGCCTGCAGCATCATCCGCTCGTCCACGTCGTACCGGCCCGCAAGCAGCTGGGGCAGCGCCGCAGGGAGTTCGTCTGCGGACAGTTCTGCCAGAAATCCGAACCCGCCCATGTTCACGCCAACAATTGGAATGCCGCGGCCGGCCGCGAGACGCGCCGCCCGCAAGATCGTCCCGTCACCGCCGAGCACCACCAGCAGTTCCGCGCGTTCTGTCAATTCTTCTTCGGAACGACCGAACTCGCTCAGGCCGAGCAGCTGCGCCGCGTCTGCGGTCACCAGCACCGAGGGCGCCGCGCGCACGAGGGCGTGCACGGCTGTCTTCGCCTCGGGTACGGTGTCGGGGTGCTCGCGCAGCCGGGTCGTGTTGACGATGACGCCGACCGTTGTCATCTCCGTGCCGCTCCCAGCACGGTGTCATGCGCCTGCGCCACCATCGATTCGACATCGATCTCTATTGATTCACCGCGCACATTTTTCAGGAGCAGGAAGAACTCCAGGTTACCTTCGGGCCCCGCCACAGGCGACGGCGTGGCGCGCAGGACGCTCCATCCGCCGGACCGCGCCGTCTCGATCACGTCACCGAGCACGCGCCGGTGCACCGCCGCCTCACGAACGACGCCGCGCTTGAGCTGCTTGCTTCCGGCTTCAAACTGTGGCTTCACCAGGACGACCGCCGTGCCGCTGAGTTTGAGCAACCGCCGCACCGCGGGAAGAATCTTGCCGAGCGAGATGAAGGACACATCAACGGTGGCGAGGTCTGCAAGTCCGCCGAGATCGTCAGCGGTCACATCGCGCACGTCGTGCTGTTCCAGACTCCTGACGCGCGGATCGTTCCGGAGACGCCAGTCCAGTTGCCCTGTTCCCACGTCTATGGCCGCGACGCGAGACGCCCCGCGTTGCAGCAGGCAGTCGGTAAACCCGCCAGTCGATGCTCCGACGTCCACCGCCACAAGGCCGTCAGGCGCAATCCCGAACTCGCGCAGGGCGTGATCGAGTTTGAGCCCGCCGCGGCTCGCGAACGCCGGCCGGGAGGGCCGGAGTTCTACTGCCGCGTCATCAGCGACGGTCATGCCCGCTTTCGCTGCGCGAACGCCATTCACGTAGACTTCTCCAGCAAGGATGGCGGCCTGTGCCTTGGCCCGGGACGATGCGAGACCCCGTTCTACCAGCAATGCATCCAGGCGTATCCGCCTGTGGGCCACCGTCATCATCGCTCGCGCGCCAACAGGTACTCCGCCAGCTCGCGCAGGATCCGCCCGCGCGGGCCGAGATCGGCGATCGCCGCCTCGCCCTCACCCGTCAGTGCCGCGGCAATCTGCCGCGAGCGCTCGATCCCAAACGCGATGGGATAGGTCAGTTTCGAGCGAGCGGCGTCACTGCCCAGCCGCTTGCCCACCGCGGACTCCTCCCCAATGACGTCCAGAATGTCGTCCACGATTTGAAACGCCACTCCCACGCGCTCGCCGTATCGGCCCAGCGCTGTGACCGTGCGGTCATCGGCACCTGCCAGCATCGCGCCCGACAGCACCGAGGCGCGGATGAGTCGTCCGGTCTTGCGAAGATGGATCTCCCGGACCATGTCGGCACGGGGGATCCTGGATGGCGCACGGCCGGCAGGGAACGTGCGGCCTTCTTCGCCGAGCAGATCCAGCACCTGTCCACCCACCATCCCGTCGGTACCGATCGACTCTGCGATCAAGCGGCTCACCAGTAGCGTGCGCTCGGCGCCGACGGCATCGGCGGCGGAGGCGATGAGCGCAAACGCCAGCGCATGGAGCGCGTCCCCGGCGAGCACCGCGATCGCATCACCGAACGCGACGTGACAGGCGGGCCGGCCGTGACGCATATCCGAGTTATCCATCGCGGGCAGGTCGTCGTGAATAAGCGAATACGTGTGGATCAACTCCACCGCGCACGCGACCGGCAGCGCCTGCGTGGGATTGCCGCCGCACGTTTCGCTACCGGCCAGCACCAGCATCGGACGCAATCGTTTGCCCCCGGCAAACACGCAGTACCGCATCGCCCGGTGGATGATTTCGGGAGGCTGAGACTCTGGCGGCAAGGAGCGGTCGAGCGCCTCATCCACAAGGCGTCCGCGCGTCTCAAGGTACTGTTGCAGGGTGAGGTCCGTGACCGGCATGACTAGGAACCGTTACCCGACAATGTGAAACCCCCGACCACCCGACGGCGCTTCCCACGTCATCTGGAGATCGTCCACCCGGGCACCCGAGGGGCCGGCTCGAATAGCCTCGATGAAGGTCTCGACCGCGTCCCGCGAACCTTCCACCGCCGTCTCGACGCGGCCGTCGGGCAGGTTGCGGGTGAACCCCGACACCCCAAGCCGCCGGGCCGTGCGCTCTGCGAAGAACCTAAAGCCGACGCCCTGCACGCTGCCGCGGATCCAGAGGTGACAGCGGACACTCTCAGGCACGTGCATCATCCTGCCCTGCTCCGGCCGGGAGCTTCCGGTACACGGCTCCCAGCACACCGTTCACGAACTTCCCTGATTCGTCCGTGCCGTAGCGCTTCGCGAGTACGACCGCTTCGTTGATGACGACCCGTGCCGGCGTGTCGAGGTAGAACAGTTCGTACGTGGCCATGCGCAGGATCGTCCGGTCGGTGCTCGCGAGCCGGTCGACCGGCCAGTCCTTCGTGAGTGAGGCCAGCGTCCGGTCGATCTCGGTACGGTGTGTCCATGTCCCTTCACACAGTGCGCGGACGAACGGCCATTCCGACTCCGGAACTCCAGACTGAACCCGGGCGAGGGCCGCGGCCAGGGGGTGTCTGCCGACATCAACCTCGAAGAGGACGCGCAGCGCGAGTTCCCGCATCCGCCGGCGAGACCCCACTTTCGGCCGGCTCACTGCATCGACGCTCCGGCGCGCCGCACGGCATGTGGCGACCACCAGTGTACCCGAGCAGCGGGCCGGCGGCGCAGCGAGGCCGAACCGCGAAAAGACCTACCGGATGAAGCACCAATCGATGTCTCTTGTGGGCAGGCGGTGAGGCCGGTGGATCTAGCACGTTGAAAACGAAAGGACCACCTTGCGGTGGCTTGATGGCTCGCCTGCCCAACCGGTTCGTTGGGCCCGGTCAGACACGCGTCAATCACCCGCGGGTGGCCCTGCACGGAGGTATTATAGAGGGTCTATTTCACCCGTTCAAGGTATTCGCCCGTGCGCGTGTCGATGCGCACGCGATCGCCTGCGGAGACGAAGAACGGCACCTGCACCGTGATCCCGGTCTCCAGCTTCGCCGGTTTTGAACTGCCGGCAGCGGTGTCCCCTTTCACTCCCGGCGGTGTCTCCACCACCTCAAGCTCCACGGCGTTCGGCAGCTCGACAGCGATCGGCCGGCCCTCGTAAAACACGACGGTGACATCGGTGTTTTCCTTCAAGTAGCCCACGGCATCGCCGAGCAATGCATTCGGGAGCGAGAGCTGCTCGTACGTCTGGTGATCCATCACGACGTACTCGCCCGCCTGCGAGTACAGGAACTGCATCGGCTTCCGATCGAGGTAGGCCTGGCTCACGCGCTCATCGGAGGTGAAGTTGCGTTCCAGCACGGCCCCGGTCTTCAGGTTGCGGAGCCTCGCGCGCACGAACGCCTGGCGCTGCGCCCGCTTGTGATGGTGTGTCTCAATCACCGCGTATAGGTCGCCTTCCAGCTGGATGACCACGCCCGGGCGGAGATCGCCGGTCGAGATCATAGGACCAGCAGCTCCTTCGGCGCGCGCGTGAGAACTTCACTGGCGTGGTCGCGGATCACCACGAGGTCTTCGATGCGCACCCCGCCCCACCCGGCCAGGTAGATGCCGGGTTCTACCGTCACCACCATGCTCGCTCCGAGCACGGCGTCCTCACGCGGAGACAGCGTCGGGCCCTCGTGCACCATCAGGCCGACGCCGTGCCCCAAACTGTGCCCAAAGGCATCCCCGTAGCCAGCGCCGGCGATCACGTCGCGCGCCAGCGCATCGGCTTCCTTGCCCGTCATGCCGGCATGAATGCCGCGCACCGCCGTCTGCTGCGCCTCAAGGACGAGCGCGTAGACCTCCCGCTGCTTTGGTGACACTTCGTCGATCACCACGGTGCGCGTGCAGTCAGAGTTGTAGTGACGGTACACCGCCCCGAAATCCAAGGTCACGAGGTCCCCTGCCTGCAGGACGCGCTCGGCGGCGCGCCCGTGCGGGAGCGATGAGCGCGGGCCGCTGGCGACGATGGTCTCGAACGCCTCCTTGTCCGCGCCGTGGCGCCGCATGAAGAACTCCATCTCCAGGGCGATATCGCGCTCCACCGCCCCGGGCCGCAGGTACGAGCGGATGTGGGCGAACGCCGCATCAGCGATCTCGACGGCCTTCCGGATGCGCGAGAGTTCCTCGTCGTCTTTCACCCAACGCGCCCGGTCCAGGCCTTCCATCGGCACCAATTCCGCCGGCTGAAGTCTTGTCGTGTAGTCCTGATACTGCTTGACGGTGACTGATTCGCTCTCGAAACCGATCCGCTTCCATTCCCGCTGCTGCACGAGCGCGGCCAGCGTTTCGATGTACTGCCGGTCGGCCTTCATCACCTCGAACTCGGGCGCCTCGCGTCCCGCCTGCTCCACGTACCGGAAGTCCACCAATAAGATCGCTTCTTTCCGCGTGACGATCGCGACGCCGTCGGAGCCAAAGAACCCCGTCACGTACGCCCGGTTCTCGGACTTCTGAATGAGCAGCGCATCCAGGTTATGCTGGCTGAGCATCGAGCGAACCCGCTCGAGTCGAGACATCAAGATAACTACGCTCCTCGCGCAATCTGATCCTGACTTTGGTTCGTGAGTTCTGGTGGAATGGCCTTCTCCAGTCGCACCACGCATCCAACGTCATTCTGCGACGGCGGTTTCAGTTGGTCGAGCGGTCTTCATTGAGTGACGGACGAACTCCACATAGGCCGATCTCGCTCGACCGCGGTCTTCCGCCAGGAGCGCAAGTACCGGCGCCACGTCGACGAGAGAATCTCCACCATCGGTCGCATAGGCGCCAAAACTGCTCCACGGATACTGCTCAGGCTGCTCTACGATGCCGGCTCGCACGGGGTTAAGGTGTACGTAGCACGTCGACTGGAGAAGATCCTCATTGCGATCGATAACCCGGCCATGGAAGCGCGTCGCAAACAGGTGCCCCCGTCTGGTGTGTTTCCGATTGAACGCGATTGCGTAGCGACCGTGCACCCACCAGATGCTTTCGGAGACGTTGGGCTTCGTCGTCTGAATGACGAGATGGATGTGGGTAGTCATCAGTGCGTAGGCGAAGATGCAAGGGTCGCACTTTGCCTTGGCTTCGGCGAGTAGGATCAGGTACCGATACCGATCCCCGTCGTCCACGAAGAGTGCGTCTCCGCCGGTGGCATGCGCCGTGATGTGGTAGGTGACTCCGGCACCAAGCAAACGGTGCGCCCTAGGCATTGCTCTTCCTCACAGGCCAGATCTGAGAGATCTGTGCCTCACCTCAGGTGCCAGGCACCTGAGTGCCTGGCACCTGAGTGCCTGGCACCGGCATGAGAGATAGCTCAAATGGGTCATCTCCCTTTGTGCTCACGGTTGGCCTAGGGACAACCGGTGTTGGACACGCGGACCCGTCCTGTGGCGGGCATCACGCGGACGCACAGGTGGGCGGAGCCGGCTCTCAGGGTCACCGTGCCTCCGCCGGATGGGGCGCCAAACAGACTGACACCCGTGAAGAACACCGCTGAGGAGGGGCTCCCGCCGAAGCGGACATGCGTCAGGTGAACGCGGGCGGGGAGGCGCTGCTCGCGCACGACGGTGGTCCTGCTCCCGGTCCGGATGAAGACGAGGTAGCGAGAGGCCTCGGGCCGGAACTCGATGCCGTGGCGGCGGTCGGGCTCTCGCTCGGCGATGGCGCGGGCCTGCACCAGCCGCAGATCAGCGACCAGCGTGATCGCGGCTGAGCGAAGGGCGACCCGGGACAGCAGGGGATACGCCAGCCAGACGACCCCGAGCAGGCCGGCCGCCAGTCCACTGACGATGATGACCTCAAAGAGGGTCGCGCCTTTTTGCGTGGCCACGCACTGACCCCTACGCTCTCCGGGGTCAGTCCACCACACTCAATGAACTGCGCCAATGAC
>JACPRY010000003.1 GCA_016193565.1 Armatimonadota bacterium
GGTGCGCATGGCCCAACCCTGGGCCTTTCGCTACCCGCTCGTGGATGGACAGGGCAACTTCGGCAGCATCGACGGTGACGCTGCTGGGGCAATGCGCTATACGGAGGCACGGCTCACTCCGATCGCAATGGAGTTGCTCGCCGACATTGACAAAGCGACCGTTGATTTTATCCCCAACTACGACCAGTACGAGCACGAGCCAGTCGTCCTGCCTGCGAAGGTACCGCACCTCCTGATGAACGGCGCTTCCGGCATCGCGGTCGGGATGGCGTGCAACATTCCGCCGCACAACCTCGGCGAACTCGTAGACGCCCTGGTCGCGATGATCGAGGAACCCACCCTCGATCCCGACGAGATGATGAAGATCGTCAAGGGCCCGGATTTCCCCACCGGTGGGACCATCCTCGGACGGGACGGGATCAAGGCCGCCTACACCACCGGTCGCGGGAGTATCCTGGTGCGGGCGAAGGCAGAGATCGAGGAGATGAGAGGCGGCCGCACGGCGATCATCGTTTCTGAGATACCCTTCCAGGTGAACAAATCCGCGCTGATCGCGCGCATCGCCGAGCTGGTGCGCAACAAGAAGATGGGCGGCGTCTCGGACCTCCGCGATGAGTCCGACCGCCGCGGCATGCGGATCGTGATTGAATTGAAACGGGACGCCAATCCGCAGATCGTCCGCAACCAGCTGTTCAAGCATACGCAGATGCAGACGACGTTCGGCGCCAACATGCTGGCGCTCGTCGACGGCGTGCCGAAGACGCTCCAACTCAAGGATCTGCTCGGGCAGTACCTCAAGCACCGCCGCACGGTCGTCATCCGCCGGACCAAGTTCGAACTCGCCCGGGCGGAAGAGCGGGCGCACATCCTCGAAGGCCTCAAGGTCGCGCTCAAAAACCTCGACGAGGTCATCGCGCTGATCCGCAAGTCCAAGGATGTGCCCGCGGCGCGCGAGGGCCTCATGAAGCGGTTCACGCTGAGCGAGAAGCAGGCCGACGCGATCCTCGAGATGCGGCTGCAGCGTCTGACCGCGCTGGAGCGCGAGAAGATCGACGAGGAGTACAAGCAACTCCTGAAGGACATCGCACGGCTCAAGGAGATGCTGGGCGACGCACCCTCGCCGCGGCCGAAGCTCATCATGGCGGCGATCAAAGATGAGCTGCTGGAGATGAAGGGAAAGTACGGCGACGCGCGCCGGACGAAGATCACGAGCCGCGAGGCCGAGGAGTTCGAAGCCGAGGATCTCATCCCCGACGCCGACGTGGTCATCAGCCTCACCCTCAACAACTACATCAAGCGCCAGCCGCTAGAGACATACCGGCTGCAGCGGCGCGGCACGCGCGGCGTCATCGGCATGGGGACGAAGGAGGAGGACCTCGTGCAGCAGGTCCTCACCACGACCAACCACGCCTTCCTGCTGTTCTTCACCGACCGCGGCAAGGTGTACCGGATGAAGTCGCACGAGGTGCCCGAGGCCGGCCGGACCGCCCGAGGCGCGGCGATCGTGAACCTGCTGGCGATGGCGCAGGGCGAGCGGGTGAACGCGATCATCGCCCTGCGTTCATTCGAGGATGAGGGCTCGGTGCTGATGGTCACGCGCCGCGGCATCGCCAAGCGCACGGGGCTCATGGAGTTCATCAATGCCAAGCGCGCCGGCATCTTCGCGATCAACCTCGCGCGAGACGACAAACTGGTCGGCGCGAAACTGATCAGGAAGGACACTGAAGTCATCCTGGCCACCAAACACGGAAAGGCGCTGCGCTTCAAAGCTGCGCAGGCGCGTGAGATGGGCCGGGCGGCGCGCGGGGTGGCCGGCATCCGGCTGCGGGGCGACGATGAGGTCGTCGGGGCCGCCGACGCGAAGGAAGGCCGTACACTCCTCACCGTCACCGAGCTCGGGTACGGCAAGCGCAGCCCCATGGGCCAGTACCCGACGAAGGGGCGCGGCGGCATGGGCGTGATCAACCTAAAGGTAACGAAAAAGACCGGCCCGGTTGTCGGCGTCCGCGCCGTCGATGACGCGGATGAACTGCTGGTGGTCACGACGGGCGGCGTCTTCAACCGGATTCCCGTGAGTCAAATCTCCGTGCACGGCCGTGCGGCGCAAGGCGTACGGCTCATGCGGCTCGAAGAGAACGACAAGATCGCAGCGACGGCCAGGATCGAGACAAAGGAGTAAAGACCAACTACTTCCGTCATCGCGAGCGTAGCGAAGCGATCTCATTCCGGCGGAGATTGCTTCGTCGCTGCGCTCCTCGCAATGACAGGAGGCAACTTATGTGGCGTAGAGTTCTGACAACCGCGGGTGTGATCGGCGCGACGGTCGCGCTGCACGAGGCCGCGCATGCGGTCATGGCGGTCCGCGCCGGCGGAAAGGTCAAGGAGATCGGCGTGGGGTTTGGGCCGCAGATCGCACGTTCGAAGCTGCGCACCAAGTCCGGCGAGATTCCGGTGGTCGTGCGCGCGCTCCCGTTCGGGGGGTACGCGGCGATCGATGTGGACCAGATCCCGCCCGACCGGCGCATTCCATTGCTGCTGGCCGGGCCGCTGGCCAACATCGCTGCAGGACTCCCATTGATGCTGTCTGTGCGTGGCGAGGCGCCCATGCCTCTTGACGGCGATCGACGTGTCGGCGTGGCGGGATTCATCGGGACGGTGAGTGCGCTGCTGCGCGCCGCCGGCCGAGGCCCCGCCGCGGTGCTGCAGCTGACCGGCGCGATCAACGTCGGTCTCGGTCTGATGAATCTCCTCCCCATCTATCCCCTTGACGGCGGGCATGTCGCGATCGCCTACATGGAGCGCCGCGGCGTCCCCAAATCCGTCCGGATGACCTTTGCCCGCCTCACGAGCGCAATCTTCCTGTGGCTGGTCCAAGCGGCTCTGCTCGCAGACATTCGTCGCCTGAGACGCCAGTCCAGCAACTGAGGCGGAAACAAGGAAACGAGGAAGCAAGGAAACGAGGAAATGCCAGAGTGGTTGCTTTGTCTAGTTTCCTCGTTACCTTGCTACCTCGTTTCCGCTTTTGAGTGGAGAGGTGACTCCTTGATAGCAGAAGTGGTAGTTGGTGATGTGCTTACTCTCGCGCGGCGTGGCGGCGCGAGTTTCGCCGAGGTCTATGCTGAACGGTCGAAGACGCGCACGCTTCGCGTCCTGAACAATGAGGCGAAGGAAGCTAACAGTGGTGTCTCCTATGGGGCCGGAATCCGCCTGTTCTTTGGCGAGGAGGTCGTGTACGCGTACACGAACGACCTCACCGCAGACGGCCTGCGCGAGGTCACCGAAAATCTGGTCCGCTTGAAGGGCCGGGCCGGCCGCGTCGATGCCCGCGGCCGAGGTGGCCTGGATTTCCGCAAAGCCGGCCCGCGCGGGCTGCATGCGCCCGGCGTGTCGTACGACGCGCAACCGAAATCATACCGGCTCGCCCTCCTCAACGAAGTCGACGCAGGCGCGCGGATCGCCCGCGAGATCCAGCAGGTGGACTCCCTCCTCATGGAATGGGAGCAAGACGTGCTGGTTGCCAACGTCGAGGGGACGTGGGCGGAGGACCGGCGGGTGCGTACGCGGCTGCGCGTGATCGCCGTCGCGCAGGACGGGAGGGACGTGCAGACCGGTTCCTACGCGCCGGGCCTGAGCATGGGCCTGGAGTTCTTTGACCGACATCCTCCGCGGGATGCCGGCCGTCGCGCTGCCGAGCAGGCCCTCACGAACCTCCGCGCAAAGCCGGCCCCGGCCGGCACGATGCCGGTCGTCATCGGCAACGCCTTTGGCGGCGTGATTTTCCACGAGGCGCTCGGGCATCTGCTCGAGACGACGTCGGTGGCACGGAAGGCGTCGGTGCTCACCGACAAACTCGGCGAGCAGATTGCGAGCTCCGCCGTGACCTATGTGGATGACGGCACCACCCCCCACGGCTGGGGCAGCAGCGAGTTCGACGATGAAGGCGCGGCGACGGAGCGCACCGTGCTGATCGACCGCGGCATCCTCCAGAGTTATATGGTGGATCGTTGGGGCGCGCTGCTCACCGGGTACCGTCCCACGGGATCCGGACGACGAGAGGATTACACCTTTGCGCCGACGTCACGGATGCGTAATACCTTCATCATGCCGGGCGACACGTCAATTGAGAACCTATTCGAGGGCATCGAGTTCGGACTGTATGCGAAGGACGTGGGCGGCGGTCAGGTCAGGCCGGGCTCAGGCGAGTACAACTTCGGCGTGAAGGAAGCGTATGCGGTCCGGCACGGCCGCGTTGAAGAGCCGGTCCGCGGCGCGATGCTCGTCGGCAAGGGGCCGGAGACCATCATGAAAATCGTCGCCGTCGCCGGAGATCTCGAGACCTCCCCCGGGATGTGCGGGAGCCTCTCCGGATCGATTCCCGTGGAAGTCGGCCAGCCGCACCTCCTTGTGTCAGAGATCGTTGTTGGAGGGGAAGCAAAGTAGTCTACACAGTCTACACAGTCGCACAGTCTACACGGTAACTGGAGCACAGTGATGACCCTGGAAGAAGCCAAGCGCTTCATTCTCGAGAAGGCTAAGGAACGGAAGATCGCTGTGGAAGTGTTGGGCCAACGTGACCGCGAGCTTACCCTGAAGGCCCGTGAGGGCCGGCTCGAAGAGATCACGCA
>JACPRY010000077.1 GCA_016193565.1 Armatimonadota bacterium
CGGTTCCGGTTCCGCGACCCCGCCGGAGGATCAGTGGAACTCCAGCTGCAGTACCGGCGGGGCGTCCCAGAGCGCGTCATGACGCAGGGCAACGTCCGCCCTATTGTCGATCCGTCGATTCTCAGGATCTACAAGGTCCATCAACTGATCGACGTTGTCCGCAGCGTGCCCCAAGGCATTGACCGTGTTCTGAGCTACCAGCTGCGCGTCACCGTGCCGGAGTTCGCCGATCTCTTCGATGGCACAGAACAGCTCGTCAGCGTCACGATCGTCCCCTGGTACGTGCGGCAGGTATTCGGACGCGCTCCAGCAGGCGGGCCTTAAGTCCAGTACCATGCCCTCTCCCTTGTGGGGAGAGGGAGGGGGTGAGGGTATCAATGTTGACAGCCGAATTCGGGCCTGCCTATACTTCCACTAACGAGCGATGACGGGGACGAGTAGGCCGGTGCAATCGTCGCCGAGAGAGGGGAGGTCTCGGCTGTGAACCTCCCCCGACGGACCGGTTGAAAACCTCCTCGGAGCTGCCACCCGAAAAACCGTGAATGGTGAATCGTGAATAGTGAATCGTAACTGCGGTCTTGTCGATTCACGAATCACGAGTCACGAGTCACGTCAGCAGGTGCGCCGGAACTCCCCGTGACGGAGTGAGAGCGCCGCCGTCGATGGTCGCGGCGGAATGAGGGTGGAACCACGGTAGCCCCGTCCTTCAACGGACTGGGGCTTTTTGATTTCGACTGGGAGCGATGGACATGGAGCGCATAACGGTGCGGCTGCCGGACGGCAGCGCCAGAGAGTACGCTCAGGGGGTCTCGCTCGCGCAGATTGCCCGCGACGCCGGCCGCAGTGATGCGCTTGTCGCGAAGGCAAACGGCACGCTTCGCGATCTGCGCGCCACGCTGGACCAAGACGCCTCCGTCGAGCTGCTGACCTTTGATCAGCCGGAAGGGCGTGAGGTCTACTGGCACTCATCGGCCCACTTGCTTGCGCAGGCCGTGAAGGCGCTGTTCCCCGAGGCGAAGCTGGCGATCGGCCCGCCGATCGACGACGGCTTCTACTACGACATCGACATCGGACGCCCGTTCGGGCCTGAGGATCTTGAGCGCATCGAGGCGCGCATGCGTGAGCTCGCCAAGCGCGACCAGCCCATCGAGCGCGTCGAGATTCCCCGCGACGAAGCGATCACGATGTACCGGCAGATGGGGGAGAAGTAC
Source organism: Armatimonadota bacterium (assembly GCA_016193565.1). Classification (GTDB taxonomy): domain Bacteria; phylum Sysuimicrobiota; class Sysuimicrobiia; order Sysuimicrobiales; family Kaftiobacteriaceae; genus JACPRY01. The sequence goes on from JACPRY010000077.1 coordinate 1,212, forward strand.
AAGCTGGAGCTGCTGGAGGAGATCCCGGACGCGCGTGTGTCCTTCTACCGGCAGGACGGCTTCATGGATATGTGCCGCGGTCCGCACCTCCCGCAGACGGGAGCGATCAAGGCGATCAAGCTCCTCAGCACGTCGGGCGCGTACTGGCGCGGTGACGAACACCGCGAGATGCTTTCGCGCATCTACGGCATTACCTTTCCACGCCAGGAACAGCTCGACGAGTTCGTCCACCAGCTCGAGGAAGCGAAGCGCCGCGACCACCGGCGGCTGGGCAAAGAGCTCAAACTCTTTGCGTTTGCCGACGAACTCGGGCAGGGACTTCCGCTGTGGCTGCCGCGGGGGGCCATGGTCCGCCGCATCATGGAAAACTACATCGTGGATCTGGAGCTCACGCGCGGCTACCAGCACGTCTATACGCCGGATCTCGCCGCGCTGAAACTCTATAAGATCTCAGGGCACTGGGACTACTTCCGCGAGAGCATGTATCCGCCGATGCAGGTGGACGGCGAAGAGCTCGTGCTCAAGCCGATGGTCTGCCCGCATCACATCATGATCTACAAGCAGGAGCAGCGGTCCTACCGCGACCTGCCCGTCCGCATCGCTGAGCTCGGCCGGATGTACCGGTACGAGCGGTCTGGAACACTGACCGGGCTGCACCGGGTGCGGTCGATGACGCTGAACGACGCGCACATCTTCTGCCGGCCGGACCAGGTCAAACAAGAGTTCGCGGCGGTCGTCAATCTCATCCAGGAGGTGTACCAGGAGTTCCGGATCAGTGACTATCGGCTTGACCTCTCCCTGCATGATCCGAAGGACCGGCAGTATTACCACCAGGATGAGGAGTTGTGGATGACGGCGGAGAGTCTGCTGCGCGAGGCGCTCGACGAGCTCAGGCTGACGTCCAATCTCGTTGTCGGCGGAGCAAACTTTTACGGACCGAAGCTCGATGTCCAGGTCCGCACGGCAGCGGGCAAGGTGGAGTCGCTCTCCACCGTGCAGATCGACTTCCTGTTGCCGCGTCGGTTCGAGCTGGAATATATCGCCGAGGACGGCAAGGCGCATCGGCCGGTCATCATCCACCGGGCTATCATCAGCACGATGGAGCGGATGATGGCGTTTCTCATTGAGCACTTTGCAGGAGACTTTCCACTCTGGCTCGCGCCCGAGCAGGCGCGCATCCTACCGATCGCCGATCGCCATCTCGAATACGCACGACAGGTGCGCGATCGCCTCGCTCGGGAAGGTCTGCGGGTCGAGGTCGATCAGAGCAACGAGCGGATCAGCTACAAGGTCCGCCAGGGTCAGATCGAGCGGGTGCCCTACATGCTCATCGTCGGAGATAAGGAGGCGCAAAGCGGGCAGGTCGCGGTCCGCAGCCGCGCATCGGGGGATCTAGGCCCGATGCCTCTTGACCAGTTTCTGAACCGGATCAGACAGGAAGTCACCTCCAAATCATAAGGGGCCTGCCCCCACGGGGCCTGGCACCTAGGTGCCAGGCCCCTAGGTGCCAGGCACCTGAATTTGACCCACGCAGGTCATAGTACTTCTGCGCCCCTTCCGGCACGATGGTCCCCGCCGGGAGGGGCGCGATGCATCGTCCCATAATCTGGATCGCCGCCGCATTTGCGGCCGGCATCATGCTTGGCAAGGCCACGACGGTCGGCCTTTACGGCTGGATGCTGGCAGGCGCGCTCTGCGCGGCGGCCGCGGCGCTCCTGCATGTCCGGCGGCATTCCGCATCGATCGCCATCGTAGCCGCGGTCGCAGCGGCAGGCGGCCTCTGGTATCAGATCAATACGCTGCCGCCTGGGGCCGGCAGCGCTGCGGCAAGTGCGGGCCACGAAGTCACGCTGACCGGTACGGTCGTCCGGCCGCCGGCGTCGTCGCGTGATCGCCTCCGGTTCGTGGTTCGCGCCGAGCAGTTGATTGTCAGGAGCCAGAGCCGTCGCGCAACCGGACTGATCCTCGTTTCGACCCGCGCCCGCGCGCCGCTCCACTACGGGGACATCATCACCCTCCGCGGAAGACTCGTCCGGCCTCCTCCGGCAGGAAATCCTGGCGAGTTCTCCTACCGGGACTATCTTGCCGCGCAAGGGATCCACGCCCAGCTTGTCAGCCGGCCGGGTGCGGACCTGCGCATCTCCGGGCGGCGGCGGCTCAACCCTATCGTCGCAGCGGCGCATGCCACACGCGTGCGCATGGCGGCGTTCTTTCGCCGAGCGATGCCTGGGACGCCGGGTGCGCTGCTGACCAGTCTGCTCCTCGGTGACGACGGCGCGGTCCCAGACGAGGTACGGGAAACGTTCAGGTCCGCAGGGCTGCTCCACGTCCTCGTCGTGTCGGGCGCGCAGGTCGGGCTCGTGGCGGGCACGATGCTGTGGCTGGCGCGTGCGGTGGGTCTGGCGCATCCTGCCGGTGCGGCGGGAGCCGCAGGCGCGGTGGCATTTTTCGCGCTCATGGCGGGCTGGGCGCCGTCGGTGGCCCGCGCGACGATCATGGCGCTCACGGGGTTGGTGGCCGTTCTGATCGGACGGGACCGCGATCTCTATGCGGCGCTTGCGGCCGCGGCGGTCGCGCTGCTGGTCACCAGTCCGCTGCTGCTGTTCGATGCAGGATTTCAACTGTCGTTTGCGGCGACGTGGTCGCTCATCTACGTGGCCCCTGCGCTGGCGGATCGGATGACGCGGCTTCCCTACGTTGTCCGCACGCTCGTCGCGATGACGGTCGCCGCCCAGCTCACCGTGATGCCAATTCTGGCCGTGCATTTCGCTCAGGTCTCGCTCGCCGGGTTTGTGGCCAACCTCGTGGTCGTGCCGCTTGTCGGTGTCCTGGTGCCCGCGGGGTTCTTGTGTGGAATCATCGGTGCCGCGGCGGCTCCCGTCGGTATGATCCTGGCATCCCTGCTCGCCCCGCTGGTCGGCGCCGTTGCGCTGGCCGCGGCGTGGTTCGCCCGGCTGCCCGCCGCGACACTCGGCGTGACCCCTCCATCGTTTGTCACAGTCGGAGTGTGCTACGTCGTGCTCGTGGTGGTCGTGGAGTCACTGCGCGGACGGGTCCGGCTCCGGCCGGCGCTGCTGCGCATCGCAGTCCCCGGCGCCGTCGCGATGCTGGTCTGGATCCAGGTCGCTTCGGCTCTGGCCCCCGCGCGTTTGGTCATGACCTTTCTGGACGTCGGGCAGGGCGATGCCATCGTGATCCGTGCGCCGTCGGGCCGGGTCATGATGATCGATGGCGGCGGGGAGATCGAAGGCCGCGAGACCGGATACGACATCGGCTTGCGGCGGGTGATCCCCGCGCTGCGGCGGATGCGTATTCACCAGATCGATGTGCTGGTGTTGTCCCACCCGCATGAAGATCATGCCGGAGGACTCGTTGCGGTCGCAGAGAACTTCAGGGTCGGCGTGATGCTCGACAGCGGGTATCCGCACCCCGCGCCGTCGTATCCGCGCCTGCTGCGCATCATCGACGCGCGCGGGATTCCCTACAGGCTGGCGCGCCGGGGGATGCGCCTTGATCTCGGGGGCGGCGTGCAGGTGCTGGTGCTCCATCCAGAGGAGCCGCTCATTTCAGGATCGAGCGCCGACGTGAACCTCAACTCCATCGTGCTGCGCGTGACCTACGGCCGGGTCAGCGCGCTCTTCACGGGCGACATCGAGGGGCTGGTCGAAACCGGATTGCTCGCAAGAGGTGACGAGCTGCGCAGCACAATGCTGAAGGTGGCGCACCATGGCAGCCGCACCAGCAGCCGGCCGGAGTTCCTCGAGGCTGTCGCTCCGCAACTTGCCCTGATTTCCGTTGGTGCGTGGAATCCGTTCGGACATCCGCATCCGATCACGCTAGACGCACTCGCCGCCGCGGGCGCGCGCATCTACCGGACGGATCGCCACGGCGCCATTACGGTCGAATCAGACGGACAGAGCGTCTGGGTGCATACGACGCGTGATGCGGGCGATCATTGATCGGGTCGAAGACGGTGTGGCCGTCCTGGTCTTTGAAAGCGGCGGCCGGGCCTACGTGCCCGCGGATCAGCTTCCCCCCGGGGCCGGAGAGGGGACCGTGCTGCAGATCGGCTTCCACGTGGACACTGATGCCAACGCCTCGGAGATCGCTGCGCTGATTGACAGGCTTCGACGCCGTACCGAAGAGCATCTGGACTAGATGCCCAAGCCCAAGGCCGCTGCCACTCCGTCACACATCTACCTATTGCTTGGAGAAGAAGACCTGCTGGTCGAGCAGGCGATCACCCGCCTCCTCGATCTACTGATTCCTGCGCCCGATCGCGCTCTCAACCTCGACGTCGTGCGTGCCGGCGAGATCGAGCTCGCCGATCTGATCACACGCATCGACACGCTGCCGTTTTTCGGTCAGCGCCGCGCAGTCGTCGTGAAAGATGTGGACGTGTGGAAGGCCGCCGAGCAGGAACGGCTGGCCGCCTACCTCGAGCAGGGCCCGCCGCCATCGGCACTGATCCTCGTCGCGATCGATCTCGACCGCCGGCGCAAGCTCTATACGACCATGAGGCGTGTGGGAGAGGCTCAGGAGTTCCCGCGTCTATCGGTACGGGAACTGCCGGCCTGGATCAGCGCCAGGGTGAAACAGGAAGGACGGCGGATCGACCCGGATGCGATCGAGGCGCTCGTCGCGCGCGTGGGGCCGAGCCTGCGGCAGTTGAGCCTCGAACTGGAGAAACTGTTCTCATTCGCCGGTTCCGAAGCGAAGATCACCCGCGCCGACGTGGAGGCCACGGTCAGCAGGCAGTCGGAGAGTACGATCTTCATGCTCGTGGACGCCATCGGAGAGAAGCGCGCCGGCGCGGCCCTGGCTCACCTGGACGACATCCTCCGCGAAGAGGCGGCCCCGTACGTGCTGTTCATGATCGCGCGGCAGTTCCGGATGCTCTTACGGACGAGTGTGCTGCTCCAGCGTAAGGTCGCTCCGCCGACCATTCAGCAGGCACTGGGCGTGCCGCCGTTCGTCGCGCGGCGCATGGTGGAGGAGGCGAGGAACTTCTCGCCGTCAGAGTTTCCGGGGATCTTCGCACGGCTTCAAGAGGCGGATCGAGCGATCAAGACCACCGGGCATCCCCGCCTGGCGCTGGAGACGCTGATTGTGACGCTAGCCCTGCCTGCAAGAACGGTTGTAGGTGGTAGGTCGTAGGTGGTAGGTCGACTACGTCTTTTGCACAGCCAGTTTGCGCATGAGGCGCGATTTCTTTCGGGCCGCGGCGTTCTTGTGGATGATGCCCTTCCTCGCCGCGCGATCGAGGGCGGCGATCGCCTCCAGGAGCGACTCCCGATTCTCCGGCGCTTTCTTCGCGAGCGTCTTCAACTCCGTGCGGACCGACTGATTCCACACCCGCCGTTTGATGTCCTGACGCTTGTGCTTCAACCCCGACTTTGAACGCTTCGCCACACCGCACCTCGCCTAGTAGTAGGGAGAGGAACCGCAGGCTATGCTAGCACGAAACTTCGGGATTAGGGAATGGGGTATAATTGGCCGGATCGATGACGCACGCGACGTCAACCGACTCGCCGCCCACCGCGCGTCTCGCCCGGGCCGCCTCACTCATGGCCGCCGCGACGGTGGCCAGCCGCGTGCTCGGTCTCGTCCGCGAAATTGTCACCGCCTGGCTGTTTGGTGCCACCAACGCGAAGGCCGCCTACGTCATCGCCTATTACGTACCGTTCTTCGTGCAGCGCCTGCTGCTCGGCGGAACGCTCAGCATCGTCTTCATCCCCACGATCAGCCGCTATCTTGCGCAGCGCGACGAGCGCGAAGCCCGCCGCGTGTCCGGGAGTCTCTTCTCTCTCGTCTTCGGGATCGGCGTCCTGATGGTGGTCGCCGGCCAGCTGCTGGCGCCGCTGATCATCCCAGTCGCGGCGCCGGGTTTCACTGCCATCCCGGCCCAGGTCGACCTCGCCGCCGGGCTCACCCGGATCATCTTTGTTGCCATGCTGTTTCTCGCGCTGTCGGTCTTTGCGACCGGATTCCTGCAGGCGCACCAGCAGTTCACCGTGCCCGCGCTGGCGCCGCTCGTGTTCAATGTGGTCATCATCGCCGGCACGCTCATTCTGGGTCCCGCCTACGGGATTCAAGGGCTGGCGATCAGCTGGATCCTCGGGACGGCGGCCCAGTTTCTCGTGCAAATGCCGGCAGCGCGCCGCCTCGGGCTGCGTTTCATGCGGATCGATCTCCGGCACCCCGCGGTACGGGATATCGGCCGGCTGGCGGTTCCCGCGATGCTCGGACTTGCCGTGGTGGAGATCAACGCCTACGTCGGCCGCCTGTTCGCGTCGCTGCTGCCTCCGACGTCCGGGGTGAATGCGGTCGCGGTGCTGGACTATGCGTACGAAGTCATTCAGGCACCGGTCGGGATCTTCGCGATCTCCGTCGCCACTGCGATCTTCCCGCTGCTGTCCCGGCATGCGGCGGCGCAGGCCACAGCAGACCTCCGCGCCACCACGTCCCTCGGTTTGCGCGCGACGCTGTTTGCGATCCTACCGGTCGCCGCAGTCGCGATCGTGCTGCGCGAACCGCTCATCCGCCTGCTCTTTGAACGCGGGCAGTTTTCGGCAGAGGCGACGCAGGCCGTCTCGTCCGCTGTGGCTGCCTACGCGATCGGGCTCCCGGCGATTGCGGGCTATTATGTCATCACGCGCGCATTCTACGCACTGCATGATATGGCAACGCCGGTCCGGATCGGCGTGGTGATGATCGGCCTGAACGCTGCCCTGGACTATCTGCTCATGTTGATCCTCGGGGCCACGGGGATTGCGCTCGCCACGGCAATCGTCTCGACCGTCAACGCCGGCGCGTTGCTCTGGGTCCTCCGCGGCCGGCTTCAGAACCTGGAAGGCAGGCGGCTGGCGCGCACGGCGGGCCGTCTCACAGGCGCGACGCTTCTGGCCGCGGCATCGATGTGGGGCACAGGGCAGTTCCTGGTGGCGGCTTCCGGGCTGCTGGATACCGCCGTGTGGCTGGCGGTCAGCGCGGCCGTGGGTGGGGCAGTCTACCTCGCGGCCTGCCGTCTGTTCCGGGTCGAGGAGCTGGGGGTTGTCAGAGACCTGCTCCGGCGGCGTCCGGCGGCGCGGGCGCGTTGACAGCGTTTTTGGGCGGATGCTATCGTGGGGAAGTACAAAGATTAGCACTCTTTCGCGGCGAGTGCTAATCTCAGGGGCTCAGGTGAACACCGGTGACTGAACTCGACCCCCGGAAGCAGGAGATCCTCAAGACCGTCATCCAGGCGTACGTTCACACGGCAGAACCGGTCGGCTCGGAGACGGTCGCCCATCGCCTGCGGCTCGGGGTCAGCCCGGCCACGGTCCGGAACGAGATGGCGGCGCTGGAAGAGATGGGGTGCCTGTCGCACCCACACACGTCGTCCGGCCGTATTCCGACCGACCGCGGGTACCGTTTCTATGTGGATACGATGCTTCCCGAGATCGATCTCACGGCCCGCGAGCGGGCCCGGGTCCGCCGGCAGTTCAAGGCGATCGTGGAAGAGACGGCACCGGTGCCGGAGGGCATCGCACGGATCCTGGCGACGGTGACGGAGTACGCTTCCGTGGCCGCGGAACCGCACCCGGCGACGCAGACCTTCACCCACCTGCACTTCATCGCGCTGACCTCCAATATCCTCAAACAGCCGGAGTTCCAGGATGCCCGCGATGCCCAGCCGGTGCTGTCGGCGTTGGAGCGTGAGGACGTCGTCACAGATCTCCTCCGCGGCACCCTGGAGCGGCCGGTCTGGATCACGATCGGCAGCGAGCACCGCCATGAGGATCTGCGCGGCTGCACGGTGATTGCCGCCGCGTATCGTATCGGCGGGCGTCCTGCCGGGGCGCTCGGCATCCTAGGTCCGATCCGGATGGACTACGCCAGAGCGATCTCCCTGATCCGTTATCTCGTGGCCGATCTCAGCGCGACCCTCGAGCGGTCCTAGCGGCCCATGCGGGACTACTACGAGATCCTCGGCGTCGATCACAGCGCGTCTCCGGATGAGATCAAGCGTGCCTTCCGCCGGCTGGCGCGCGAGTACCACCCCGACGTAAAGAAAGATGATCCCCACGCGAACGAGCGCTTCAAGGAAATCAATGAAGCCTATCAGGTCCTGTCGGACCCGCAGCGCCGCTCGCAATACGATCGCTACGGCACCGTCCAGCCCATTCCCGCGGAAGAATTCCGCGACTTCGGCTTCGGGCCGTTCAATGATATCTTCGACATGTTCTTCGGCCGGCGTCCCGCCGGCGCGCAGCCGGATGCCCAACTGCGCGGCACCGATCTGCGCTACGATCTCGAGATCTCGCTCGAAGAAGCCTCGCGCGGCACAGAAAAGGAGATTGAGATCGAACGGCTGGACACCTGTCCGTCGTGCTTTGGGACCGGTGCCGAGCGAGGATCGGCGCCGGAAACGTGCCCGACCTGCCGAGGGTCAGGGCAGATGCGCTACGCTCAGCGGACGGCATTCGGATCGTTCACGCAGATCACCACCTGCACGACGTGCGGTGGATCCGGGACCGTGCTGCGCAATCCCTGCAAACAGTGCCGCGGCAACGGCCGCGCCCCGCTCAAGAAGACGCTGATGGTGACCGTTCCGGCAGGCGTGGACGACGGCATGCGGCTGCGTCTGGCCGGTGAGGGAGAGGCGGGCGAACGCGGCGGCGGTCGAGGAGACCTCTATGTCTTCCTCGAGCTCACTCCACATCCCGTGTTCAAACGGCGGGGCCGGGACCTGTACGCCACGGCGCCGGTCTCGATCACCCAGGCTGCCCTTGGCGATGAGATCGATGTGCCGACGCTGGACGGGTCGATGATGCAGGTCGTCTCAGCGGGGACGCAGCCTGGTGACGTGCTCACGATTCGGGGGAAGGGGATGCCCGACCCGCGCGGCGGCCGCGGCGATCTGCACGTCCGCCTCGATGTGCGGGTGCCGACGACACTGACCGCCGAAGAGCGCCGGCTCCTCCTACAGCTGGCGAAGCTACGCGGCGAGAACGTGAAGCCGCAGAAAAAGAAGCTCACGGACAAGGTAAAGGAGTTTCTCCAGTAACAGACGTGAATGGTGAATCGAGGAACGAAGCATTCACCATTCACCATTCACCATTCACCATTCACTATTCACGCCATGAAGTGGGTCGAGATCACCGTCACGACCGCGCAGCCGGCTGTAGAGGCGGTTGCGAATATCCTCCTCGAGTGCCGGACCGGCGGCATCGTCGAGGAGCATCCTCAGCCGGGCGTCGTGCAGTTGCGCGGCTACCTTCCCGTCGGCCCGGCTACTGACGTCACGCTCAGCGCGATCGCCTCGCGCATCCGCACGCTTCCGAAGTTCGGACTGGACGTCGGCCGGGCCGGCATCGCCACGCAGGTTGTGGAAGATTCCAGGTGGGCATTTGCCTGGAAGAATCACTTCAAGCCGTTCGCGGTCGGCCGGCGGCTGTGGATTACCCCCACGTGGGACGAAACCCCGCCGCCTGCCGGCGCGGTCGTGGTCGAGCTCGATCCCGGAATGGCTTTTGGGAGCGGACTGCATCCGTCGACACAGATGTGTCTCGCCGTTCTGGAAGAGCATGTCCGCGGCGGAGAGCGTGTCGTCGACGTCGGTACGGGTTCGGGCATCCTTTCCATCGCGGCGGCGAAACTCGGGGCCGCCGCAGTCCTGGCGGTGGACAACGATCCTGTGGCGGTGGATGTGGCCAGACAGAACGCCGCGCACAATCGCGTGGCCGATCGAGTCACTGTCCGGCTGGGCGACCTGCTCAACGGCGTCGAGGGCCGGGCCGACATGATCCTGGCCAACTTGATTGCCGACATCCACCTGGACTTTCTTCCTGCTGCACGAACGTATCTACAGCCGGACGGCATGCTCGCAGCCTCCGGGATCATCGAAGACCGCATGCTTGAAGTCGAGGCGGTGGCCAGGAGTGTTGGGTTCCGTACCCGCGAAGTGAAGCGCGATGCGGAATGGCGATGCCTGGTACTAGCCCGAAACTGACGGTAACGCGATAACGCGATAACGCGATAACGCGAAGACAGCCTAATGCGTCGCTTCATTGCGCCACCAAATTCGGTCACGGGCAATCGAGTCACTCTCCGGAATTCTCAGGCGCGGCATGTGGCGGTCGTCCTACGGCTGCGGCCCGGTGATAGGGTGGTCGTCTTGGATGGCACAGGGCGCGAGTTCGAGGTTGAACTCGAATCTATCGCCGCCGAGGAAGTGATCGGGAGGATCGTGAGCGCACGCGAAGGACGCCGCCCGGTGCTCCATCTGGCGCTGCTGCAGGGTGTGCCGAAGGGCGCGAAGATGGACGACGTGATCCGGATGGGGACAGAGGTCGGCGTCGCGGAGTTCGTCCCGTTTCTGTCAGAGCGCACGGTCGCTGAAGGACGGCAACGTGTCGGCCGGTGGCTGAGGATCGCGACCGAGGCCGCGAAGCAGTGCCGGCGGAGCGACGTGCCGGTGGTCCACGAACCGATGCCGTTCCATGAGGCGCTCGAGAAGGTATCTGGATACGATCGCATCCTCGTGCTATGGGAAGGTGAGCAGAGCCGCTCGATCGCGCACGCGCTCACGAACGCGCACCGCGCATCGCGGGCCGCGGTGATCGTCGGACCTGAAGGAGGGTTGCAGTCCCGCGAAGTTGAGGAAGCCACCCGCCGCGGCGCGATCCCGGTGACGCTGGGCCCGTTGATCTTGCGCACTGAGACCGCAGGCATCGTCGCGATCGCGATGGTGCTCTACGAACTGACCCTGCGGACCAGGTAATCGGCGAAGGGGATGTCAACCGTGCCCGTCGAATAGTACAAGGAGTTCGCAAGAGCGACCATTAACGGTGCCCCGGGAGGGACCATGGTTGCGGTGGTGAGGCCTATCTACGCAGAGCCCCGGATTCGGGGCTCAATTTTTGTGCCCCCAAACCTAACTGCAGGGCTTAGGGCTTCGGGCTTAGGGCTTGGGAAATGACCAAGGGATTTCTCGTTCTCGAAGACGGCTCGGTCTTCGAGGGCGTCCGCATCGGCGCCCCGGGCGACGTCTGGGGTGAGGTCGTCTTCACCACGAGCATGACCGGCTACCAGGAGGCCCTCAGCGACCCCTCGTATCGCGGCCAGATCGTGGTGATGGCGTATCCGTTGATCGGCAACTACGGCTTCAACCAGGAGGCGTGGGAAGCGCCGGGCCCGCACGTCCGCGGCTTTGTCGTCAGGGAAGCCTGTGAGGCGCCGTCCCACTACCTCTCGACGGAACCGCTGGATCACTTTCTGGCCGGTCATACTGTCGCCGGTCTGGCGGAAGTTGATACGAGACGGTTGGTGCGCCATCTCCGCGTTCACGGGCTCAAGCGCGGCATCATCGCAGAACGCCGAGACGAGGCCGCACTCGAACGCGCGCGAGGCCTCCCGGCCCTCGACGAGCAAGATCTCGTCGGGGAAGTCTCGCGAACCGAGCCGGTGATGCTTCCAGGTCGGGGTCCGCGCGTCGCGCTGCTGGATTGCGGGGTGAAGGCCGGGA
>JACPRY010000079.1 GCA_016193565.1 Armatimonadota bacterium
GCAATGACCCCGTTGGCACGATAGACTTTTGCGATGACCTGCGTGGCTGTGTCGGCCGGTGCCGCCAAGCCGGTCGAACTGACCAGAAGCAACAGCGCGCCTGTCAACACGACCATGGTCCGAAGTCTGTTCATCATCTGCCACACTCCATCCTCGGATGGGATAAGGTTGCAACCGTTGACTGCCCAGGATTCGGCAGAAACAGACTCGGACGTCCAGACGGGTGACAGGTACTTCCTGCGGGAGAGGAACAGGCAATTCCGGGGCGCACGCGTGTTCGGCAGGAGGGGCCTGTCCCCTCCTGCAGGAGGGGACAGGCCCCTCCTCTAGCCCATTTGGGTCAATCGTCGATGGCTCAAGCAGGCTATAATGCTGCCCATGAGATTCAAGGAGTGGGGTGCCTTTTGGCTGCTGGGCGCCATCTGGGGTTCATCGTTTCTGTGGATCAAGATCGCGGTCGCCGACATCGGTCCTGTCACCCTTGTCGCGTTCCGGCTGCTGTTCGGTCTCATCGGGCTGTTGGGGGTCATGCGGCTGCAGGCGCAGCCACTTCCCCGCAGCCGCGCACTATTGCCGGCGTTCCTCTTCATGGGGCTGTTCAATGCCACGCTGCCGATCTCGCTGATCTCGTGGGGCGAGACGCGCATCGATTCCGGCCTCGCCTCGATCCTCAACGGCACCATGCCGCTGTTCGCGATAGTCATCGCGCACTACTGGCTGATGGACGAGAAGATTACGGCGCCGCGGGTGCTGGGGCTCGTGCTCGGGTTCGCGGGAGTGGTGGTCTTGGTCAGCGGTGACCTCAACCCGGGTGCCCTCGGCGGCAGCCTACTCGGACAGCTGGCGGTCCTGGCGGCATCGGCCAGTTATGCGACGGCCGCTATATTCTCGCGCCGCTATCTGCGCAATCAGCCGCCGGTCGTGCAGGGGACGATGGTCCTGTTGACGGCTGATGCGTTTGCATGGCTGGGAGTCATGGGGCTCGAACGGCCCCTCAGGCTGCCCGCGCTCTCGATCACGTGGATCGCGATCGCGTGGCTGGGATTGCTGGGGTCATGTGTAGCCTATCTGCTCTACTTCTATCTGATCAACGTTTGGGGTCCGACGCGCACCTCCGTGGTGACCTACGTGTTTCCGATCATCGGGCTGCTTCTGGGAATTGTGTTCCTGAACGAGCGTCCCGGCTGGCGCCTGTTTGCCGGGACTGCGCTCATCGTCGCGGGCATTCTGATGATCAACGTCCTCGGCGGGACATTGGCAGTGCGGCGTAAGCCCGCAGAACTACCGCAAGAACCCTGAACAGGTCATTGCGAGCGAGTGAGCCGAAGCCGCGAGCCCACGGAGTGGGCGTGGCGGGAAGCAATCATATCCGCACGAGATTGCTTCGGCCGCTCTGCGGCCTCGCAATGACTGTAGACTCCATATGAGAGCGTCTGCATTCTTAGCCGGAATCACGGCCGAGCTGCCCATTCTGCTCGGCGTCGTACCCTTTGGCCTCATCTACGGTGTGCTGGCGCTACAGGCCGGCATCCCCGCGGCGGCGGCGCTCGGCATGTCATCCATCCTCTTCGCCGGGTCCGCGCAGTTCGTCGCCACGCAGCTATTCGGGGCCGGTGTTCCCGGCGCCGTGCTGCTGCTGACGACCTTCATCGTGAACCTGCGCCATCTGCTGTACAGCGCATCGGTCGCGCCGTATGTCCGGCACCTGTCCCCCGGATGGAAATGGCTGCTCGCCTACCTGCTCACGGATGAGGCGTATGCGGTCACTATCGTGCACTACACGACGGTAACGCGAAAACGCGATAACGCGGTAACGCGAGAACGCCACTGGTTCTTCCTCGGCGCGGGGCTGGCGCTTTGGATGACGTGGCAGGCCAGCACCGCGGTCGGGATCTTCCTGGGTGCGCAGGTGCCCGCGGGGTGGCAGCTGGACTTCGCGCTGCCGCTCACGTTTATCGCCCTGGTCCGGCCGTCGTTGGTTGATCGTCCTGGTGTCGCCGCAGCGATCGTGGCCGGCGTCGTGGCGACAGCGGCCGTGACGCTGCCGCTGCGTCTCGGTCTGATCATCGCCGCGCTCGCCGGGATCATCACCGGGACGCTGGCCGATCGCGGGAGGACCGCCTGATGGGTGCGGCCCGCTACTGGCTCATCATCGTCGGGATGGGCGCCATCACGTACGCGATGCGGCTATCATTCATCCTCCTGCCCGGACGCCTCAGACTCCCCGCGATCCTGCGGAGGTCGCTGCGCTTCGTGCCACCCGCCGTGTTCTCCGCATTGATCCTCCCGGCCGTCCTCCGCCCTGCCGGGCCGCTCGAGATCTCCCCGAGCAACGTCCGGCTGCTTGCGGCCGCGGTCGCGGCGATCGTCGCGTGGAGAACGAAGAACACGGTGCTGACGATCGCTGTGGGGATGGCCGCGTTGTGGATCTTGCAGTGGGTCTTGTGATAAGGAGAGGGCTGATTGACCAGAGAATACGGGGATTGTGACCACGCTGCATGAGACGCCCATCAAGGAAAACATCTTCGTTTGGACGCTGGGCGGCGATACCATCCAGACGAGCTACGGGACGAACTGCACCGGGATCATCGGCACCGACGCCGTTCTGCTCGTCGATCCGCTAATCGCCCCGGCGCACGCGCGCCTGGTGGACGAAGCGGTGAAGGACAAAAGTGACGCGCCCGTGCGTTTCGTTGTCCTCACGCACCACCACACCGACCACGCGCTGGGCTCATCGCACTTTGCTGAGCAGGATGCCATCGTGATCGCCCACCGCGCCTGCCGCGAGGCGATGGCCACCGAGCACCCGCACCTCATCGCGGAGCGGCGCCAGCAGCCGGATCTGCGAGACCTCTTTGCCGATGCCGAGCACATGCTGCCGGCGGTGACATTTGACGAAGGAGTTGTGCTGCATGTCGGCGGGATCGAAGTCGAGGTGTGGCATCCTGGATGGGGCCACACGCCCGGTGATGCCTTTCTGTTCGTACCGGAGTCCGGCGTGACGGTGTGCGGGGATCTCGTGTTCAGCGGCTACCACTTCAACTACGAGCAGGCGTCGATCGCGGGCGCGCGCAAAGGCCTGCAGGCGCTGGCTTCTCTGGACGCTGAGACGTTCGTCCCTGGCCACGGCGAGACCGGCGGCGCAGAAATCCTGGACGCGCAGCAACAGTACCATGATACGGTCCAAGAGATCGTGTCAGCCGGTCTCTCAGCGGACAAGGACGATGCCGCGATCGCCGAGGAGATACGCGCGCGCTTCCCGGACTACCGGCTCAGCGTGGTGATCCCTTCTGCCGTCGCCAAGATGAAGGCGCACCTCGCGAAACCAGCAGCCCCAGCACCACGCCCGCAGCATTCATAAAGAGATCGCCACCCTCCGCGGCGCGATACGGCACCAGCCACTGGAGCAGCTCGATGAACGCGCCGTAGACCCACGCGACGGCCACGGCCATCGCCGGAGGTTGAAATGCGGCCAGCAGCACAACGAGTACCCCGTAACCGATGAGGTGCCAGACCGCGCCGCCCCTCCCTCCGGCCTGCTCCGGAAGCAGCGAGGCGACGAGAATGATCGTCATCCACGCGCCGGTGGCCAGTCGGAGACGGCGGGTCACCGCTAAGGGCCCTGGAGGAGCTCTGGGAGAAACAGCGGGATGGCCGGGATGTATGTCACGATGGCCAGCACGATCAGCAAAACCCCGATGAACGGAATGGCTTCCCGGAACACCTTCCCGACCGGCTGCTTCGCGACCGCGCACGCCGTCAGCAGCACGGAGGAGACCGGCGGGGTCTGCTGCCCGATCGCCAGATTCAGGGTCACGATGATGCCGAAGTGCGTGGGGTCCACGCCGACCTGCCGCACCAGGGGCATGACGATCGGCACGATGAGTAAGATCGCGGCCGCGCTGTGCAAGAACATGCCGGCAATCAGCAGGAAGATGTTCAAGAAGAGCAGCACAAGCACGCGATCTGTGGTAAACCCCAACACAATCTCAGCGAACTTCTGCGGGATCTGCTCGTTCGTCAGGTACCAGCCCAGCACCGCTGACGCGGCGACAATCATCATCACCGTCGCCGTCTGCACCACACCGTCGAGCGTAACGCTCCACAACTGACGGAACTTCATCTCCCGATAGATGAACGTGCCGATGATGAACGCGGCGAGGACGGCCAGCCCGGCGGCCTCCGTCGCCGTGACGATCCCCCCGAACATCCCGCCGAGGATGATCACGGGCAGCGCCAGCGTCCATCCCGCGTCACGAAACGCTCGGCCCAGCCTGTGGAGCGAGAACGCCTCCTCGACCGGGAAGCCGTACTTGCGGGCTTTGTAGTATACGACCGCCATCATCAGCAGTCCGCCGATCAGACCCGGCGCAAATCCCGTGAGAAACAGCCGCGTCACCGACGTCCCCGAAATAACGGCATACAGGATCATCGGGATGCTCGGCGGGATAATAATGGCCAGCGACGCCGTCACCGACGTCACCGCGGCGGTGAACGCCGGCTTGTACCCCTTCTGCACCATCGCGGGGATGATGATGCTCCCCAGCGCCGCCACATCCGCGACGGCCGACCCGGAGATCTCCGCGAAGAACATCGAGTCCGCCACGTTCACCATCGCGAGCCCGCCCCGGACATGCCCCACCAGCGCCGAGGCCAGGTTGATGATCCGCAGCGATATCCCGGACGAGTTCATCATCCCGCCGGCCAGAATGAACAGCGGGATCGCCAGCAGCGGGAACTTGGCGGCCCCGGAAAAGAGCTGCAGTGGGATCACGGCGAGGGTCGTCCCCCCGCCCAGCACGAGCGCCGCCACAACGCCGCCGATCAGCGCGAAGCTGATCGGGACGTTGAGGAGGGTGAGCAGGATGATCAGGCCGATGACGATCCCGGCGTTCATGGACGCGGCAGCGCCAGCAGCGCGGCAATCCTCCGCAGGCTGATGAGGAACATGAATCCGCCGCTGATCGGGATGGCGCTGTACACCCAGGAGAGCCGCAGCCAGCGCAGCGACACCGCGGTGTCGAAGCTCGCGGCCTCAACGAGCTGCCAGCCATAGATGAACAGCGCCAGCTGGATCGCGAGCAGCA
The DNA here is from genome assembly GCA_016193565.1 of Armatimonadota bacterium. Taxonomy (GTDB): domain Bacteria; phylum Sysuimicrobiota; class Sysuimicrobiia; order Sysuimicrobiales; family Kaftiobacteriaceae; genus JACPRY01. Next base: position 5,088 of record JACPRY010000079.1, read on the forward strand.
CCACCTCGCCGATCAACGACACGATCCGCTGCGCCCCGGCTGGCAGATACTCGATCAGCGTCTCGAAGCCGATGTGGGCGTGACGGTGGGCGGCGAGGATTGCGCCAAAGAAGGTCAGCCACACGAGCAGATACTCGGCAATTTCATCGTACCAGGGCAGCGCGCGCTGCACGACGTAGCGGTAGAAGACACCGAGCAGCACGATCACTGCCATCGCGACCATGAGAACCGTGCAGTAGACCTCCAGGAATGAGACGAGCACCCCCACCGCGCGGAAGAATGCGGAGTCCCGTACGGTGGGGGCGCTCGGCTTGACGTCCTGCACGGCTTGCGTTATCTCGCGAGCGCCTGAATCAGCCTGATCAGGGCGGCGCCGCTCGGCACCTCTTTGGAAAACTCCTCGTAGATCGCCTTCGACGCGGCGATGAACGCCCGTTTGTCGACCTCGTTCACGCGGAGCCGCGGGTTCGCCTTCTGCATCTCGGCAACGAGCGAGTTGTCCAGCCGCTCGCCTTCCTGCCGCGCATAGTCGCCGACCTCAATCGCGATGCGGCGCAACGTGATGCGAATCTCCGGCGGCACGGTCTGCCACCACCGCTCGCCGGCGACTGGGAACGCCGGCGTGTAGACGTGGCCGGTCATCGAGATGTAGCGCTGCACCTCGTGAAACTTCCCGCTCCAGATCTGTGCGAGCGGGTTCTCCTGCCCGTCCATCACGCCGGTCTGCAGTGCGGTAAACACCTCGGCGAACGCCATCGGAGTGGGGTTCGCGCCGTACGCCTGGAACATCTTCTGCCGCCACACGCCGCGGGGAATGCGCAGCTTGATGCCACGGAGGTCCTCGGGCTTCGTGATTGCCCGCACATTGTTTGTGACGTGGCGGAACCCGTTCTCCCAGACCGCGAGCGCCCGCAGCCCCTGTAGGGGGAGTGGATCGAACAGCGCCTTGAGGAGCTCGGAGTGCTCCGACACTGCCTTCATGTGCCGGCGGTTCACGATGATGTAGGGCATCTCGAAGACGCCATAGGCGTCGAGCGCCGAGCTCATGATCGTCGAGGGCAGGAACATCTCGAGCGCCCCCACGCGCACGCCCCGGATCATGTCCTCGTCGGTGCCGAGCTGGCTGGAATGGAAGACCCGCACCTCCACGCGGCCCGCGAGCTCGCGGTTGACCCGCCGCGCGAACTCCTGCGCGGTGATTTCAAACAGCGAGTCGGGGAAACCGACGTGACCGAACCGGATGATGATCCGCTGCTGCGCGCCGACCTGCGGGACCGTGTACAGGTTCAGCGCGACGACGATCAGGACCGCGGCCAGCAGCACCGTAGTGATGCGTCGCATTTCCACACCTCCCACCCCCCTCACCCACACCCTCTCCCCAGCGGGGAGAGGGTCAGGGTGAGAGGTTTTTGTGTCACCGTGGTGTGCCGACCCGGGCACGCGCGAGGTGACCTTCCATGAACCACTGCTCGCACGCCCGGACACCGCTAGAGGGATCAATCCGCACGCCGGCCATCTGCAGCGCCATCTCCACCCCGGCCACCATCGCGAGCACCTCGAGTTCGTTGAGCGCGCCGAGGTGGCCCATGCGAAACACGCGCCCCTTGAGCCGGCCGAGCCCGGTGCCGAGTGACAGGTTCAGCTTCTGTTCCGCGGCTTTCAGCACGGCGTCGGCATCGATGCCGTCCGGCACCTCCACGGCGGTCAGCGTGTTCGAGTATTCTGCCGGATTGCGGCAGAGTATCGAGAGGTTCCACGCCCGCACCGCCCGGCGCACACCTTCGGCCAGATGCCGGTGCCGGGCGAAGACATTGGGCAACCCCTCACCCAGCAGCATCCGGACCGCTTCGCGAAGTCCGTACAGCATGAGGGTTGCCGGCGTATAGGGGAAGTAGCCGCCCTTCATCTCCGCGAGCACGGGGCGCCAGTCAAAAAAGTGGCGCGGGGTCGACACCTGATCACTGCGCGCGATCGCGCGAGGGCC
>JACPRY010000080.1 GCA_016193565.1 Armatimonadota bacterium
GTCCGCCGGAGCCTCTCGGACTCTTCGTACGCCGAGCGCCGCCGCGAATGCGATGCCGCCGTCGCCGAGCTCCGGTCGCATCGGTCGAGCATCACATCCCTGCGGGACGTCACCGTCGACGATCTGGACCTCATCGAAGAACTGCCGGACCCGCTGGCCCGGCGCGCCAGGCACGTGGTCACTGAGAATGCCCGGGTCGTGCAGGCGTCGCAGGCGCTCGAATCGGGCGAAACTGAGAGACTGCTGGATGTGTTCGCGGCCTCGCATCAAAGTTTGCGGAACGACTATGAGGTCAGCAGCTCCGAGCTCGATGCGATGGTCGAGGCCGCGCTGTCTTCCCCCGGTTGTGTGGCCGCCAGGATGACCGGCGCGGGTTTCGGTGGATCGGCGGTCGCACTGGTGCGGCGGAACTTACAGGATAGATTCCTGCAGGCGGTCGCACTTGGGTATCAATCGCGCACCCGGCGCGAAGGCGCCTTCTTTGTCAGCCAGGCCGCCGATGGCGCCGGGACCCTCGAACTCAGCTAAACTCGGCCAACGAGGTGCCTGGCACCGAATCTCAGCCAAATAGGTGCCTGGCACCAAAAATCGGCCTAACTCGCGCAATTCGGTTTCTCGTGGTTACTCGCGGAGGTCGACGACGGGATCCTTCTGTTCGCCGCGCCGCACCCGCTCGATCGCGACCGGGAGATGGTCGGCGACCTCTGATGCCAGCATGCCCGCCATGCCGCGTTCTGCGGCGATGAGGTCGGCGGCGAGGCCGTGGAGATAGGCACCGCAGTACGCCGCCGCCGTCGGGTCGAGTCCTTGTCCGATCAGCGACGCGATCGCGCCGGTCAGCACGTCGCCCATCCCGCCCGTCGCCATCCCGGGGTTTCCGGTCGGCGAGATGTAGGCGTCTCCCTCCGGTGTGGCGATGACGGTGCGCGCGCCTTTCAGGAGCACCGTGCATTTGAAGCGTTTCGCCGCGCTGCGGGCGGCCGCCAGGCGGTCTTCTTGTATCTTCCCCGCGGGCATCTCCACGAGCCGCCCGAGTTCACCGGGATGCGGTGTGATCACAAGCGGCGCCCGGGCCCTTGCGAGTGTGGTTGCTCTTTCCGCCAGCACGTTGAGCCCGTCGGCGTCCAACACAAGCGGCTTGCCTGCCTTGAGCAGCCCTTCAACCACGCGCCGAACGCCTGCCGCCTCTGAGAGTCCGGGGCCCGCGGCGATCACGTCGCTGCGCTCGATCAACTCATCAAGCCTCTTGAGTGCGTCCGCCGCGACCGCGCCCCCCTTGTCCGGCAGCGGGTGCGGCATCCCCTCGACGACGTGTGACGCGATGATCGGGTAGACGGCCTCCGGCACAGCGAGCGTGACGAGTCCTGCGCCGGTACGAAGCGCCCCCCGCGTGGCCAGGACTGCGGCACCGGTGAACCCGACCGAACCCGCGACAATGAGGACCCGGCCGTAGTCGCCTTTGTGTGAGTCAGGCTTGCGCTCGGGCAAAAGCGCGCGAACCATCTCTGGGGTGACGAGGTGGGTCGGCACGGATGAATGGTTCGACAGCGCCGGGGGGTATCCGATGTCGGCCACATAGACCGAGCCGGCGAGCTCCGCCCCGGGAAAGACCAGCAGACCAACTTTCGGAAGCCCCATCGTCACCGTCGCGGCGGCGCGTATGCAGGCGCCGTCTGCGCGGCCCGTATCCGCGGCCACCCCCGAGGGGATGTCGACGGCCAGCACCGGCCGGCCGGAGCCGTTAGCCGCCCGGATGAGATCCGCCGCTGGTCCTCTCACCGGCCCCCGGAATCCGGTCCCGAACAGAGCGTCAATGATGAGATCGGCGGTGCGCAGGAGCCGGTCATCCTCCCGGGACCCCGCAGTCCGCAGCGGGATCCCGGCCTCCCGGGCCGCATCGAGGGCGAGGCGGGCCTCGCCGGAGAACTCAGACTCGGCCGCCGCGAGGATCGCTTCCACCATGACCCCCGCATCGCGGAGGTACCTGGCGGCCACGAGCCCGTCACCGCCGTTATTGCCCTTGCCGCAAAGCACGACGACGCGCCGGCCCCCTCGCTCCGACAGCAACGACACCGCGACCCGCGCTACCTGCTGCCCGGCGCGCTTCATGAGCGAAGCAGCCGGAATCCCGAACTCCTCGGTGGCCCGGCGGTCGATCTCCGCTATCTGTTTTGCGGTGGCAACTCGCAACTGCGTCGACCCAGTCTACCCCGTCTAGAAGACGTTCTCCTTGTTATTCAGACTGTCCACAGCGGGTGAACGAAGGTTCTCGATTGACCGCCATGAGGGGGCGTGATAGTGTGCAGTACGAGAGGCGCGAGCCTAACGGCAAATAAGCCGACTCAAACGCCGCAGCACGTGGACTCTGATTGCTGGCGGACCTTCACTTCGGGAGTAATCCCGGAGAGGAGACCAGCGGGCGGTAGGAACCGGCGGCGCGGCTGAAGACGGTGATGAAGCCGGATAAAGTGAGCGCCTCTCATATTTTGTGCGATTTGACCTCAGTCTTGGCGAGGTCCTCGATTAGCGTCACGAGCGACGAATGATCCTGTTCGCCGCGTCCTAGTCCCTGCAGGGCCGTGAACGCCTCCTGTACGACCGCCGTTGCTGGCAGCGGCACGCCCAGACTCGTCCCCGTCGACAGCGCGATGTTGAGGTCTTTCTGGTGCAGCCGGACTCGAAATCCCGGCTTGAAGTTGCGCTCCAGCATCCTCAGGCCGTGGACATCCAGGATCCGGCTTTGGGCAAACCCGCCCAGCAGCGCCTGCCGCACTTTCGCGGGATCCACCCCCGCCTTCGCGGCCAGCGCGAGCGCTTCGCTTACCGCCTGAATCGTCAGCGCGACGACGACCTGGTTGCAGGCCTTCGTCACCTGACCCGCGCCGCTGTCGCCGATGTGGACGATGTTCTTCCCCATCGCCTCAAATACCGGCTTCACGCGCGCGAACGCCGCCGCAGGCCCTCCGACCATGATCGAGAGCGTCGCTTCAATCGCGCCCTTCTCGCCGCCGCTCACCGGCGCGTCGAGCATCTCCGCACCTTTCGCCCTCACTGCGTTCGCCAGCTCCTGGGTCACGATCGGTGAGATCGTGCTCATGTCGACCAAGACGGCGCCACCGCGGATCCCTTCGAGGACCCCACTGGGTCCGGCCACGACCTGCTGCACGTCCGGTGAATCCGGGAGCATCGTGATGATGATATCGCTCTCCTCGGCGACGGCGCGGGAAGACCGCCCGTCCCTCGCGCCTTCGCGCACCAGTTCGTCCACCGGTGCGCGGCTCCGGTTGTGCACCGTGAGCGAGAATCCGGCCTTCATGAGATGCCGGGTCCCGCACGAGCACCGGATCGTTGGCGATGATCCCATTCACACCGGCCGCCAGAGCGCCCCGGACCTGCTCAGCAGTCGTGATCACCCAGGGGATGATGCGGAGCCCGGCCTGCCGGCAGGCGCCGGCGAGCTCCGGGGTCAGCGCATCGATCGACGGCAGGAAGACCTGCGCGCCCATCGATCGCGCGCGATCGACCGCGTCGCCGCGATGCAGAAGTCCGACCGGCACGTTGCCGGCCAGCGCACGGCAGCGCTCCAGTGGCGCAGGGAGAAACGAGGTCACAAGCACGCGGTCGGTCATTCCCGTCTTGCGAACCAACGTCATCGCCTCCGCCTCGACCCCGGCGACCTTGAGTTCGACATCCACCAGGAGGCGGCCTCGCGCGAACTCCAGCACTTCTTCCAGCAGCGGCACGCGCTCGCCCGCAAACTTCATTCCGTACCAGCGCCCGGCATCGAGCGCGCGAATCTCCGTCAGCCGCAGCCCGGCCAGCTCCCCGCTCCCATCCGTCGTCCGGTTCACAGACGCATCGTGCATCACGACGAGGTGTCCGTCAGTGGTGGCGTGCACGTCGAGTTCGATCGCATCCGCACCCAGCTCGAGCGCCAGCCGGAAGGCTGCCATTGTGTTCTCCGGTGCGAACGCTGAGGCGCCGCGATGCGCGATCACGAGGCATCGAGACTGCGCGGTCCACTGCATCGCAAGAACGTTATCGGAGGGCGGAACGCGAGATCATCGCCTCGAGCTGCACTGCGGTATCGGTCGTGATCTGATCGACACCTGCGTCGAGCATGACCGGGAGATGCGCGGAGGCATCCGGATCATCGGCGTTGAGCGTCCACCCGTCCACGACGACATCGCCGAGCGCCCTCCGGATCACCTGGACGGAATTGCAGCCGTCCGCCATCGCCTGCTGGATGAACTCCCTCCGCAAATACACTTCTACAACCCCCGGCACCAGCCCGCACAGCGCGGTGATCCGATCCTCCAGATAGTCACGCACCGGCATCGCTCGCCGGTATCCAAGCGGATGGTCGTCCAGGTATCCGTAGGCGTTCACACGGGCGGGCAAACGAAGGAACTCATCGACGGCCGCATCGAGGTACCATCCGAAATCCAGCCCCAGCGGCAATTCACGATCCAGGCGCCGGAGGAGGCGCAGGTTCCAGTCGGCCAGACAGCCGACCACCACGCGCAGCCGGGGGTTACTGCGCAGCGGTTCCAGCGCGCGCAGGACCCGGCGCGATTGCTCGCCGTCGAGCGGATACTGATCCTTTAGATCGACCTGCACCTTCATCCGCCGCGTGACATCATGCAAGAGCCCCGCGGCCTCAGAGAGGAGCGCCGGTGGTTCGTTCCATCCGCGAAGGCGCAGCGATTTCGCGGCGCCAGACGTTAGGGCCGAAACGGCTCCTGTGCCGGAAGTCTCGC
>JACPRY010000039.1 GCA_016193565.1 Armatimonadota bacterium
GCGCCGCCTGGAAAGGAGATCTGGCCTTTGCGGTGTTCGACGGTGTCTGTGCGCTTGGTGAAGAGCACAAACGGCCCTTGCTCGGTGTCGTACAGCGGAACGAGCACCGCCGCCCGCCGCGTACGGGGCTCCTCGATCACCCGCCGCTCCCTGGCTGCCAGGTGATGATGAATTAGCGTCTCGAGATCGCTCACAAGGATCTACCCTCTTTTACATTATCTTCGCCGGTGCCTGGCACCGGCGTACCTGGCACCCAGGTACCTGGCACCGAGGTGCCAGGTACCTCGGGAGAGCCGAAGGAGCGAACGGCCGGTCGCCTCTGGCGCTGGGGGGTCATCCCAAGGTTATCCACAACATGTTGATATGCCGGCAGGATTTTCACCTCCCGGCGAGGAATATACTCTAAGACCCGCAGGGGGGAGGAGCCTACGAGTCTGCTCTTGGACGCCTCCACGACAGGCTCCCCACGATGCAACGCACGGACACCATTCCTCCTTCGCCCGCACCTCCTCCCTGGGGTCAGTATTCCTGCCGACGGCGACAGGCATGATCACATACCACCCGTTCGAGGAACGGGTGCCAGATATTCAGTACCGGGACCTCCTGCTGCGAATCCTCACCAAGGGTGAGGAAGTCACCACGGAACACGGCATCGCGGCGCTCAAGATCATCGGCCACGAGATGCGGTTCCCTCTCGCCAACGGCTTCCCGGTGATCACCGAGCGCGACGTGTCGAGCCGGCCCCAGAGCCGCGGACGTCCCTCCCCCTTCCATCAGGCGATCGGAGAGCTCTGCGCGTTCCTGAACGGCGCGCAGACCCAGCGGGAGCTCGAGGAGTTCGGCTGTTTCTGGTGGGACCGCTGGGTCACGGCCGAGCAGTGTGAGCAGTTCGGCCTGCCGGCCGGCGACCTGGGACCGGGATCGTATGGGGCGGCGTTCCGGCGCTTCCCGACCGCAGACGGGGCTCCGTTTGATCAGGTCGAGCACTTGATCGCCCAGATCAAGACGCGGCCCGATGCGCGCCATCACGAACTTTCTCCATGGATCCCCAACTACGTGCTAACCGGCAACGGCGCCGGCCGGCGCGTCGTCGTGCCGCCCTGCCACGGGTGGGTGCACGTCCACGTGAACACCCAAAAGGGTGAACTGACGCTGACGCACCGGCAGCGCAGCGCGGACGTCCCGGTGGGGCTGGCGTTCAACCTGATTCACTACGCCGCATTGACGCTGATGATCGCGCAGGTCACAGGGTACCTCGCCAAAGAGCTCGTCTACTGGATCGACGACGCGCACGTCTATCTGAACCAGCTCGACGACGTGCACGCGATGCTGGCCACGGAGCCGCAGCGCTTTCCGACGGTCACGCTCGATCCAACCATCACGGATATCTTTGCCTTCAGACACCACGACTTCACCGTGGCCGACTACTACCCGCGGCTGCCCCGCAGACGCATTCCCACTCCAGTATGACGCTGTCTGTTATTGCGGCAGTGGCGGACAACAATGTGATCGGCCGGAGCGGCGACCTGCCGTGGCGTCTGCAGGCCGACCTCCGGCGCTTCCGCGAACTCACGGTGGGCCATGCGGTGATCGTTGGACGCAAAACGCACGAGTCAATCGTGCGCCGGCTGGGCCGGCCCCTGCCGGACCGCCGGACGATCGTCCTGTCCAGGAGGTCGGCACCGTTCGTCCAAGACGGCGAGGTCGCTTCATCCTGGAACGAGGCGATGACTTTTGTCCGGGGCGAGGACGAGGTGTACGTGATCGGAGGCGCCGAGATCTACACGCTGGCGATCCCGCTCGCAGAGCGTTTCTACCTGACGCGCGTGCACGCCGTCGTTCCTGGCGATGCGTTCTTTCCACCGTTCGACCGCACGCACTGGCGGGTCGTGCAGCAGCGGTATCATCCCAGAGATACCGCCAATGAGTTCGATGTCACCTTTGAGGATTTTGTGAGGGCGAGAACGCCGGTGCGAACGGGTTAGAGCCGCTCACCCCTCAGACCACCGCCGCCGTGATGCCCTGCACGCGCGGCAGCTTCGCCGCAAGGCGCATCCAGGTATCGCCCGCGTCAGGGCTCGCATAGATCTCGCCGGTAGTCGTCCCAACGTACACGCCCGGCGTCTGGAGCCGGTCGATGTCCATCCCGTGGCGCAGGACCACGCAATGCACATCCCGCGGCAGCCCATCGCTCAACTGCTCCCAGGACCGTCCGCCGTTCCGCGTGCGGTACACGTCGAGCGCGCCGATGATGCAACTGTTGTGCTTCTCGCACTTCCCTTGATAGGCCGGCACGACGAACGCCGTCTGGCTTTCCTTCGGATGCACGGCCAGCGGGAAGCCGTGGCGGTCGGGCAGCCCTGCTGAGATGTCACGCCAGGTCCCGCCGAAATCGTCGCTTCGGTACACACCGCAGTGCTGCTGGCGGTAGACGACATTCGGCGCGGACGGCACGATGCCGATCCGGTGCGTGCACGTATGCACGCTCCCCAGGTGCTCCTGGATGCTCGTGGCGCGCTCGTCGGGCGGCTTGCTCAATGAAGAATGGTCCGCAGCAGGACAGGATTCGAACACGCCGGTGCGCGCGTACTCCCAGGTCTCGCCGCCATCGGTGGTGCGCAAGGCACCGTGGTCCGTACTGCTCACGACGATCATGCGATTCGGATCCAGGGGGTCGAAGTGAATGCCGTGGAGGGAGTTGCCGATCGTTCCGAAGGCCCAGTCGCCCCACCGGACCTCCTTGCCGGGCGCCTTCAGATAGCCGTCCGCGAGCGACCAGCTCTTGCCGCGATCCTTGCTGCGGAACAGATAGCTGAAGTGGGTTCCCGCCCACAGGTCGCTTGGGTTCTTGGGATTCACCGCCACAGACCAGACCTTGCGGATGGGCAGCCCGTCGTTCAGCTCGGTCCAGGATCGACCGAGCGTTTTGCTCGTCAGCGCTCCGTGATCGAGCGTGGCTGCGTAGAGCGTCTTTGACTTCGGCTCGTAGGCGAAATTCGTAACGGACACACCCTTCAAATACGGGCCGCGCTTCTTCCACTTGCTGCGGCGGGCGTCGCTCTCAA
>JACPRY010000081.1 GCA_016193565.1 Armatimonadota bacterium
CGCAGAACCTGCCTGGCGGGTGCCGCGGTCGCCGACCCGATGGCGCTGATCGCCACCATCAGAATGATTGATAGAGCTACTAACACGCGCGTTTCCCGATCAGGTTTCCGCATGGCCGTCCCCCTTACGATTTTTCTGCAGGCAGGTGTGTAGGGATTCGACGATGCATCTGAGCCTCCTTTGCCAATGGTCATTTGGGGGCGGACGCCTGAATCAACTCAGCGATGTAGACGTCCATCTGCTCCGGCGTCATCAGGCCGATCTGCTTGCGCACAATCATGCCGTCCGGGGTGATGAAGAACGTGGACGGCATGCCGAAGATCTGATAGGCTGCCAGAATGTCCTCATCGAAGACTGTTCCCGCGGGGAACGTGATATTGAGTTCCCGCAGCAGTGCTTTACCGTCTTCCCGCGTCCCCAGCCCGGTGTACGGCCCGACATCGACGGCCAGCATGAGGTACCACTCTTTGCCACCGGTTTCATAGCGCTGTTGGAGGTCCGGCATCTCCGCACGGCACGGTGGGCAGAGCCCGGCAAAAAAGTTCAGTACTACGGGCTTCCCTTTGGCCAAGACCTGCGACAGCCGGAGTTTCTGCCGGCCGACCTCCTCCTGACCCTGATACATCGTGATCTCGAAATCAGGCGCCCTCTGGCGACTGCCGGCAGGAAGCGGCGGCGTAAGACGTGGAGCCGTGATCGGGCTGCGCGACTGCAACACGAGAGCCACGATGATGACGGCCGCGCCGGCGATGACGATGAGACCCGCAACAACCAGGACTTGGCGTGATCGGGCCGGAGGAGGCGGAGGCTGTTCAATCATGGTGTGATGACCCGTCCGGCCCGGACCAGTTGCTCGCGCGTCTTGCCACCATCGCCGGACCAGAAGAGATGACTTTCGAACGTCCCCATGTAGAGAACATTGGGATCTGTTGGATGGAGTGCAAGGTACCCAACCGCGTCCCGGTCGCCGAGGAAGAATCCCAGCGACGCCCACGTCTTCCCCGCATCGAGGCTGCGAACGAGCCCAAGGTGCGGAGCCGCGGCGTATGCGTACCAGACGTCCGGCTGCGATGGATGGATCGCCACGGCGGTGACTGTCACACGGCTGAGGTCTGCGCTGACGGGCGTCCAGGTCTCACCGGCATCGCTGCTGTGCAGTAGCCCGATGTCGGTGGCCGCGACGACCTCGCGCGGCTTCGTCGGGGAGGCGGCCAGCGCAACTACGCGCCGCAGCGCGCGTGCGGGAACCAGCGACCAGGAGCGCCCGCCGTCAGCGCTGCGATAGAAGCCGGGACGTGGACCGACGCTCCAAGCGTAGATCACCTGTGGGTCGGCAGGGCTCACGGACATGGCGTGAAAGTCGGCGAGCCCTTCCATCGACACAGGGGTCCAGCTCAGTCCCGTGTCACGGCTGATTTCGAGTCCCAACGGATTCGGTCTACGATCGCCGGGTCCGGGATGGCCGCTCGTGAGGAACACGCCTGCAAGGGTCGGATGGACGCTAAAACCCATGAGATCATAGTCAGCGTTACCAACCCGGGACCAACGAGTACGATTGACGACTCTGATAAGCATCCCGTGAGTACCGAGCCAGAGCACTTCGGAATCCCGTGGGTCGACCGCCATGCCGTGAATGTGCGGGAACTCGGAAACCGCGCCCTCAACGGGCGCAGTGGTGGTCGATCGTTGCAAGGCGACATACAGCACTGCAGCAAGCACTGCGACGGTGGCGAGGGCGGCGAGCCACGGATTGAGCCGGTTTCGACGCGTTGCAGGACGCGATCGTTCGCTCATGGCTCACCGGCGCTCCATCTCGTCATGCATTTGACGATGCATCTCGAGCATCTGCGTCCGTACCGTCGGGTCGGCCATCACCTGCCGTTGCATCTCGATCATCATCTGCGGGTTCATCATCATCGGCGTCATCATCGGGCCCATCCTAATCATGGTCCCGCCGGAGATCAGCGAGATGCCGAAGATGCCGCCGACCAGGCCAGCCAGCAGCGCGATCACGACGACGACAACGATCCATTTGGCTTCCATGCCAATGCCTCCAGTGCCGGCCAGCCGTCAGGGCGGTGGCCGGGACAAAGTGTACGCGGTTAATGTCTAGCGAGAGGCTAACAGAGCAGGCAGAGGACGCGTGGACTGGGAAGCTGCAGGCGACGATCGAGCGCCTGAAAGAACGCCCGCGACATGGCGAACAACCACACCACGAGGATCGCCGGCGGGAGGACTGCTAGAAGCGACCCCAGCACCTGGGGTTGAACCGACCTGACTGACACGCAGCAGTCAGATGTGCCGGGTTGTTCCGGCATGACGAGCATGACGCCACAGATCAGGAGGACGAGTGCAGCGACGGCTGCGATGACAGAAGCGCCGGATGCAGAAGGTCGAACGAGATAGCGCTCAAACATGACGACTCAGGTACACACTAGCGGCGCATTGTGGCAGATGTCAAGCGCAACGTTTTACAGGCGGAAGCACCGGGAAAATGCTGCCGTGAATCAGAGCGACTGGTAGGGGCTGTGTCGGGGCACGTTGCTCTCGCAAGGATGTCACGGCGCGCCGGGGAATAGTAGGCGAGCACGGGCCAAGGCCCGAGGCGGTTGCCGGATCGCCGGCAGGGTGAGGTCATGGACGAGAAGGAACGCACTGGCGTATTTCGCGTCGGGGCGCCGACCTCGAAAGACATCCAGCAGATCTTCGATCACGTATATCGCGCACTCCGTGAGAAAGGGTATAACCCGGTCGATCAGATCGTGGGATACCTGCTGTCAGGGGATCCCACGTACGTGACGAGCCATCGTGACGCGCGAACGGTGGTCCGCCAGGTGGACCGTCTGCTGCTGCTCGAGGAACTGGTGCGCAGCTACGTGGAGAGCAAACTGCAGAGCAAGACGTCATGAAGAAACGCGCCATGCACCGCCGCGTCGACGGAGAAACGAAGGTGGAGAAGCTCGTCATCACCGGAGGAAGGCCGCTCCGGGGCAGCGTGAGAGTCTCCGGCGGCAAGAACAGCTCGCTTGCCACGATCACAGCGGCCTGTCTGGCGAGGGACGTTTCGGTTCTTGAGAACGTCCCGCACTGCCGCGATGTCCTGGTCCTCAAAGAGATCCTCGAGACCCTCGGCGCCCGCATCGAGCTCAAGCACGGGCGGATGAAGATCGATGCACGCCCGCTGTACGCGACCAGCGCCCCCTACGATCTGTGTAGGAGGATGCGCGCCTCATTCTACACGGCGGGCCTGCTGCTCGGCCGGATGCGGCGGGCCGAGGTACCCTTGCCGGGCGGCTGCGTCATCGGCGCGCGTCCGGTAGATTTCCACCTCCGCGGGTTCGCGGCGCTCGGCGCTGACGTCACGACCGAGCACGGATTTGTCCGAGCCGAGGCCAAGCGCCTCGTGGGCACGAACTTCTTCGTTCCCCGCAGCAGCGTCGGCACGACGATCAACCTCATGATTGCCGCGAGCCTGGCCGAAGGGACGACTGTGCTGGAAAACGCGGCCCGCGAGCCGGAAGTCGTTGACACCGCAGTGCTGCTCAACCTCATGGGCGCCCACATCAAGGGCGCCGGTACCGACGCCATTTCGATCGACGGGGTGGAGGAGCTCCACGGCGCATCGTACACGATCATTCCCGACCGTCTCGAGGCGGGATCGTATCTCATCGCTGCCGTGGCGACGGGCGGCGACGTGCTGGTCGAGCACACGATCCCGGAGCACATCGGCGCGCTGCTGACGAAATTCGAGGAGTCCGGCGCAGCGGTCGAGCGCGATCCCGACGGGGTGCGCGTCCGGGCGGCCGGGTCGCTCAAGGCCGTGGACGTGGACACGGCGCCCTACCCGGGTTTTGCGACCGACCTGCACCCGCCGTTCGCCGCGCTGATGTCTGTCGCGGAGGGTCGCTCCGTGATCAGGGAAACGGTCTTCGAGTCCCGTTTCGGCTACGTCGATGAACTTAAGCGGATGAGCGCCGACATCAGGGTAGAAGGTGACGCCGCCGTCATCAACGGCATCCCGAAGTTGACGGGCGCTCCCGTCGAGGCGTTGGATCTACGGGCGGGTGCGGCCGTCGTCGTTGCGGCCCTGGCGGCCCAAGGAACGAGCGAGATCACCGCGGTCGAAAACATCGACCGGGGCTACGAGGACCTCGAAACGAAGCTCACAGCGCTCGGCGCCGATGTAAAGCGCGTCGAGACGACAGAACCTCCTCAGGCGCAACAGAGAGCCGGCTGACCCGAACAGACGGGAACCGGGAGCCGGGAACCGTCCGAGCCTAGACGTCGTCTCCGTTCCCCGTTCCCGGTTCCCCGTTCCCGTTTGTTATACTCGTTGGGGGCGAGTAGCTCAGCGGCCCAGAGCGCCTCGCTTACACCGAGGAGGTCGCAGGTTCAAACCCTGCCTCGCCCACCAGGACGTGAGGGTCTCCGAAGGGGATCCTCACGTCCTGGTGTCTTAAGTGGATCGAACCTGCGACCTGAGGGGGGAGAGGGGGAGACACTCCCCCAGGTGGTAAGGGGTGCAGCGAGCGGAGCGAGCGATCAGAGGGGCTAGCCCCGCTGAGGAGGGAGCCGCGACGTCAAATTCCACTGGGGGCCCGGCGAATCCAGAATTCGCGGGGGTGGCGGCGACCGACAGGTC
>JACPRY010000097.1 GCA_016193565.1 Armatimonadota bacterium
CAAGGTTTGCCGCTCACCGGACGCCGTTGGTATAATAACGTTGCAGTTGCCTTCGTAAGATCCGCGTTCTGCAGTCCACATGTCGGTTCCCACACGCCAATTTCGTCGTGGAGTGTGCTGGGATGCTGCTCCTGGTCGGGACCAAGAAGAAGTTGCGCCGCGCTCTCCCGCTGCCGCCTTGCGGCGACGGGGAGCGGTACAAAGACCCTGAAGACTTGTCGGCGGTGCAGCCCAATTCCGACGAGGGGGGGTGACGGGAGGCGATGCCGGTTTTGGACTGGACATGGTATGGGAACACGGCGCAGCAGTGGCTGCTCGCGCTGGCCGTCGCAGGCGTCGTAGCCGTCGGATTGCGCGTGGTGAAAAAGATCGTGGCGGATCGCCTGGCCGCGCGCGCGACACGCACTGGAACCGACCTAGACAATCTGGCGAGCGACCTGGCGGCGCGGACGCGACGCTTCTTCATCCTCGTCATCGCCCTCTATGCCGGATCGCTCGTCCTGGCCCTGCCGGCGGCTGCCGCGCGGGTGCGGGACCTCGCCGCCGCCGCGGCGGTGCTGGTGCAGCTGGCGCTGTGGGGCAACGGGTTGATCACCTTCGGCGTGAGCCGGTACATGCAGCGGCGCCTGGAGCAGGACGCGGCCAGCGCCACGACGATCGCCGTCCTCGGGTTCGCCGCCAGGCTGCTGTTGTGGACGGCCGCGCTGCTGCTGGCGCTGGACAACTTCGGCATCGACGTCACCGCGCTGGTGGCCGGGCTCGGCGTCGGCGGCATCGCCGTGGCGCTCGCGCTGCAGAATATCCTGGGTGACCTCTTCGCCGCGTTCTCCATTGCGCTGGACAAGCCGTTCAATATCGGCGACTTCATCGTCGTGGACGACTTTCTGGGCACGGTGGAGCACATCGGACTGAAAACCACGCGCGTCCGCAGCCTGTCCGGCGAGCAGGTGATCTTCTCCAACGGCGACCTGCTGCGCAGCCGCATCCGCAACTACAAGCAGATGTACGAGCGACGCGTCGTGTTCGGCTTCGGGGTGACCTACGAGACCCCGCCGGAGAAACTCGCCGCGATTCCGGCGCTGGTCCGGCGCATCGTGGAAGCGCAGCCCCAAGCCCGGTTCGACCGGGCTCACTTCAAAGCGTACGGGGACTACTCGCTGAACTTTGAGGTCGCCTATTACGTGCTGACGCCTGACTACAACACCTATATGGATATCCAGCAGATCATCAACCTTGAGATCTACCGGCAGTTCCAGGCCGAGGGTATCGAGTTCGCCTATCCGACGCAGATCCTGTACCATCGCGGGCCGACCCCGGCCGGTCTGCCCCAGCAGTGACGTGTGTCCATGAGGGCACAGGCAGTTCGGAATCTCGTCGCCTCCCTGCTCCACAAGCTGGCGCAGGATGACGTCTTCATCCTGGCCTCTGCGATCGCCTACACCGCGCTGCTGTCGCTGTTCCCGCTCCTCGTCGGTATCATCGCGCTGCTCTCACGCGTGGTCACGCAGGCCGAGGCGCAGCGCGTGGTGATCGAGGCGTTGAATCCGTACCTGCCTCCGGATGCGCTCCGGCTGGTGCAGGAGACACTGGCCGCCGTGTTCGCCACGCGTGACGCGGCGGGGATCCTGGCCGTGGTAGCCCTGTTTTGGAGCGGCACGGCGGTCGCGGGCGCGCTGCGGCATGCGCTGAACCGCGTGCTGCGCGTGACGGCGGGCCGCACGTTCTGGCGGCGAAAGCTGGTCGAGCTCACGCTCGTGGTGCTGGCGGGCGCCTTCATCAGTCTGTCCGTGATTGCGACTGCGCTCCTTGCGGCCGTCGGCGCCATCAGACCGCTCGGGCGAGTGGCCGCCATCATCCTCGCGCCCCCCTGGGGAGCTGTCGTCGCGGCGGCAGGGCCCCTGATCTTCCCCGCCGCCGCGCTCTTGATCGTGTATGGATTTCTCCCGAATATCAGGATGCATTGGCGCAGTCTGCTCGTGGGCACAGCGAGTGGATGGGTGCTGGTGCAACTTGCGACCCGGGGCTTCCTCTGGTATGTGGGCACGCTCGCAGCATATCCCCTCGTGTACGGTCCGCTGGCCGGGATCGTTGTGTTCCTCATCTGGGTGTACCTGGTCGCGCTCGCGGTCCTGGTGGGCGCGGAGGTGGGGTACATCGCGGCGGGTCCGCTGGGGAGATCTCATGCCTGAGCACCGCGAATCGATCGAGGCGATCCAGCGACTGCTCGGTGCGCGCCAGCTGGTCGTCGTCAGCAACCGGGAGCCCTACGTGCACAAGCAGGAGCGCCAGGGCATCAGCGTCAGCCGTCCGGCCGGCGGGCTGGTCGCCGCGCTCGATCCCGTCATGCAGGCAGTGTCCGGGACCTGGATCGCCTGGGGCAGCGGCGACGCAGACTTTGCAGTTGCGGACGCGCAGGGACGCCTCCGCGTGCCGCCGGATGATCCGCGCTACGCGCTGAAACGTCTTCCGCTCTCCCCAGATGAGATCGACGGGTACTACTATGGATACGCCAACCAGGCGCTGTGGCCGCTGTTTCACTTCATCACGGAGCGGACCCGCTTCCGGCGGCGGTTCTGGGCGGCGTACAAAGCGGTCAACGCCCGCTTCGCGCACGCGGTCCTCGATGAGCTCGCGCGCGAGGCCGTCGTCTGGATCCACGACTATCACCTGATGCTCACACCGCGCCTGCTGCGCCGCCTGCGGCCCGACCTGTTCCTGATGCATTTCTGGCACATCCCCTGGCCGAAGTACGACGTGTGGCAGATCTGCCCGCAGCGGATGGAACTCCTTGACGGGCTGCTGGCCAACGATCTGATCGGCTTTCAGAGGCCGCGGCACGTCCAGGCCTTTCTGGAATGTGTGCAGCGGGAACTGCCCGCGGAAGTGGACGCCGAGCGCAGCACAATCACCTATGATGGCCACGTCACGTACGTGCGGGCGTTTCCGATCAGCGTCGATTTCGCCGCCCTCGACCGTACGGCGCGCTCGCGGGACGCCGTGCGGTGGATGGCCAGATTCGCCCGACGCTTCAATCTGGAAGGCCGATTCGTGGCGGTCGGCGTGGACCGGCTGGATTACACGAAGGGGATCCCCGAGCGCCTTCGCGCGTTCGAAGCCCTGCTGAAGCGGGCGCCGTGGTTCCGCGAGCGCCTCGTCTACATCCAAAAATCTGCGCCCAGCCGCACCCGCATCCTGACCTACCGCACCCTGCAGCGCAAAGTCGAGCGGGAGATCGTCCGGTTGAACTCGGCCTACGGCATCAGCGGCTGGCGGCCGATCGTCTACCTCCCGCAGTCGCTGCCGCTCGAGGGTATCGCCGCGCTG
>JACPRY010000083.1 GCA_016193565.1 Armatimonadota bacterium
GACCACGATCCCGGCCCCACCGGCGGCTGCCGCCAATTCTCTGAACCCCGATGCTGATCCGAAGAAGTGCGTCCCGACGAAGTACAGTGCCAGATACGAGGCGATCGCCAGCAGCCCCTCATACCGCTCTGGCGCGCCGAAAAAAGTGAGACGCGGGTTGATGGAGGCGACCGACGACAGGAGCGCGGCCAGGAGGAAGGCCCAGACCGCGATCTCCGGCATCGTCATGGTCCACCGCGGCTGCCGGCGCGAGACCCAAAAGAGAAGCCATCCGGCCAGCGCGACCGCTGTCAGCACGTAGAGGACGAGCACTTTTGGTCCGTTGTAGGCGTCCCGACCCCAGGGCGTGATCGCAAGCGGCAGCGCCACCATCACGATGCGCGCGGCCGCGCGCACCCACAGGCCCGGCAGCGCGTGGGCCGTTCCGGCATCGAGCCGTAAGTTACTCGCTGACACGGCGGAGCTGTTCATGGGCGGGTTCGTAATCGGGCCGTAGGTCGATCACGCGGCGCCAGGCGATCCGGGCGGCCTCGCGGTCCCCCAAGCGCCGGTGGGCGTGTCCGAGCAGGTGGAAGGCCATCCAATCAGTGGGATCGAGCATCACCGCTTGCTCGAGGTCCCGTCGCGCGTCCACCAACCTACCACCCCGCAGTTCGATCAGACCGACCTCGCGGTACAGCGTCGCGACATAGGTGTAGGGATAGATGCGCAGCAGCGACCGGTACGCTGACACGGCGGCATCGATATTCCCTCGGCGAAACTCGGCCTCGGCCAGGCCGCCGTACGCCTCCACGGCACCGGGCGCGACCGTGAGCGCCTCAGCAAATCTCGCCGCGGCCAGCTCATACTGGCCGGATCTCAACAGCGATGACGCCTGCGCCATCACCGCGGCCGCAAGGTGATCACGGCGCAGCTCCGCGGCGACCTCCCCGCCCCGTGACGCGAGCGGAATGAGCGAGAGCACGCCGGCGAGCACCAGCGCGCGTCGCAGTTGTCCCAGCAGCGATGTTCGCATTGTCCAATCAGTGGTGGTTGTGCTTAGTTCGCACCATTGATGTTGCAAGTGACCTAAAGGAGATGCGGCCAGCATGATCGCTGGCCGCACCGGTACACCGAACTAATCGCTACCCTGTTACGGGGTCTCCTGTAGGCCGCCGCCAGGCGTGTAGCTCAGACCGGGCACGATGTTATCACACGGACTGCCGGCCGGAAAGTCGATCGACATCTTGTAGTCCGTCGGCACCGCCGGTGTGGACAGTGGATCGTACGTGTACGCCAGGTTTGAGCACGGATCGTTGGGAACCGCCCGCAGGTATATCGGCGTCAGACCGGCCAGGGCCGTCGGGTAGCTGCCCCGGTCCACGAAGTACGACTCCAGAGACGTGGCCAGGTTCTTCAGGTTCCCCTTTGAGGCCGACAGCTGCGACTGAGCGCGGGCCCGCAGGAAGTTCGGGATCAGGATCGCCGCCAGGATGGCGATGATCGCGACGACAATCAGCAGCTCGATGAGGGTGAAGCCCCGCTCATCGCGCAACCTGCGTGAGAAGAACTGGAACATGTTGGCGTTTCCTCCTTAGTTTGAGATGAAATCCCTGCCATATTGCGCGGATGATATTGCAATCGATGAAGTCCGTCCGATCGCACCACCTTCCGCCCGTATGGTGGGTTTCTCTACACTTACACTGATGCCCCACTGCCTACTTCCCTAGACCTGGCCTACGCGATATTAGGGTGTCGGAACCGACGGCAGCCCCACGGCCAGACCGCCGGTCGGCATGTACACCACGTAGCCGGAAACGCCGGCCTGAAGGTACTTATCCGGGCCGTCCGATAGCACAAACGTCGTCCGAGAGGCGTCGGTCGCATAGGCATACGCGGCCTTGTCGATGGGCGACCTCGGCACGGCCCTGATATACCCGCCACTTTCGAGATCGCCGATCCAGGACCCGGCGTTCGGGTAGATCTGGTGCTCGTTGTAGAACAGATCGAGCGTTGCCGCGATGTTGCGCAGGTCGAGCTGACAGGTTGCCAGCAATGCCGAAGCCCGCGACCGGATGAAGTTTGGAATGAGGATGGCCGCGAGAATCCCTAAGATCGCGATCACGACCAGCAGCTCGATCAGCGTAAAACCCGCCTGAGCGCGACGTCTTCCCAGAAGTACCACCTGACTTTCTGGTCCACCCCGGTCGTACACTGGGCGGCCAATTGCGCGTATGCCCGGCCGGACCGCCTTTTACTCTGTCCTGGTGGAGGTGCGACGGCAGGAGGACTCGAACTTGTTGCGCGTATTCGCGGGTAGAGCCCAGTATACGCCTCCCTGAGTCTGTGTGGAGGCGCGTACGGGCATGAATTGGCACGAGACCTGGTGTGCGCTGCCGCCGGAGCAGCATCAATCGCACGTATCGCACGAGGGAGCGGATCATGCGACCACTCGCAGCGTACCTGACGGTCCTACTCTGCGTGACGCTGGCTGGGGTTGCGTTTGCCCAGCAGCCGCAGCAGCCGCAGCAGCCGCAGGAACCGGTGGCCCCGGGCTCGACCCGGATCGTTCCGGGCCGCAGCATCGCCGGCGTTGTGGTCGGGACTCCGATCGAGCGCGTCTTCGCTCGGTTCGGCCGACCGTCGGTCACGATCGAGGCCACCGTCGATGCCGCGCACGTCTACAACCGGTTTGGCATGATCATCTATGCCCGCTCCAATACCGTGACCGCTGTGTCCACGACAAACAGCCTGATGAAGATCGATGAGGATCTCGGCGTCGGCTACCGCGCGGAGGCAGTCACTGCCCGGTACGGCCGGGGTTTCCGCGAGGGGAGCGTCGAGGGGTTCCCCGGGATGATCTACGACGCCCGCGGCATCGCTTTCGGCCTGGATCGCCGGGGCGTGGCGATCATTATTGTCTTCCGTCCCAATACCGCAAACCAGGTCTCCGGGTTGCTGCCTGGCGGCGTGGCCGTCCAGCCGCCGGTCACCGGCTTCCCCAACGTCACCAGCTTGCGACCCTTTAGCCCAGAAACGAATTTCATGTCGCTGCCGGGCTACCTGCGCTGGTTGGTTCATCAAGCTTCTGGTACATGGATCACGTACGCCGAGGCACGGCGCGTCGTGCAAGAGCAGAGAGCGGCCCGATAACGCGACAATAGGACAACGCGACAACACTCACCACTGCTGGTGCCTGAGCGAATTGATTAGGTAATACAGCATCTTCCCTACCCTGTCATAGTCCGCGTCCAGTTTACGGAAGTCGGCTGCCGCCAGGATGTTGCGGTCTCTTGCAAACCGCTTGCAAACCGGAGTAGTGACCTTACTTCCGCCGCAGACCTCTTCGCGATTAGGAAGAATCGAATCTTCTCCCGTGGGGAACCACTTTCGTTGCCCTCCGCGATATTGGTCGGTATGGATAGAGCCGCCCTCCTTAGCTGAGATACAAGTCCAAATGCATGTTCGTTCGGGAAGGATCCTGTCAGGTCGTAGATCTGTGACGCAAGCCTTTGCGACAATTGCCACACATCAAGGCGCTCAAACAAGGGCATTGGCGGCTTCATCATCGCTAAGCCTACAGAATGGACCCGATCCGCGCCCTGACCCAAGTGAGCTATTTCAAAGGATGACAAAAGGACTGGGACCAGAGGGTTCCCTCCGGTCCCAGAAATGCCCCTCAATCGAATGTTGTCGCGTTATCGCGTTATCGCGTTGTCGCGTTGTCGCGTTGTCGTTACTTAATCCCGGTAATCAGTTGATACAGTGGCATATAGAACGCCAACACGATGAATCCGACGACGAAGCCCAGGAACATAATCAGCAAGGGCTCGAGGATCGAGGTCAGCTGGGCGAGTGTCGTTTCCACTTCCGCGTCATAGAAGTCAGCTACTTTGGCCAGCATTGTATCCAGGGTGCCCGTCTCCTCACCGACCGCGGTCATCTGGACGACCATCGGAGGGAAGAGACCGCTGGCCTGCAGCGGGAGCGCGATGCTCTCGCCTTCCCGGATGCTCGACCGGACGCTATCGATGGCCTGGGCGACGACCTTGTTTTCGACAGCCTTGGCGACGACCTCCAGCGCCTGCATGATCGGCACGCCGCTGGTGATCAGCGTGCCCAGCGTGCGCGTGAACCGGGACACCGTCACCTTGCGGACCAGCGGGCCGAAGACCGGCACCCGGAGCTTCCAGCGGTCAAAACGGAACCGGCCGGCAGGCGTTCTGATGTACGTGCGGAACGCGTACACCGCCAAGGCAAACACACCGAGCATCACGTACCAGTAGGTCGTCGCCACATTCGTGAATGTAATCAGGAACCGCGTCGGCAGGGGCAGGACGAGATCGAGCCCCTCGAAGAACCCGATGAACTGGGGGAGGATGAAGAAGACCAGGAAGAAGATCACGCCCAGCGCAAAGATGAAGATCGCGGTGGGGTATGTGATCGCGGCGCGCACCTTCTGCCGCAGCGCCAGGTCCTTCTCGAAGAAGAACGCGATGCGGTTCAGCACGTCATCGAGCACGCCGCCGATCTCGCCGGCGCGGATCATGTTCACGACCAGTGCGGAGAACGTCTGGGGGTGCGTGTTGAAGGCATCCGACAGCGTCATGCCTTCCTCGACCTCCTTGCGGACCTGGCCGACGATCTCCTTGAGCTTCTGGCTTTCCGACTGCTGCTCAAGGATGGTCAGCGTACGGACCATCGACAGGCCGGCGTTCACCATCGTCGCGAACTGCCGCATGAACACCGTGAGCTCGCGCATCCCGACCTTGCGGATGCGGTGCAGCGTGGCGCGCAGCGAGGCGCGCGCCTGCTCCCGCTCCAGGCTGGTGACGTAGAACCCCATCTCCTGGAGCTTGCCGATCACCATGACCTCGGTGTCGGCCTCGATCGCGCCGGCGACGACGCGCCCGGAGCCATCCCGCGCACTATACTTGAAAGTTGCCATCTATGTTGGCCTCCCAATTACCTCAACTGACGATAACGGGACATCGCGACAACGCGGCAACGTAATCGCGTTGCCCAGTGCTCGCGTCCTCGCGTCCTACTGACCACCCCGTTCAATCAACTTGCGCAGCTCGTCCGGATGGATCGCCCGGGCCAGCGCGTTCTCCAGGCTGATGAGCCGGCGCGAGTAGAGCGCGTACAGCGACTGGTCCATCGTCTGCATCCCGTACTGGGCGCCGGTCTGGATCGCGGTATGGATCTGATGCGTCTTCGACTCGCGGATGAGGTTGCGGATCGCGGGCGTCGCGATCATGATCTCCACCGCCGGCACGCGGCCGAGGTCCTCCAGCGACGGCCACTGTTCCCGCCGCCGACCATCGCCGCCGGTCGAGGTCCGGGCCACCATCGCCGCCGCCATCGGACGCCGATCCTTTCGATCGACGAACTGCAGGTTCGCCAGCAACTGCTGGCTGACGACGGCCTCCAGCACGCCTGAGAGCTGCACGCGGATCTGCTGCTGCTGGTGGGGGGGAAAGACGTCCACGATGCGGTCGACGCTCTGCGCGGCGTTCGCCGTGTGCAAGGTCGCGAAGACCAGGTGGCCGGTCTCGGCGATCGTCAGTGCGGCGCCGATCGTCTCCAGGTCGCGCATCTCACCAATCATGATGACGTTGGGGTCCTCGCGCAAGACGGCGCGGAGGGCATTGGGAAACGTCTGCGTATCGAAGCCCAGCTCGCGCTGGTTGATCATGCTCTTCTTGTGATGGTACACGTACTCGATCGGGTCTTCGATCGTGACGATGTGCGCGGAGCGTTCGTGATTAATGAAGTCCAGCATCGCCGCGAGCGAGGTCGATTTCCCGTGACCGGTCGGTCCCGTGATGAGAACGAGGCCGCGCGGCAGCCGGCACAGATCCTTCAGCACCATGGGGATGTTGAGTTCCTCGACGGTGGGAATCGTCTCCGGGATCACGCGGCAGGCCACACCCACCGACCCGCGCTGGCGGTAGACGTTGACGCGGAACCGGCCGACGCTGCTGACGGCATAGGAGAGGTCGAGCTCCCAGTTCTTCTCGAACTTCTGCTTCTGAAACGTGTTGAGCATGCTGTACGCCAGCTGAAACGTATCTTCGGGCGTCAGCGCGGGGTAGTTCATCGGTGTCAGCTTGCCCCAGATGCGGACCGTCGGCGCGATGCCAACGGTGAGATGGAGGTCGCTCGCTTTCGCCTCGACGGTTTCCCTTAAGAGGTCATCGATGTTCACAGGTATAGTGAGCCCGCAAGAAGCACCTTTCAGACCTCCCCGTCGCGGGGAACTAGTTGACTTCCCCGCTCACCGTCGAGGGGGGCCTTGGCAGCCGGGCTCCCGTTCCCGTTGGCGCGCTCGACGTAGACGACGCGCTCGACCTCGGCCACCGACGTCCTGCCCTCTGCCGCTTTGCGGAATCCGTCCTGCAGCAGCGTGGTCATCCCGTCACTCCGGGCGCGCTCCTTGAGCAAGTGGGCGGGCTGGTTGTTCACGATGAGGTGACGGAGATCCTCACCGATTTCTGCGATCTCAAAGATTGCGACGCGACCGCGGTATCCGGTGTCGTTACAGAAGTCGCACCCCTGCGGCCCCAGATACGATCCCTCCGGAATATCCTCGCCGAACCGGTTGCGCAATTCATCCACGCTCAGCGGATCAGGCTGCCGGCACCTCGGACAGAGCACCCGCACCAGGCGCTGGGCCGCGACGCCCGCCAGCGACGCGGCCACCAGGTACGGCTCGATCTTCATGTCGAGCAACCGGGTGACGGCGCCCATGGCGTCGTTGGTGTGCAGGGTGCTCAAGACGAGATGCCCGGTGAGCGCGGCCTGGACCGCGATCCGTGCCGTCTCCTCGTCGCGAATCTCGCCCACGAGGATGAGATCGGGGTCCTGCCGCAGGAAGTGGCGCAGGGTCGAGGAGAACGTCACGCCGGCCCGGGGATTCACCTGAACCTGCGTGACGCCACGGATCTGGTACTCGACCGGGTCCTCGATCGTCACGATGTTCACCGCCTCGTTGTTGATCTCGTTCAGCACGGCGTACAGCGTGGTCGTCTTGCCGCTGCCGGTCGGGCCCGTGAGCAGGAACAGGCCCTGCGGCCGCTTGACGATGCGGCGCAGCCGGGTCAGATTGTGAGGGGAGATGCCGAGCTGGTCCAGATCATAGATGGGGGCGGACTTGTCCAACAGCCGCATCACCACCTTCTCCCCGAAGTACGAGGGAACCGTGGAGACGCGGATGTCCACGGCCCGGTCATGGACCTGCGTCTGGAAGCTGCCGTCCTGCGGCACGCGGCGCTCCGCGATGTCCATCTTCCCCAAGATCTTGATGCGGGAGACCACGCGGTTGAGGACATGCCGGGGCAGATTGTGTTTGTGCTTGAGGATGCCGTCAATGCGATACCGGACACGAACATCCTGACGCCCTTGCGGTTCCACGTGGATGTCGGTGGCGCGGTTGCGGACCGCTTCTTCGATCAGCTGGCTGACGAGGCGGACGATGGGTTGCGCTTCCGCTTCGCGACGCTCCGTCTCGAGGGATCCCTGCTCGTCGGCAACCGCCGGGCCAGGCAGGTCGGGCAGCGTGCGGATCGTGGCCTGCATCGGGTCTTCGATCTCGGGATACTGGTTGAGCGCATGCTGAAAGTCGGAGACGGTGGTGACGACTGCGCGGACCTCCATGCGAGTCAGCCTCCGGATGTCGTCGAGCGCAACGACGTCCAGCGGGTCGACCATCGCCACGGTCAGGCGGCCGTTGTCGTTCGCAATCGGAATCGCCTGGAGCCGGCTCGCATCGGCCGCCGGCAGCAAGCGCAGCAGGTCTTCGGAGAGACGCAGGCCTGTCAGTCGAACAAACTCTGCACCCAGCTGCTGGCTCAACATGCGGGCGACCTGCTCTTGACCCACCACGCCCATGTCGAGCAGGACATTCCCCAGGCGTTCGCCGGTGGCGCGGTGGATCTCCAGGGCGCGGTTCAGCTGGTCGCGGGTGATCAGGCCTTCGGCGTGCAGCATCTCGCCCAGCTGCCGCCGGGAGCGCTTCGCGAGCTCGGCCATCCTTCTCTATCGAGGTTAGACGTCCACGAAGACGACGCGCAGGAGCTCGTCGACCGTGGTCGAGCCTTCCAGGACTTTCAGGATACCATCTTCGCGCAGCGTCTTCATCCCTTCCGACACCGCCTGCTGGCCGATCTCTGACGCGGACACGCCCTTCAGCACGAGGTCACGAATCGGGTCGCTCATCACCATGAGCTCAAAGAGGCCCGTCCGCCCTTTGTACCCTGAGCCCTTGCACCGGTCGCAGCCCCTGCCCCGGTAGAACACGATCTCCTCGCCCG
>JACPRY010000084.1 GCA_016193565.1 Armatimonadota bacterium
CAACTGCTGTCTGGGTTCCCTCAACCTGCTGACCTTCGTCCAACAGCCGTTCGCTCAACTTCCCATCGAGCAGAACGTAGATTGGGCACAGTTGCGGCGAGCAGTGCGGGCCGGGATACGGTTCCTCGACGACGTCGTGGCCTACGCCGACCCGCTTTTCCCCCTGGAAGCCCAGCGCAATGCGGCCCGCCGGACCCGTCGGGTCGGACTGGGAGTCACCGGCCTAGGAGACATGCTCATTGCCCTTCGCCTGCGCTACGACACGGAGGAGGCCATTGGGTTTGCAGGCCGACTGATGGAATTCATCAAGATTGAATCTTATCGGGCCAGCGTCGATCTGGCGAGAGAGAAGGGATCCTTTTCGGCGTTTGAGGCGGAGCCGCATCTCGCACAAGAATTCCTTCACGAATTGCCATCGGATCTTCGCGAACAGATCGCACGAAGTGGGCTGCGAAACGCGGCGACCATGACGGTTCCACCGGTGGGAAGTGGGGCAGCGCTCGCCGGTGTAACGAGTGGAATCGAGCCCATGTTTGCCTTGGCCTATCTACGCCGGAGCGAGTCTCTCTCCCAAGAGCGCTTCTGGGTACTGCACCCGCTTGCTGTGCGCTACTGGAAGGAATTCGTTCAGAAGCCTATGCCGACCGATACCGACAGGTTCGTTGAAGAGGCTCATGCCGAGCTGCCTGACTTCTTTGTTACAGCGCACGAGATGGATCCACTGCGGCGCGTGAGAATGCAGGCAGCGATCTCCAAGCACGTCGATAATGCCGTGAGCAGCACGATCAATCTGCCAAGGGATACTACGGTGGAGCAAGTCGGGCAACTGTATTTTGAAGCGTGGAGATACGGATTGAAGGGCGTGACGATCTATCGTGAAGGTAGCCGCGAGGGCATTCTGATTACTGTTCAAGAAGCCAAGAGTGCATCATTCACAGCGTCGCAACCGACTACTCCGCAAACACAGCGGCGAGTAACTTCGCCGCGCCCGCGGCCCAAAGTCACCGCCGGCCGCACCGAGCGCGTGGAAACGCCGCGCGGCCGCATCTACGTGGTCGTGAATGAGGACGAGCGGGGCGTGTGTGAAGTCTTTGTGCACTCGTTCGATGTGGAGGCAGAGGCGTGCGGCCGTCTCGCCTCCCTAGCGCTGCGCGCCGGCGTCGACCCGCGCGAGGTCATCGAGCAACTGTGGCGGGTGCAGAGCAAGGAGGTTGCGTTCGACCGTTCATCAAACGGCACGGTCGTGCGCGTCACGACGATTGCCCAGGCGATCGCGCTGGCGCTGGGCCGTGCGCTCTACGGTGATGACTTCCGTCCGGACAAGGAGTTCCCGCGGGCGGATGCGCTGCCGGTGCCGGCGGCGCGCGTCCGTCAGGAGGCGTTGAAGTTCGATCCGGAGAAGGCTGTGGCGGCAGGCGGCAACGGAGAGCCGGCGGTGACGGCGAACGGCGAGGGCAACGGCGACGTCGAGCGCGTCATGCACCTGGAGTTCGTCGGTATCTGCCCGGACTGCGGCGAATCGCTGGTGCACGAGAACGGCTGTGCGAACTGTCGGTCGTGCGGGTACGCGCGTTGCTAACTCGTGTCAGACGATAGTTCACAAGGGGAGACCGAAAGGTCTCCCCGAATGCTGCCCTCATCTACCTCGATTGGTCTTGTGCATCTCACCGTCGGCGAGCTCGGCCGCGTCCTCGGGTTCTACCGCGACACGCTGGGGTTCGCCGAGGCGCACCGCGTCGGCGACCGTACCGTGTTCCTGTCGGCCACCGGTTCGTTTCCGTATCACGTGGGACTTACGGCCGATCCCGGCGCCCGTTCCAATCAGCGCCGAAGCGCGGGGCTGTACCACACCGCGATCTTGCTGCCCAGTCGGGCCGATCTGGGTCGCATGCTGCGCCATTTGCTCGAGGTCAAGTGGCCGATTCAGGGCGCGTCAGATCACGGCGTGAGCGAGGCGATCTACTTCGCAGATCCCGAAGGCAACGGCATCGAGATCTATGCGGACCGTCCGCGTGAGCGCTGGACGATTACCCGCGATGGTTTGGTGATGCCGACCAAAGCGATGGATGTCGATGCGGTCCTGGCTGAAGGGAGTGGTTCATGGGATGGGCTGCCTTCGGCCACGAAAATCGGCCATATTCATCTCCGGGTCAGCGATCTGAGCCGGGTGGAAGCGTTCTACAGCGGCATTATCGGGTTCGAAGTGACGGCGCGGACCTACCCCGGGGCGCTCTTCTTTGCGGCCGGCGGATACCACCATCACCTTGGAGCCAACATCTGGGCAGGGACGAACCTGGAGCAGGCCTCGCCCGAGGTGAGGGGGCTTCGGTACTTCACGATCCGGCTGCCTGATCGGGCCGCCCTGGCCGCCGCCGATGAGCGCATCCGCCGAGCAGAGCTGACGCTGGAAGCAGTCGACCACGGCGGCGCGCCCGCAATTTTAGTCCGAGACCCCGACGGGATCACCGTCGTATTGACGGTCGACCAGGGAGCCTAGGCCCGACGCCCTGCGCCCTGATACAATGAGTTTGAATCACACCGCGGGAGGTCACGCATGGCGGTCGAGTTCAAAGCGGGCCTGAAGGACGTCGTCGCGGTCAACTCCGGAATCTCCACCGTCGACGGCGACGCCGGTAGGTTGACCTACCGCGGATACGATATTCGAGACCTCGCCACGCAGTCGACCTATGGAGAGGTCGTCTACCTCATCTGGAAGGGCGAACTCCCCAGCCAGTCGCAGCTCACGCCCTTTGCGAGGCGATCCGCCTCACCGCGCAGATCCCGGTCATGGTTGCCAACTGGCACAACCTCCGTCAGGGACGCGCTTCGGTGCCGCCGAAGACGACCGGCCTGACGGCCGAGAACTTTCTCTACGTGCTGACCGGCAAGGCGCCCTCACCCGTGGCCGCGCGCACGATGGACATGATCTTCATCCTCCATGCCGACCACGAGATCAACGCCAGCACCTTCGCCACGCGGGTCGCGGTGGCCACGTTCACCGACCTGCACTCTGCGATCACGGCGGCGATCGGGACCCTCAAGGGGCCGCGCCACGGCGGCGCCAATGAGGATGTGCTGGCGATGCTGCTGGAGATCGGCGATCCCTCCCGCGGCGAGTCCTACATTCATCGGAAGCTCGACGCTCGCGCGCAGATGTCCAAGGAAGAACGGGCGAAGCCTGAGAACCGCATCCCGGGATTCGGCCACCCGGTCTACAAAGTAGATGACCCGCGCGCCGGCGTGCTGCGCGAGATGGCCCGGAAGCTCAGCGCGGAGGCCGGGGCGATGAAAGTGTTCGACACGGCGGTCAAA
>JACPRY010000085.1 GCA_016193565.1 Armatimonadota bacterium
GTTCCGGCGTCCCGGATGATGATCTTCTCCGGCCGGATGGTAAACGTGTTCGGCGAGCCCGTGATCGCGACGGCCACCGCGCCGCTGACAAGGTTACTGACGCCCACGAACCCGGCGACGAAATCCGTCGCGGGATGCTCGTAGACCTCCGCCGGCGCCCCCACCTGCTCGACCCGCCCGTTGTTCAGCACGGCCAGGCGGTTGCTCATGATCAGCGCCTCTTCCTGATCGTGCGTCACGTAGACAAATGTGATGCCCACCTGCTGCTGGATCGCCTTGAGCTCGACCTGCATCTGCTGCCGCAACTTCAGATCGAGCGCGCCCAGAGGCTCGTCGAGGAGGAGGACGCGCGGCCGGTTGATCAACGCCCGCGCCAGCGCCACACGCTGTCGCTGCCCTCCGGAGAGCTGCGACGGCCGGCGGTCACCAATCCCCGAAAGGCGCACGAGCTCCAGCACCTCTCGCACCCGCGTCTCCCGCTCCGGCCGGGGCACACGGCGGATCATCAACCCATAGGCGATGTTGTCCCCCACGCTCATGTGCGGAAAGAGCGCGTAGTCCTGGAACACGGTATTCACGTCGCGCTCGTATGGCGGCACGCCGGTGACGTCCATGCCGTGGAGGACGATCGTCCCTGCCGTGGGATGATCGAAGCCGGCGATCATGCGCAGGCACGTGGTCTTTCCCGATCCGGAGGGCCCGAGTAAAGAGAAGAACTCGCCATCGTAGATGTCCAGGCTGACGTCATCAACCGCTTTGACATCTCCGAAGTGGCGGCTGACGTGCGCGAGGCGCACGGACGGGCTATCACGAAGTGTCATCGCGGGTTGGTTGTATCCCAGAAGACACCCGAAGGCCCGGCTGCAATGACCGGACCTTCGGGCAGAGCTTCACAAATGCCGTCGCAGTGCAAACCGCCTACCTACCGACCTCCGATGACGGCGATGTAGTTCGTAACCCACTCATGGTACGGGACGCACTCTTTCTGCGTCGCGCAGTTCGCCACCGGGGTCTTCCAGAAAGCGATCTTCCCGAAGTTCCCCATTCCGTTCGTGTCGCACCCCTTGGGGCCCAGCAGCGCGTTTCCCTTGCAGGCCGACGGTGCGGCCGGGACTGAGCCGAACCAGGCCGCGAGATCACCCTGCAGCTTCGGGTTCAGCGAGTGCTCCATCCACCGGTAGGCGCAGTTCGGGTGCGGCGCGTCGCTGTGCAGCATCGTGGTATCAGCCCACCCCGTCGCTCCTTCCACCGGAATCGTGCTGGCGACGGGCTGCTTCTTTGACTTGAGCAGGTTCACCTGGAACGGCCAGGAGCTGGACGCCACGACGCCCTCGTTGATGAAGTCGTCGATCTGAATGAACGCGTCATGCCAGTACCGGTTGACGATCTTGCGCTGCTGGCGCAGGAGGTTCAAGGAGGCATCGAACTGCTTGCGCGTGAGCTCGTACGGATCTTTGATGCCGAGCTCGGGCTTATGGTACTTGAGGTAGAGCGCCGCATCCGCGACGTAGATCGGACCATCGTAGGCCTCCACCCGACCCTTGTTCGACTTTCCGTCGGGGAGCCGCTGCTGGACGAAGACCACGCTCCAGCTCTTCGGCGGCGTCTTGAAGACTTTCGTGTTGTACATCAAAACGTTGGAGCCCCACTGATACGGAACCCCGAAGTGCTTGCCCCCCACGGTATGCCAGGGCGCGTTCTGCAGCCGTGAGTCGACCGTCTTCCAGCTGGGGATGAGGGAGAGATTGACCTCCTGGACGCGTTCGCCGCGGATCAGGCGGTTGCTCGCGTCTCCGGAAGCGGTCACCAGATCAAAGCCGCCCTCGTTCATCAGGGCGACCATCTCGTCTGAGGTTGCGGCGGTCTTCACCTGCACCCTGCACCCGGTCGCCTTCTCGAACCCGGTGACCCAGTCGTAGTTTTTGTCCGTTTCCCCGCGTTCGATGTAACCGGCCCAGGCGATGATCGACACTGCCCCCTCGCCTGCGCCGACCGACTGCAGCATCTGACCTTGCATCTGCGCCCGGGCGCCCGGGCTCCAGAAGCCGACCAGCACGAGCAGCACGACACCAAATATAGCCAGCATTGTGACTCCGCGACTCATCGCGTCCCCCCCACAGCCACCGGATGACTGTCCGGCGCCGAAGTGTTTTCCTCGTAGACCCTGTCCTGCGTGGTTGCGGCGTGTTTCGCTTTCGTCGGAGGAAATCCTGCGTTCCATCCTGAAGGCGGGAGACACCGCAGAAGGGGGAACGCAGATGGCGTATCAACGGATGTTTGTCGGCGGAGAGTGGGTCGACTCGGTGACGGGTGAGCGGGAGGAAGTGCTCAACCCGGCCAGCGCCGAGGTGATCGCCCAGGTCCCCCGGAGTTCTAAGGAGGATGTTGACCGGGTCGTCGCGGCGGCGAAAGCGGCCTTCGCGTCGTGGTCCGACAGTACGCCTGCGGAGCGGATGGGGATGCTGCTGCGGCTCGCCGACCGGATCGACGCGAACGCCGAGGAACTCGCGCAGATCGAATCCCGGAACGTCGGCAAGCCTATCACGGTTTCGCGCGCGGATCTCCCATTCATCTCGGACAACCTGCGCTTTTTCGCCGGGGCTGCTCGCGTGCTCGAAGGGAAATCGACCGGAGAGTACGTGCGCGGCATGACGAGCTGGATCCGGCGCGAGCCGGTCGGCGTGGTCGGCCAGATCGCGCCGTGGAACTATCCGTTGATGATGGCGATCTGGAAGATTGGACCCGCGCTGGCCGCCGGCAACTGCGTGGTGCTCAAGCCCTCTGAGTGGACGCCGCTCACCGCGCTGCGTCTGGCCGCCCTCGCCGCGGACATCTTTCCCCCCGGCGTGTTCAACGTGGTCACCGGCGACGGCGTCCCCGTGGGGTCGAGCCTCGTCGAGCACGCTGATGTCGGAATGGTTTCCCTCACCGGAGATGTGTCGACCGGCAAGATTGTCGCGAAGACGGCCGCCGATTCTCTGAAGAAGGTTCACTTGGAGCTCGGTGGCAAGGCGCCGGTGATCGTCTTCGACGACGCCAGAGTCGAGGCCGTGGTCGGAATGATGAAGTTTGCCGGCTACACCAACACCGGTCAGGACTGCACGGCGGCCACCCGCCTGCTCGCCGGCCCCCGGATCTACGAGCGTCTGGTCTCCGAGCTGGTGCCGGTGGTCGAGGCGCTCAAAGTCGGCGACCCCGCAGATGAGCAGGTCGAGATCGGGCCCCTCGTCTCCAGGCAGCAACTCGAGCGGGTCACCGGGTTCGTCACTCGCGCGCGCGCTGCGGGCGCAGCGGTTCTCACCGGCGGCGAACGGCTGAAGCGCCCGGGATTTTTCTA
>JACPRY010000086.1 GCA_016193565.1 Armatimonadota bacterium
CGCCTGCCGGCAGAACTCTCGATAGTGGAAGGTGCAGAACGGCTCGGGCAGCGGCCAGACCGCGCGCGATCGTTCCGTGTGGATGACGAGTTGGTCGTGGACTTGCTGAATCGAATTTTCGGCCCCCATCGCCCGAACAATGGAGACCGGCGCGCCGCAGGCGGAGGTCACGCCCTCCCCAATCGGGTCTTTGTCAACGAGCAGAACGCGGCCGCGAAGACGCTGTGCCGCGGCGAGGCCAGCAAAGCTGGCACCGGCGATGATGACATCATAGTGACTCGTGACGCGTGACGCGTGACTCGAATTGATTGGATGTTGCGAGTCACGAATCACTCGGCTGGTTTCGCGTGCTCAAAGTTGAAGGTTCCGCGGTACGGGGGTACGGTGATGACGTCGCGGCGGGTGATCGTGACGTTTAAGCTCAGGGCGCGCAGGCCGTCGATCAAGCCGCCGCGGATATTCAGGGCACGCTCAAGTGTCGAGGGGTCGCCGATAGCGGCGATATCGAATGGACCGTCAAGACGCTGGAGGTTCACGACGACGCTGCCCCCGACCTGGCTAAGACCCGTGGTGGCTGTGACGCGCTGGCCGCTGACGGCGATCGCTTCCGCTCCGGCGGCCCACAATTCGTTGATCACGGCCACGATATCCTGATACGTGACGACGACCGGGTTCGCGCCTTTGGGCTGCGTCTTTGGGTCCGCGAGACGCACCGTGAGACCGGGTCCGCGCATGGCCTTCAGACCGAGCGCGATTCGTATCGTTTCGAGTTCTTTGCTCATCGCCTCAGCCAGGCTGCGCCCTTCGGTGTTTGCGCGCTCGTACGACGCCAGCTGCTCGCGCAGATCTGCAACCTGCCCTTCCAGTTTCACCCGGGCCTCGCGCTCCTCGCGCAGCAGGGTGGCCATTGCATAGACGTTGCGCGTGGGGATCTGCACCTGCGAAGTGGTTGCCTTGCTGGTGCGCAGCTGCGCCACGACAAGAAAGGCCATGACGAAAATCGCAAGCGTCATGGCGAGGTACGAGGCAGTCAAACGTGAGCGCATTTTCTACTCCTGCCAGACGCTGCCCGCGCCGAGCCATGCCTCCAGCTCGGCACGCAGTTCCTCTGAGGCGGCGACTTTCATCTCACGGGCGTTCAGGATGATCTCCTGCCCTCCGGTCAAGAGGTGCAGCACAACAGGGTCATCCCCCTGTCGCTGCGCCAGCAGCGCTTTGAGGCGGTGCAGGCCTTCCTGCCCGAACCGGGTGGCATCGACGCGCACATGGAGGGTAGGCGCGACATCCCTCTGATCCCCATTGACCGAGCGCGCACCGGCGAGCACCGGCAGCGGCTCGACCGGGTCGGCCTCTTCTAGGCTGACCAGGCGCTCGGCCAGCACCTTGGCCTGCTGCTCCATGATGTCGACCTTCCCGCGCACGATCACCACCGCGTCACGCTTGAGCAGGAAATGGACCTGTTCATACGTCTTGGGGAAGATGATGACCTCGCAACTGCCGGTCAGATCCTCGAGCGTGAGGAAGGCCATCGCCGACCCACCCTTGGTGGTCGTCCGCTTCACTCCGCTGATGATGCCGCCGACCACGACCTGGCTCTTGTCCGGCAGTTCCATGAGCTGATGGAGCGGCACGTTGACGCGTGCCGCCAGCACGTCGTGAACGTGGCGCAGCGGATGGTCGGAGATGTACATCCCGAGCATCTCCTTTTCCATCACCAGGAGCTCCTCTTTCGAAAACTCTTCGACCTGCACGGCCTCGTCGGACGACGGCACCGGCGCAGCCTCGCCCAGATCAAAGAGACCGGTCTGACCAGACGCACGCGCCCGCTGCACGTTCTGGGCAAACTCCATCACGGCGTCCAGCTTCTGCAGCATCTGCGCGCGGGCTTCGCCCAGCGAGTCCAGCGCGCCCGACTTGATGAGACTCTCCAGCACGCGCTTGTTCACGGTCCGGGGATCGACGCGCTCCAGCATATCTTCCAGCGACGTGAACGGCCCGCCTTCCTTGCGGGTGTCGAGGATCGCCTCCACGGCGCCGAGTCCCACATTCTTTACGGCCGCAAGCCCGAACCGGATCGCATCCGATCCGACGACCGTGAAGTTCTCATCGGACTCGTTCACGTCAGGCGGAAGGACCCGCAGCCCCATCCGGTGGCACTCCGACACCGCCGCAGCGACCTTATCGGTGTCGCCGGTCTCGCTGCTCAGCACGGCCGCCATGTATTCCGCAGGATAGTTGGCCTTGAGATAGGCGGTGTAGTAGGCGATGAGGCCGTAACAGGCCGCGTGGGCCCGGTTAAACCCATAGCGGGCGAATGGCTCGAACAGCTCAAACAACTGCTCCGCGATGCGCACCGGAATTTCTCGATTGACGCACCCGGCGATGAACTTCGCCCGCTGCTGCTGCAGTTTGTCGCGGATCTTCTTGCCGATCGCGTAACGGAGGATGTCGGCTTCGGCCGAGGAGAAACCGGCCGCGGCCTGCGCGACCGCCATGACATCTTCCTGGTAGACCATCACCCCGTACGTCTCTTCCAGCACCGGCTCCAGTACAGGATGGAGATAGGTCGCCGGTTCCTGGCCGTGCTTGCGGCGGATGTAACTGGGAATGTTGGCCATCGGCCCGGGACGGAACAGCGCAACCATCGCCATGATGTCCTGGATGCTCGTCGGCCGCAGTTCTTTCAGGTAGCGGGTCATCCCGGCGCCTTCGAGCTGAAAGATGCCGACGGTCTCGCCTGCCGCCAGCAGATCGAACGTCTTCCGGTCGGCGAGAGGGATCGCCTTGAGGTCGATGGTGATCTCCCGCGTTTTCTCGATGATCTTCATCGCGGTGTCCAGGATGGTCAGGTTGGCGAGCCCGAGGAAGTCCATCTTCAGCAGGCCGATCTTCTCGACGGCGATCATGTCGAACTGCGTCATCACGAGATCGCCCTTCGTCGCCTTCTGGAGCGGAACGTGCTCGGTCAGCGGGTCGCGTGAGATGATGACGCCGGCCGCGTGCGTGCTGGCGTGGCGCGCCACGCCTTCAAGCTTGCGTGCCAGGTCCAGCAGCCGCGTGAGCTGCGGACTCTCCTGCGCGGAGCGGTGCAGCTCGGGATCGGCGCGCACGGCTTCATCGAGCGAGGCATTGAACGGGATGAGCTTGGCGATCCGGTCCACGTCGCCGTACGGCAGGCCCATGACCCGGCCAACGTCGCGGACGGCCTGCCGGGCACCCATCGTCCCGAAGGTGATGATCTGCGCGACCTGGTCGGCTCCGTACTTGTCCATGACGTAACGGATGACCTCGTCGCGCCGGCTGTCCATGAAGTCGACGTCGATGTCCGGCATCGTCACACGCTGCGGGTTGAGGAATCGCTCAAAGGGCAGCTTGTACTGGATTGGATCGACGTCAGTGACATTGAGCGAATACAGCACGAGGCTGCCGGCGGCCGAGCCGCGCACGGTGGTGAGGATCCCCCGATCCCGCGCGAAGTTCACAAAGTCCTGCACGATGAGGAAGTACGGCGCGTAGCCCATCCGCTCGATGACCGAGAGCTCGTACTCCAGCCGCTGCTGGACCTCGGGGCTCACGCGTCCGTGGATCCGCCGCAGCCCGGTTTCGCAGAGCGTGCGGAGGAACGACTCCGGCGTCTCACCTTCGGGCACCGGGAAGTGCGGCAGACGCACCGTGCCGAGTTCGACCTCCAGATTGATGCGCTCGGCCACCGCAAGCGTCGAGGCCAGCGCGTCCGGCAGCTCGCGGAACGCCCGGGTCATCTCCTGGTCGGATTTCAGGTAGAATTCCGGGAGATCGCCCATCCGCGGCTTGTCGGTCTGGTCGAGGTTGATGTTCATCTGGATACACATCAGCGCGTCCTGGGCGTCGGCGTCGGTGCGCTGAACGTAGTGCACGTCGTTCGTGGCAATCAACGGCAGCCCCATCGCGCGGGAGAGGTCCCGC
This sequence comes from Armatimonadota bacterium, assembly GCA_016193565.1. Lineage (GTDB taxonomy): Bacteria > Sysuimicrobiota > Sysuimicrobiia > Sysuimicrobiales > Kaftiobacteriaceae > JACPRY01. The sequence goes on from JACPRY010000086.1 coordinate 3,946, forward strand.
ATCCCGGCGATGTTCTTCTGCTGCTCGGGCATGCCGTGCGACTGGACTTCCAGGTAGTAGTTACCGGGACCGAAGATATCAACATACGAGCCGGCGATCTCGCGGGCGACGGCCGGGTCATCGCGCAGGATCGCCTGCGTGACCTCACCCTTGAGGCAGCCCGACAGCGCAATCAGTCCCTTGCTGTACCGGCTCAGGACCTCGCGATCGATGCGAGGCTTGTAGTAAAAGCCATCGAGGTGGGCGATCGTGGTGAGCCGGATGAGGTTCCGGTAGCCTTCCTCATTCGCCGCCAGCAGGACGAGATGCGATTGGTTGCTGTCCAGCTTCGGGTCGCGATCCTGGAGGCTGCGGGTCGCGACGTACGCCTCGACCCCGATGATCGGCTTGACGCCCGCCTCTTTGGCCTGGAGGTAAAATTCAACGACGCCGTACATCGCGCCGTGATCGGTGATGGCGATCGCCGGCATTTCAAGCTGCCGGGCGCGCTCAATCAGCGCTGGGATGCGGCTGTGACCGTCAAGCAGGCTGTATTCGGTGTGCAGGTGGCAGTGGACGAACTGGCTCGGCATGCGAAGACCCCGGCAAGGCTTCCCGGCACATTGTAACAGGACGTTCTAGGTCGTGAAAGGCTGCAGCACCGCGTCCTCAAGCACGTCCAGCGCCTCGTCGAGCTGCGCATCGGTGATGACGAGCGGCGTGAGGATGCGAATCACGTTGCTGTAGAGGCCGGCGCGGAGGAGCAACACACCGCGCTGCATCGCACGGCGAATGATCTCGCCGGTCTCAATGGGCGCAGGTTCCTTGGTCCTGCGGTCCTTCACGAGCTCCATCGCCACCATCGCGCCCAGCCCGCGGACGTCGCCGACGAGCGCCGAGCGCCTTTGGATGGCCCCGAACCTGGCCAGGAGCCGCTCGCCCAGGGCGGCGGCGCGGGCCACAAGGTTCTCTTCCTTCATGATATCCAGGACCGCCAGCGCAGCCTGGCAGGCCACCGGGTTACCCACGTACGTCCCGCCGATCGCGCCCTCGGGAAGGGCATCCATGATCTCGCGCGCGCCGATGACCGCCGAGACCGGCAGCCCTACGGCGATCGATTTCGCCACGGTCATCAGGTCCGGCTCCACCCCGGAGTGCTCGATGGCAAACATCTTTCCGGTGCGACCGATCCCCGTCTGGATCTCATCCATGATGAGGAGGATGCGGTAGCGATCGGCCAGGGCACGGAGCTTGGGGAAGAAGTCCGGCGGCGGCACGACGAACCCGCCCTCGCCGAGGACTGGTTCGGCCACGATCGCGGCCACGCGGTCGGCCTGCACGTGCGAGGTGAACAGTTCCTCGAGGTGCTGCATCACCCAGTGCGTCGCGTCGGGCTCGGGGCTCCGATATGGATACGGAAAGGGCACCCGGTAGATCTCCGACATGAACGGCCCGAAGTTCTTTTTGTAGGGCTCGACCTGGCTCGTGAGCGACAGGCTCATGTAGGTGCGGCCGTGAAACGCTCCCTGAAATGCGACGATCGCCGGCCGGCCGGTGACCGCCCGAGCGATCTTGACCGCGTTCTCCACCGCCTCGCTGCCTGAGTTGAAGAGGGCTGCCTTCTTCGGGCGCGGCCCGGGCGCAATCTCACACAACCGCTGACAGAGCCGGATGTACGGCTCGTAGGGCGCCACGCTGAAGTCGGTGTGCGTGAACCGCTGCGCCTGCTCGACAATCGCCTGCACGACCCGTGGGTGGGAGTGGCCGACGTTCAGGCAGCCCACCCCGCCGGTGAGATCGATGAAGGTGTTGCCGTCGGCGTCGGTGAGCAGCGCGCCCCGGGCGCTCACGATCGCCGCGGGCAGGTGAATGCCGATCGGATTTGCGACGTAACGCTGTTTTTCGTCTAGCAGCGCTTTGGATTTGGGACCGGGGATGGTGTGTGTGACGGCGATAGACTTGGCCAACGGAATCCTCCTCTGCGGACTTTTGCACTAACTCACCAACGTTGCCACGCAGTGAATGCGGCTTGTCTGCGGCAGCAAATCGATAGGTTGAACTTCCGTCAGCCGGAACCCGGCCGCCACAGCGGCGCGCAGATCCGCCACCACCCGGGCAAGCGAATGACTGGCGCAGACGACGCGGCGCACGCCGCTTCGCTTCGCCTCTGCAAAAAGCGCCGGCGGTGCTGGCGATCCGCGCGGAATGACCACGAGGCAGTCAAACCGGTCCCCGCGTTCCCGAAGCTTGGCCAGCACGCCTTGTGGCGCCCTGGTGTAGAAAACGACGTTGGCCGCATCGTTCAAGCGCGCATTCTCCCACGCGCGATGCATCGCATCGCGATCCGGCGCGACGCCGACGACGCGAGCCGCCCTGCGAGCGAGGGCGATGGGCACCAGTCCTTCTTCACACGCCGCGTCGAACACCGACGTGTTCTCAGATACGCCGGCGGCGTGCGCGATCGCCTCCAGCCACAGCGGGAGCGCCCTTGGATTGGGCGGCACAGCGGCGGACGCGTACAGCCGGACCGTCAG
>JACPRY010000104.1 GCA_016193565.1 Armatimonadota bacterium
GCCCGCCTCCGGTTCGAACCGCGCCGGCGATCGCGAGATTGTTCGCCTCGGTCCCGCCCGAAGTGAAGACGACCTCCTCGACCGCGACCCCGATGGATCGGGCAACGGCCTCGCGCGCGGCAGTCACGAGCCGCTCGGCGGCCACGCCTCGGCCGTGTAACGACGAAGGATTGCCAAACTCCGAGGTCAGCGCTTGCGTGACGGCCTCAACGACGGCCGGGTGCGGGCGTGTGGTTGCGGCATTGTCGAAATAGATCTCTAGTCCGGCCATGGTCAGTTTCATGGTACATCAGGCCGATTCACCTCATCAAGGAAAGATGCCTTCAACGAAACGAGTCCCGAATTATCCGATGTGCGCGACTTCGGCCACGACGTCCAGACTGTGTACGGCTTGACGCCCTTTTTTGCCTGGTGCTAGAATCGCCTTTACAAGGCGAAGACGGGACCGAGTATGCAGGATAGGCGCCCCTTAGCGAGCCAGGTCAGGTGAGAGCTGGCGGGAAGCATCCGGCAGAAGATCATCCCTGAGCCGCAGACCGAACGCGTGATTCGTGACTCGTGATTCGTGACTCGCAACTGCTCCTGCTCCTTCGAGTCACGAGTCACTAGTCACGCGTCACGTCAGTAAGTTTCGCCGGACCCTCCGCCGTTAGAAGGAGGATGGAAAGCGTCGGGCTTTGAGTCGATAAGGCCCGGAAATTGGGTGGTACCGCGGACTTGCGTCCGTCCCAGATGGGACGGACGATTTTGTTTTGGAGGCATAAGTGGCAACGTTCAAGCCGGTGGAAACCAAAGTCGATTTCCCGGCGGTCGAGCGGGAATTGCTGCAGTGGTGGCGCGAGCAGAAGATCGTTGAGCAGTACCTGCAGCGCAATGAGAATTCTCCGCGCCGCTGGTCCTTTGTCGACGGCCCGATCACCGCCAACAACCCCATGGGCGTCCACCACGGTTGGGGTCGGACCTACAAGGACCTCTTCCAGCGCTACAAGACGATGCGCGGTTTCCGCCAGCGCTACCAGAACGGGTTCGACTGCCAGGGGTTATGGGTGGAGGTTGAGGTCGAGAAAGACCTGGGTTTCACGAGCAAGCGCGACATCGAGAAATTCGGCATCGGGCCATTCGTGAACATTTGCAAGCAGCGCGTCCTGACCTACGCTGCCGTGCAGACCGAGCAGTCGATCCGGCTCGGGATGTGGATGGACTGGAACGATCCGGACGACCTCCGAAATCTGGCTGATGCGATGAAGACGAACCCCTCACAGACTGTGACCTATCCGGCCAAGGGCGGGGGCGCGGTCCGCCAGACGGCCGAACAGATCGTCGGCAGGCTGGGCGATCCTGAGATCGGCGGCTCGTACTTCACCTTCTCGGATGAGAACAACTATCAGATCTGGGGCTTCCTGAGGCGCTGCTGGGAGCGCGGGATGATCCACAAGGGCCACGACGTCATGCCGTGGTGTCCCCGCTGCTCGACCGGCATCAGCGAGCACGAGATCGTCACCGAAGGCTACCAGGAAATTACGCACCCAGGCCTGTTCGTGCGCTTCCCACTCCTCGACCATCCGAAGCGCTCACTCCTGGTCTGGACCACGACGCCCTGGACGCTCACAAGCAACGTCGCCGCCGCCGTCCATCCCGGACTGACCTATGCGCTGGTCCGCCAGGGAGAGGAGGAGCTGTACGTCGAGGAAGGTGCGCTCGGTGTGCTGCGCGGTCCATACACCGTGGTGGAGCAAGTGCCGGGCGAGCGTCTGGTCGGGCTCAAGTATCACGGCCCGTTCGATGACCTCCCGCCTCAGCGCGGGGTTGAGCACCGCGTCATCCCCTGGAAAGATGTGAGCAGCGCGGAAGGCACCGGCATCGTGCACATCGCGCCCGGCTGCGGCGCGGAGGACTTCCGGCTCGGCAAGGAACACGGCCTGCCGGTGATCGCGCCGATCGACGAGTACGGCGTATTCCTGCCCAATTTCGACTGGCTCGCCGGCAGGCGGGCCGATGAGGCGGCCGATCCGATCACCGAATTCCTGCAGAAGACCGACCGGCTTTACAAGGCTGAGCCGTACACCCACCGGTATCCGGTCTGCTGGCGGTGCAGTACTGAACTTGTCTTCCGGCTGGTAGATGAATGGTTCATCGCGATGGATCCGATCCGCCAGGAACTAACGGACGTGACCCGGCGCATTCGCTGGATCCCGGAGTTTGGTTTGGACCGCGAGCTCGACTGGCTTAAGAACATGCACGACTGGATGATCAGCAAGAAACGCTACTGGGGCCTGGCGCTGCCGATCTACGAGTGCCCGAACTGCGGCCACTTCGACGTCATCGGCTCGGCCGAAGAGCTCAAACAGCGCGCGGTCGAGGGCTGGGAGCTATTTGCCGGTCACGCACCGCACCGGCCGTGGATCGATGCGGTGAAGATTCGTTGCGCCAGGTGTGGTACCGTGACGCCGCGTATCACCGACGTGGGCAACCCATGGCTGGATGCCGGCATAGTCACGCTCAGCACACTCAGGTACCGGAGCGACCGGGAATATTGGGCGCAATGGTTCCCTGCCGACTTCATCACGGAGGGCTTTCCCGGTCAGTACCGCAACTGGTTCTACTCGCTGCTCGTGATGTCGGTGGTCCTCTCACAACGCGAACCGTTCCGTACCTGTCTTGGGTATGCCAATGTGCAGGATGAGCACGGGGAAGAAATGCACAAGAGTAAGGGCAATGCCATCGACTTTAATGAGGCCGCCGACCGCGCCGGCACTGATGTCATGCGCTGGGCGTACTGTACGCAAAACCCGGCGAACAATTTGAACTTCGGCTACGGCATGCTGGATGAGGTCCGGCGGCGGTTTGTGATTCCGCTGTGGAACGTCTACGCCTTCTTCGTCACGTACGCAAATTTGGAGCGGATCGACTTCTCGGCGTTGATGAAGACGCGGCCGCAGCTTGCCACGCTCGACCGGTGGATCCTCTCTCGTGTACAGGGAGTCGCCGTTGAGGTGGCCGAGCGCCTGGACGACTACGACCCGCAAGGCGCGACGCGCCCGGTCGAAGCCTTCGTCGAAGATCTCTCCAACTGGTACGTGCGCCGCTGCCGCCGCCGCTTCTGGAAGAGCGATGACGATGCCGACAAGCACGCCGCCTATTATGCGCTGTACATCGCGCTGCGCACGCTCGTGCTGGCGCTCGCGCCGTTCACACCATTCCTCTCGGAGCGCATCTACCAAGGATTGGTGCGGCCTGTCGAGCGAACGATGCCGGCCAGCGTCCACCTATGCGACTTTCCGCCGCCCGACCGAGCGCTGCGGGACGAGCGGCTCGAAGAGCTGATGAAGGGTGTCCGCGCGCTCGTGGCGCTGGGGCGCGCTGCGCGCGGCCACGCCCGCCTCAAGGTGCGCCAGCCGCTCCCGGCCGCGCTCCTGGTCACGAAGCACCGGGCGCTCAAGGACCACCCCGAGCTCCTCGAGCAGGTCGCGGACGAACTCAACGTCAAGCACGTGCGCTTCGTCGACGACCCGTCCCGATACGTCATCTATGAGGTCAAGGTGCGGTTCGACGTGCTCGGCCCCCGGCTCGGACCGAAGGTGCAGCCCGTCGCTCAGGCCGTCCGGGCGCTGGACGCGACCGAGGTGATGGCTCGGCTGGAGCGGGACGGTCAGTTGACCGTCACTACAGGCGGTGAGAAGTTCACGCTGACACGGGATGACCTCGAGGCGCGCCTGCATGAGTCCAAGGGATACGCTGCGGAGGGGTCTGGGGGCGAGTTCGCGATCCTCGAGACGACCCTCACGCCGGAGCTGGTGCTGGAGGGTAAAGCGCGCGAGTTCGTCCACCAGGTGCAGAACCTCCGAAAGGAGGCAGGGCTGGCCGTGGATGACCGCATCGTCCTGCTACACGACGGCGGTCTGGAACCGCTGCTCTCCGCCCATGGTCCGTACATCAAGCGCGAGACCCTCACTGTGGAGGTGCTGAAGGACGCCGGGCTCTCAAAGGGCCCGCGCGTCGACGCCAGCCCGGTGCAGGGGCACGTGGCTGAACTCCGCCTCGACGGGGAAAAGGTCAGGGTAGGCATCCGGCGGGCGCCGGGGTGGCGCAGGAACCTCTTGAGCCGGAACGAATGAGGAGGGGCTTTGCAGCGCAAGAGCGAGAAAATCATCGGTGTGCTCGGCGGGCTTGGTCCCTGGGCCACGCTCGACCTGTTTGAGAAGATCCTCAGGCTCACCCCGGCCGGACGGGACCAGGAACACCTGCGCATCATCATCGACAACAACACGAAGATCCCTGACCGCTCACCGGCCATCTTCGGACGCGGCGAAGACCCCACGCCGTCCTTGGTGGAGACGGCGCGGAACCTCGAGCGCGCCGGGGCCGACTTCATCGTGATCCCTTGCAACACCGCGCACTTCTTCTTTGATGCCGTACAGCGCGCGGTCAGCATTCCGGTGCTGCACATCATGCATGAAGTCGCGTCGGCCGCCCGTGACGAGGTGCCGGGGCTTCGCACAGTCGGCGTACTGGCGACGGAAGCGGCGATGCGATCGCGCCTGTACCACGATGCGTTCGAGCACGTAGGCATCACCGTTATGGGGCCAGACGATCACGGCCAGGAGGCGGTGAACCGCGCCATCTACGGCGTCAAAGCGGGCCGGATGGGACCTGACGTGACCCGGGAGCTCGTGGCCGTTGCCTCAGCCCTGGTGGCGGGGGGCGCCCAGGCGATCGTGCTGGGGTGCACAGAACTGCCGTTCGTGCTGCGGCCGCAAGACATTTCCGTACCGCTGATCGACATCGCTACACTACGGGAAGTAAGTCGGGGGAAATCTCGTTTTCACAACCAAGAATACAGCTCTGCGCGACGTTTGGCGGGCCGGCGAGGCCCTCCGGCCCAACCGTCGGTATCGTGACGCAGGAGGCTTGGGAATGGCAAAGGCAATGAAGGGGAAGGCCGCGCGCAAGCCGGCGAGGGTTCGCATCAAGGCGCGCACCGCACGGCCCGTCCGCGCCAGCAGGGCCGTAAAGACCAAGCCGCGCACCAAGCGGGAACTCGATGAGTTCCGCAAGATGCTCCAAGAAGAGCGTGAGCGGCTGACGGAAGAACTCGAGGCGATGGAAGAGCATACCCCCGAGATCGAGGAGCAGGTGGGGATGGATGTCGGGGGCGGGTACGACGAAGATCTGGCCGACGTGGCGAGCAGCACCTTTGAGCGTGAGAAAGGGCTTGCGCTGGAATCGAGCGTGCAGGCCATGCTGACACAGGTCGAAGAAGCACTGGGCCGCATCGAGGAGGGTACCTATGGGATCTGCCAGCGCTGCGGAGATCCGATCGATGCCGCTCGTCTGCGCGTCCTGCCCTACGCGACCCTCTGCATCCGCTGCAAGGAACTGGAAGAGAAGAGCCCCGCGCGGTAGTTTGGCTCGTGCGGAATCCCTCGGCAGCGATCCTCGGGGCCGTCGTGCTGGCCGATCAGACAATTAAGGTGGTGATCGACCGCGCTATTCCGGTCGGGACCTCCCATCCGCTGCTTCCGCCGATCCTGTTTCTCACCAACGTCCGCAACCCCGGCATCGCGTTCAGCGCGCTGCCGGGCATTCCGTTGATCGTGCCTGCGCTTATTGTCTTGACCCTGATTTTTCTGCTCTTCTCCGATAGGGCGCGATGGGCACAACGCCGCAGCGCGCAGTGGGGCCTGGCGCTCCTGACCGGCGGCGCGTTCGGGAATCTCATTGACCGCGCGCGGGTGGGCGCGGTGATCGATTACTTGGACCTGCAGATCTGGCCGGTGTTCAACCTGGCCGACGCGGCCATCACGGTCGGCGCAGCGCTGCTGATCCTGACATTCGCCTGGCGGCCACACCCCGCGGGCACGGGAGGCAATCGATGAAACCCATTCTGGTGCAGATCGGGTGGTTCAAGATCTCCTCGCTTGGGGTGTTTTTGCTCCTCGCGTTTCTGGTCGGCATCGCCGTGGCGAGGCGGCGCGGGCAGCGCCTGGGGATCGACCCATCACGCATGCTCGATCTCAGCCTGTGGATGATCATCGGCGGGATCGTCGTCGGCCGGCTCGGCTACGCGATCGCCAACTGGCCGACGTTCGCCAGTTCGCCATTGAGCATTGTGACGATCTGGGTAGATGCGGGGCTGACGTTTTACGGCGCGCTGATCGGTGGACTGCTCGTGGCGAAGTACGCACGCGCCCGCACCATTCCGATGCGGCAGTTCATGGATGTGTTCGCCCCGGCCCTCGCGGTGGCCTATGCCGTCGCGATGATCGGGGCCCTGTTCCACGGGCTCTATCTCGGCCGGGCGACCGACGTGCCATGGAAGGTCACGATGCCGCTGGTACTGGACCCGCGGCATCCGACGCAGATCTACCTGCTCCTGGCGTCGCTCGGGACGTACCAGGTCCTCAGGGTTCAGGAGCGGCAGAGCCCGCCGCCGGGCGTGCTGTTCTTCCTGTGGCTGCTGCTCTTCTCGCTTGCCCGCGTGGCGGTGGAGTTCTTGGTCGAGAGTCCAACCGTGCTCGGTCCGCTCACGCTCGCACAGGTCGTGAACGTCGCCGCCGCGGTTGTCGCCCTCATCGGGCTGTTCATCTCGGCCCGGCGCACCCCTGAACCCGAGGTCGCCCTGCCGGCCGTGTGAACCCCGTACGAAACGGACAGAATCACGCAGCGCAAACCAGTCCATGACGCAGTCCGATTCGTACGGGGTGAACGAGCCGTCAGCCCGGCATCACACGTACTTTGTGGATGAGGCGCACAGCCACGGACGCCTCGATGCATTTCTCACACGGCATCTTCCGTCGGTTTCGCGCTCACGCATCAAGACATTGATCGAATCAGGTCGTGTCACCGTCGACGGCGCGGCGGCGAAGCCATCGAGCCGCGTTCGGCGAGGGCAGCGCGTGGAGGTCGATGTCCCATCGCCTTCCCGCCCTCGACTGCAGGCCGAATCCATTCCCCTTGATATCGTCTTTGAGGATGATCACCTCATGGTCATCAACAAACCCCCTGGGATGGCCGTGCACCCGGGCGCCGGACGGATGCAAGGAACGCTGGCCAGCGCGATCCTCTCGCGCATTCCCCAACTCGCGGGCGTCGGCGAGCCCGACCGTCCGGGCATCGTGCACCGTCTCGACAAGGACACCTCGGGGCTGCTCGTCGTCGCGAAGACCCTGCCGGCGTACAGCGCCCTGCAGACTCAGGTCAAGGCACGGACAGTCAACCGCCGCTACCTGGCGCTCGTTCACGGTCAGGTTCAGCAGGCGGAAGGCGCAATCGCAGCGCGCATCGGCAGGCATCCACGGCACCGGACGAAGATGGCGGTGACGCCGGGCGGCCGTGAAGCGGTGACGCGGTATCGGGTGGTCGAGCGTTTTCAGCTGTTCACGCTGGTTGAAGCCGATCTGGTCACGGGACGCATGCACCAGATCCGGGTCCACTTTGCGCATATCGGCCATCCCATCGTAGGGGATCGGCAGTATGGGGGACGGCGCGAAACCCTTGGTCTATCCCGGCAGGCGCTGCACGCCTGGAAGCTACAGTTCACGCACCCGCATACGGGTCGGGCCGTGGCGACTGACGCGCCGCTCCCGGATGACTTCGCGCAGGTGCTCAGGCAGCTGCGCGCCGGTGCGGAGGGTTCACCAAGACCCCCGAGAAGAGGACGACGGTGAATCAACGCCCGATGCGGGAGAAGGCGAAGGTCATGGATGCCGACGCCATCCGCCGGGCGCTCGTACGGATGGCGCACGAGGTGCTCGAGCGTAACACGCGTGCGGATCAGCTCGCCGTGGTCGGTGTCCACACGCGCGGCATACCGCTGGCCGAGCGACTGGCCGTGCTGATCGGCCGCATCGAGGACGCCACGGTGCCGGTGGGTACGATCGACGCCACCAGTTACCGCGACGATCTGACCCGAGAGCAGGCCGACCGGACGCCGCCAGCCCTGCCGTTCGACGTCGCCTCACGCACGATCATCCTGGTGGATGACGTGCTTTATACGGGCCGGACGGTCCGCGCGGCGATCGACGCTCTCATTGATCTCGGCCGGCCGGAAGGCATCCAGCTCGCAGTCCTGATTGACCGGGGTCACCGGGAACTGCCCATCCGGCCCGATTACGTGGGAAAGAACCTGCCGACGTCGTCCAAGGAGCACGTGGCAGTCCGCCTGGCAGAGATCGACGGCGTTGATGAGGTCGTGATTGAAGAGCCCGCGCAAGAGACGTGAATGGTGAATGGAAAACCCTAACCGCATTGATTCACCATTCACGATTCACCATTCACGGCAGTTTGGGTTTCACGAAGATCGTCTTCTCCCGCTCGTACGTCACCAGTCCCGGTTTCGCTCCTTTCGGCTTCCGTACGTATTTCCGCTGTGTATAGTCCACGGCCACCGTTCGTGATTCGCGGGCAGTGCTGAAGTCGGCTGCGATCGCGGCGGCCTGTTCGATCGTGTTCATCTGCGGGCGCCTCCCGCCAGTCTTCAGGACGACGTGGGCTCCTGCGACTCCACGGGCATGGAACCACAGATCCTCCGGACCGGCGAGGGCGAATGTGACCCGCTCGTTTTCTGCCTTGGTCCGGCCGACAAGCACCGTGTACCCGCCGGCGAGGGAAAAGCTTCGTGGCCCGGCACGCCGGGACGGCTTGGACGGACGCCCGCGCGCCCGCACGAACCCCTCGGCGAGGAGTTCCTGCCTGAGATCCTCGAGTGCATCGAGTGTTTCGGCATGAAGCGCGTGTGCGCGGGCGTGTTCGAGGAACTGCCGGTCGGCCGCAAGACGTTCCTGCCGCGCGCTGAGAGCCGTGAGAGCATCGCGCAGCTTGGCGTAGCGCTTGAACAGGCGCTGGGCGTTGTCGACAGGCGAGCGGGCCGGATCGAGCGGGATCGTCACCGGGCGCCCATCGTAACCCGTGACGGTGGCTTCGCGGGCGCCGCTTCGAATCTGGGACCCGAAGGCCAAGAGCAGTTCGCCCTGCGAACGAAGTTCGTGAGCGTGTGATGATTCCACGAGCGCCTGCTCGATCTCAGATGCCGTGCGCGTGAGTTTTCCCAGCGCCGTGTCAATCGATGCGAGCAGCCCGGCCCGAGTCTCTTCAAGGCGGGCCGCGGCGCCGGCGGACGTCATCACGGCGTCCACCGCGTCGCTCATCCGCGCGGCGGCATGGTGCGTGAGGTTCTCAAGCGAGACAAATGGGAACGGGGTAAAGGCTACCGGTCGGTTCCGGTCTAGATAGATCGTCGGCGCAAATCGGTGGTCGCGCACGATTTGCATCAGTTCCTGGAGGTGCGGCCAGAGCCGTTCCGCGGCATCGGCGGATGGAGCCCGATCAGGGGCGAGGCCTGCGCGCACGGCCAGCTCCGCCGCCATCGGCACGCCCAGTCCCAGCACACTGCCGGCCAGTGTCTTGGCGAGAGGTTCTGATCCTTGCAGCCTTGAGGTGAAAGAGTCGAGGGTCAGGTCGAAAGGCGTCGGACGGTCGCGTGGAGCTGGTACGAAGGGCTTTCCGGGCAGCACCTCGCGCACGGACGACTTCGACCGAGGCACCACCTTGAGGCTTCCGGCGATCTGTCCATCTTCTTCGAGGATGAGGTTGCTGTGCCGGCCCATGATCTCGGCGATCAGCTGAACCGGTCCGGCATCAGTCTCGATGTCGACCATCACGCTGCGCTCGAACGCCGGCTGACTGATCGACCTTATCCGCGCCCGGTCCAGCCGGCGCCTGAGCATTTGCACAAACGGCGACGCCCTGCCGGATCCCCGCAGCGAGGTGAGGTGGACCCTCGCCCATCGGGCGTTAATGGAGATGAACAGTGACGCTGTTCTCCGGCCCTGCCTGAGGTCGAGCACGACCTCATCGGGAGCGCCCTGGCCGGCACGCACGATCCGAGAGCCGGCGTACGGTGCGAGATCCCGGGCGACCGCCGCGAGCACGACGCTGTCAAAGGTTGTGAGCATGCGAGGAGCGCCGGGCATCAGGACTCACGTTACCCCACGCCGGAGCCCGATAGCAAGGAGTCTTCTCACGGTGGCAAGAATCGGATTGGCGTTATGGTGCGAAGTATGACCGGCTACGGCAGTGCGGAAGCGCTGTCGGCTTCTGGACGGTTCGTCGTCGAGATCCGCTCGGTCAACCACCGCTTCGGCGAGGTCCTGGTGCGGCTGCCCCGTGAACTGAGCCAGCTCGAGGAGCGCGTGCGCGCCGCCGTGCAGTCACGCGTGTGGCGAGGCCGGGTCGAAGTTTCCATCATCAGAGACAATCGCAGCTTCCGGACCCGCGCGATCCGGCCGGACACCGAGCTGGCCGCGGCGTACGCCCAGGCGCTCGCGGAGCTCGCCCGCGTCCTCAACGTGGGTGGCCAGCTGACCCTCTCGCAGATCGCCTCCCTCCCCGACGTGATCAAAGTTGAAGAGACGCCGGAAGACGCGGAAGCGATCTGGCCGCTGCTCGCGCAGGCCCTCGACGAGGCGCTGGCTGGGCTCGTGGCGATGCGGGAGGGAGAAGGTGCCCGTCTCGCGGCCGATCTGCGGGGCCGGCTTGACCGGGTGGAGGCGCGGACGCGCGAGATCGAGACTCGCGCCACCGTGGTGGTGGCAGAGCACTCCGTGCGGTTGCGCCAGCGGATCGCCGAACTGCTCGGCGAGGTGCCGCTGGACGAGCAACGCCTGATGACCGAGGTCGCGGTGTTCGCCGAGCGCAGCGATATCACCGAGGAGCTGACGCGCCTGCGGAGCCACATCACGCAGTTTCGCGACGACCTGAGTAGCAACTCCGGCCCCGTGGGGCGAAAACTGGAGTTCGTCCTGCAGGAGATGGGCCGGGAGACCAACACGATCGGCAGCAAAGCCAACGACCTGGAGATCGCGCGGGCGATCATCGTGATCAAGGGGGAACTGGAGAGCGTGCGCGAGCAGGTTCAGAATATCGAATAGGCTCCTGTGTATATGGCGGCAGGCGGTGAGGCCGGTGGGGCAAGGTTGAGGGTCGCGTAGCATGAAGGAGTTTGGAGAGGCTCGGCTCATCAACATCGGGTTCGGCAACATCGTGGCGGCGAACCGGATCATCGCCATCGTGGCGCCGGATTCCTCGCCGATCAAGCGCATCATCCAGGAGGCGCGCGACCGCGGGGCGTTGATCGACGCCACTTACGGGCGCCGCACGCGCGCCGTGGTGATTACCGACAGCGGCCACGTTGTGCTCTCCGCGGTGCAGCCGGAAACGGTGGCCCATCGCTTCACGGAGCGAGAAGAGGACGTGGAGACACGCGAGTGAGGCAGGCGGCGAGGCCGGTGGAGCTCGTCTGAGAGAGCTTAAGATGATTGTGGCGATCGCGGGGCCGATCGGAGTGGGGAAGAGCACCGTCGCGCGCCTGCTGGCGCAGCACCTGGGCTACCGATACATTTCCGGTGGAGAGGTGTTCCGCGAGATCGCGCAGCGGCGCGGGATCTCGGTCACCGAGGTGAACAAGCTCGCCGAAGGGGATCCTTCACTCGACCGCGAGCTCGACCGGCGCCAGCGCGAACTGGCCCAGCAGGGGGACTGTGTGGTCGAGAGCCGCCTGTCAGGCTGGATGGTTGATGCCGATCTCAAGGTGTGGCTGAAAGCGCCGCTGGACGTTCGCGCGGAGCGCACCGCAGGACGTGAAGGACAGGCGGTGTCGGCGGCGCGTGCGGACCTCGTGGAACGGGAACGCAGCGAGTGGTCGCGGTACAAGGAATTCTACGGCATCGACGTCGGGGATCTCACCCCCTATCACCTGGTGATCGACACCACCAGGTGGAGCGCCGAGGCGATTGCGGAGGCGGTCGCGATGATGGCAAAGACCGCAAAAGTGCTTAAGGGGTCCGGGGCCCGGGGCCCAGGGCCGGGAATGTGATGACCGCACAGCGGCTGCAAGGGAAGGTCATCGTCGTCGGGGTGACCGGAGGCATCGCCGCGTACAAGGCGGCTCACCTGGTGAGCGCGCTGCGCAAGCAGGGGGCCGAGGTGCACGTGGTGATGACGCCCGCCGCGGCGCAGTTCGTGCAGCCGCTGACGTTCCGAACGCTGTCCCAGCACCCGGTCATCACCGATATGTGGGATCCCGCCAATCCCCATGAAGAACCCCATGTGTATCTGGGAGAACGGGCGGACTTGTATGCCATCGTGCCGGCCACGGCCCAGACGATCGCCAAACTGGCGCTGGGACTGGCCGACGACGTCGTCACCGCCACGGCGCTCGCAACCCGGGCGCCGGTGCTCCTTGCCCCCGCGATGAGCGACACCATGTTCGAACATCCCACCACGCAGGACCATCTCAAGACGCTCCGCTCGCGCGGGTACCGGGTTGTTGGGCCGGAGGTCGGCTGGCTGGCCTCAGGCAAAGAGGCGATCGGACGCATGACGGAGCCTGAAGCGATCCTCGAGGAGATCGTCTCGATTCTCGAAGAGCGTTGAAGCGTTCCGGCACATTCCCACTGTTCGCTGCTACGATTCTCGCGATTGCTGGGTGCACTCCCCGCCAGACGGCATCCACGTTGACCATCGGCGTGATCGTCCCGCAAAGCGGTGAGTTCGCGGCGTTGGGAGAGGCAGCAGTGAACGGCGCACGGCTCGCGGTGGAGGAGATCAACGGCACGACGGGACTGCGACTCGCCGGCCGGGAAACGCGTGTCGCCGTCAGCATTGCGGATGACCGCGGCGAGGCGGGTTCGGCGGAGATGGCTGTGAGGAAGTTCGCGGACGCGCGGGTGATCGCGATCCTCGGTCCCGTCGAGCCCGATACCGCGGCCGCCGCGGCCGCCGCGGCGACCACCGCCGGTATCCCGCTGATCGTCCCCTCGGTCGGCGACCCGGCCCTCACCGGGACGGGCCCGCTGGTGTTCCGGGCCTGCTTTGACGATCGAGCTGCCGGTGAAGCGATGGCGGTGTACGCATTTCGCGCGTTGCGGGCGCGGCGGGCCGCGGTCATCTTCGATTCGACGACGCCGTATAATGCCACGCTCGCGGACTCCTTCATCGCGCGCTTTGCGTCGCTCGGCGGTGCCGTCGTCGCAGCGCAACCATTCTCCGATGAGCGGGCGCAGGCCGATTTCCGCCCGATGCTCACACGCCTCCGCGGAGCGAGGCCCGATGTGCTCTTCTCACCCAACTATTACCGGGCCACGGCCGCCATCGCGGCGCAGGCGCGGGAAGTCGGCCTGCGCATCGATATTCTTTCGGGAGAGGGTGTGAACTCGCCGGACTTTCCCCTGATCGGCGGCGGAGCCGTCGAGGGAGTGGCGTTTCCAGCGCACTTCCTCATGGAGGACCCTCGGCCGTCCGCGGTTCGATTCCGGGCACGATTCCGGTCGACGTACCAACTGGAACCGGATACCTTTGCTGCGCTGGCCTACGATGCGGCGAGGCTGCTGCTTGCCGCCCTCAGCCGGGCAGGGTCCGCAGAGCCGGCCGCGATTCGCGCGGCGCTGCTGCAGACGCGAAACTTTTCGGGGGTCACAGGAACGATCACCTTTGGGGGATCGCAGACCCCGCGCAAGGACGTGACGATCATCCGGGTGAAGAACGGTGCGTTTGCATTCGAGACCACCGTCAGGCCCTGAATGACTGTGAATAGCCCCACGGCCGTGTTTGCTGAGATCGCGATCAACGCACCACTGCGTGCGGGCGACCGGACGTTTACCTTCTCGGTTCCCGCCTCGCTGGAATCCCGGATTGCCGTGGGCACGCCGGTGCGCGTACCGTTTGGAACGCAGACCACGTCTGGGTATGTCGTCGGGCTCTCACCGTCGGTGGACCGAGAGGTCAAGTCCGTCACCTCAGTCGACGAGCGTCTTCCGGTCCTGCCGGCCGACCTGGTCTCGCTCGCCTCGTGGATGGCCGACCACTACGTGTGTTCGGTCGGCGAGGCGATCGATGCCATGCTTCCCCCGCGTGCGCGATCAGCATCCCTGGAACCGCCGCTCCCCCGCGCCGCCGTTCGGCCGATCGGAGCCTCAGGGGATGGCCAGGCCGTCATCGATCTCCTGGGCGGTGCAGCGGCGCCCAGGATCGCGATCATTGCCGACGATGCACGGTTCGAGGCGTATGCCGCGGCCATCCGGTGGGCACTGCAGCGCGACAGCGCGGTTATCGTACTCGAGCCGGAGGTGGCGCAGGCGGAGCGGATGGCTGCCTGGGTGGAACGGAAGGTGGGAGTGCCGGTGGCCCTCTATCACGGCGCGCAGGGGGCTCCCGATCGCCGCAATCTCTGGCGGAGCATTGCCTCCGGCGGTTCCAAGGTGGTCGTCGGCACGCGATCGGCGGTCTTCGCGCCGGTAGCGCCCCTCGGCCTGATCATCGTCGATCGCGAGGAAGATACCTCATATAAGGAAGAGCGCATCCCCCGCTATCACGCCAGGGTAGTGGCTGAAACGCGGGCGCGGCTCGCGCCCGCGGCGATCATCTGGGGTACGCCGACTCCATCGCTGGAGATCATCAGGGAAGCGGACGAGGGCCGGGCCGCGCGTCTTTCCCTGCCCGGACCGAGCCGGGCCATGATCGCGGTCGCAGACGTCCGGGCCGAGGCAGGCCCGGTCGGGGGACTGTTCGGGAGACGGTTGTATCAAGCGCTGGCCAGGACGCTGCCGCGCGGGAGAGCGCTGCTGTACGTCCCCAGACGCGGCTATGCGGATTTTCTGCTCTGCCATGAGTGCGGCGCCGTCACACGATGCCAGCGGTGCGGCGTGGCCATGACCTATCACGCAGCGGAAAAGCAGTTGCGTTGTCATCTGTGTGGAGCGTCAGAACCGGCGCCCGCGGTCTGTCGTGTCTGCGGCGGCACGCACCTCAGGCCCCACGGCATCGGCACGGAGCGCGTAGAAGCCGCTGCCAAGAAACTGTTCCGGGGGACGGCGGTTCTGCGGCTCGACGCGGAGGTCGCCCCCGATGAGGGATCGCAGCAGAAAGTCTGGCAGCAGTTCAACCGGCGCGGCGGCCTGCTCATCGGGACGCAGCTGCTCGTGAAGGGGGTCGGTCAAGTCCCAGCCGCGGTGGTGGGCGCGCTCGGCGTCGATGCGGCGCTCCATCTCCCAGATTTTCGCGCCGCAGAGCGCACGCATCAAGTGCTACTGCAGTTGGCCGCGCTCGCGGAGCGCGAGATGATCGTGCAGACCTTTGCGCCCACGCATCCCGCGCTGCTGGCGCTGGTGAAGCAGGATCCGTCGACGTTCTATCGGGACGAGCTGGCGGCGCGTCAGAAGTTCGGATATCCGCCCTACGTTCCCCTCATCAACGTGATTGTCACCGGTCCTGAGCAGGAGGCGGCGGCCGCGACGGCGCGGCGGCTCGCGGACTCCCTGGTGGACGATGGCGAAGTGCTCGGCCCATCGCCGGCACCGCTCCCTCGAATCCGCGGACGGTACCGCTGGCAGGTTCTCATCAAAGAACGTGAAGAGCGTCGTGCGCGGAACAAACTCCGGGAACTCTTGACGACGCTCGATCTCCCGCGCACGCTACGAGTGGTCATTGACGCGGATCCTGTTGATCTACTTTAGCGTGCGGTCGTAGACTAACGACGTGGAAATCATTACGGTGGACAGTCCAAGAGCGAGCGTGCTCCGACGAAAGGCAAAGCCGGTCGGCAAGGTGACAGGGGAGATTCGGGAGCTGCTCGACAGGATGACGGCGGCCATGCATGAGGCGAGCGGCATCGGACTGGCCGGCCCGCAGGTCGGGGTGGGCAAGCGAGTGATCGTTGCCGAAGTCGAAGGAAGGCTCTACGGGCTGGTCGACGCCGTCATCGTGAAGCAGGAAGGCGAAGCGGTCGAGACGGAGGGATGCTTATCTATTCCCGGGATCGCGGCTGATGTGCCGCGCGCGGCCCGCGTGGTCGTGAAGGCGAAGAGCCGGCGTGGAAGAGGGATGACGCTGCGCGCGGAAGGGCTCTTGGCGCGCGTGCTCCAGCACGAGATTGATCATCTGGACGGTATTCTCTTCCTGGACCGTGTCGTCGACAAGTCGACGATCCGCGAGGTCGCCCAGACCGCCGAGGTGGCGCCGGTTTCCGCAAGAGCATGACAGTTTCTGACCGCACACTGCGTGCCGTCTTCCTCGGCACGCCCGAGTTCGCCGTCCCGTCGCTCGCCGCGGCGCACCGTGAGACGGAACTTGTCGCCGTCCTCACCCAGCCCGATCGCCCGAAGGGTCGCGGCCGGCAGATCGCCGCTCCTCCCGTTGCGGAGCACGCCCGCGCGCTCGGACTCCGCGTGCTCCAGCCCGCGAGACTGAAGGATCCGGCCGTGATCGGTGCGCTTCGCGAATTACGGCCTGACATTGTCATCACCGTGGCGTATGGAAAGATCATCCCCCGCGAGATGCTGGATCTGCCGCCACTGGGCTGCATCAACGTCCACCCCTCGCTCCTCCCGAAATACCGAGGGGCCTCTCCGATTCAAGCGGCCATCGTGGCAGGGGAGTCGGAAACCGGTGTGACGATCATGTATCAGACCGCTGAACTCGACGCCGGCGACATCATCCTCCAACATCGGGTCCCGATCGACGACGATGACACGGCGGCCACGCTGGAAGCGAAACTCGCGCGCGCCGGCGCCGAGGTCCTCGTGGACGCGTTGGCTTTGATCGCTCGGGGCGCCGCCCCACGGATCTCTCAAGATCCGACTCAGGCCAATTATGTGGGGAAGCTGACGAAGGAGCATGGGCGCATCGAGTGGGCGAAACCTGCGCTCGATCTGGCACGTCTCATTCGCGCGATGGATCCCTGGCCGTCTGCGTATACGTGGCGCCGCGGGAAGCTCCTGAAGATCTGGAAGGCCAGGCCAACGAACGCGACCGGTGAACCCGGTGTCGTTCGTGAGGTGCGTCGCGGTGGAGGATTTGTCGTCGGCACCGGCACCGGCGCCCTGCTCGTTCTCGACGTGCAGCCAGAAGGCGGCCGTCGGATGACGGCGGACGAGTACGCGCGCGGGTACCGCCTTGAGGTCGGAGAGCGCTTCGGTGAGCATGTATAATTGTCGTGGAGGTGACAGCTGTGCCATTCTTCTATGACCAGACGTTTCTTATTCTGATTCCTGGGATCATCCTCGCAGGCTACGCGAGCTGGAAAGTTCGGTCGACTTTTGGACGGTACTCGGAAGTGCCGTCAGGGACAGGCTACACCGGCGCGCGGGTCGCGATGGAACTGCTCCGGCGCCAGGGCATCACCGACGTGAAGATCGAGCCGGTGCAGGGCGCCCTGGCCGATCACTACGATCCACGGACCAAGGTCTTGCGCCTCTCTCCCGACGTGCATGATGGCACTTCTCTCGCGGCGATTGGTGTCGCGGCTCATGAGGCCGGCCACGCGGTGCAGCACCGTGAGGGGTACGCGCCGCTCGCGCTGCGCTCTGCGATCGTGCCTGTGGCCACGATCGGGACGAACGCCGCCTGGATCCTGTTCATCATCGGGGCCATCGTGGGCTCGACACGGCTCATGGACCTCGGGATTGTCCTGTTCCTGGGCTACATCGCGTTTGCGTTGATTACGCTGCCGGTCGAGTTCAACGCCAGCAACCGGGCCGTGGCCCTGCTGCAGGGACAGGGGTTCGTGCTGCCGCAGGAGGCGCAGGGCGTGCGCGCGGTCCTCAATGCTGCGGCGCTTACCTACGTGGCCGCGGCGGCGATGGCCATCTTCCAGCTCATCCGCCTCGTGGTCTTGCGCAGAATGAGCGATGATTGAGTAAGCATCTCCGGTCCGACGGCCCCGATCTCAAGGGAATGACCCTCGAAGAACTCGAGGGGATCGCGCAGCAGTTGGCTGAACCGCCGTACCGGGGGCGGCAGATCGCCCACTGGATCTATCAGCGCGGCGCAGTGGCGTTTGCGGCGATGACCGATCTGCCGCAGGCGTTTCGCGCGCGACTCGCCGAGAGCGCGCGCATCACGGCGCTGTCTCCGGTCACCGCGGTCCGCTCGGATGGCGGGGACACGATCAAGTACCTGTTCTCCCTCGCAGACGGCCCCACCATGGAAACAGTCTTCATGCGCTACGCAGATGGCCGCCGCAGCGTGTGCATCTCCACGCAGGTCGGCTGCGGCATGGGTTGTACGTTCTGCGCGACGGGGCTTGCGGGTCTGACCCGCAACCTCACGCCGGCGGAGATCGTCGATCAGGTCGTGGCCGTCCAGCGCCTGACCGGCGAGCGTGTGACGAACGTGATCTTCATGGGGATGGGTGAGCCGCTGGCGAACTACGGCCCGACGCTCCGCACCGTACAGCTCCTCAACGCGCCGTATGCGGCCGGGATCGGCATGCGCCATCTCACGATCTCCACCGTCGGACTCGTCCAGCAGATCCGGCGGCTGGCGAGGGAGCGGCTGCAGCTCACGCTGGCCGTATCGCTGCACGCGCCCACGGATGAACTGAGAAACGAGCTCGTGCCGATCAACAGGCAGTGGCCGATTGCCGATCTACTCGACGCCTGCCGCGAGTACGTGTCCCTGACGAGCCGACGGATCTCGTTCGAGTACGTGTTGATGGAGGGAGTAAACGACACCGTCGAGCTGGCCGCGACGCTGGGCTCGTTGCTTCACCCTGCACGATCCGGTGCAGGGCAGCGCCCGTCCGGCCCGGACGCGAACGCGCTGTGGCATGTGAACCTCATCCCGTGGAATCCTGTCTATGGGTTGCAGTACCGGCGACCGAATCCGGGACGGGTGGAAGCGTTCGCGAACGCCCTCCGCCGTCGCGGCATCTCGACGACGGTGCGCCTGGAGCGGGGCGTGGAGATCGATGCGGCGTGCGGGCAACTCAGGAGGACGCACGGACCCGAGTTCGCGGGAGTGCGCCCACCATAGCGTCATTGCGAGCGAGTGAGCCGAAGCCGCGAGCCCACGGAGTAGGCGTGGCGGGAAGCAATCCACCTTCGGCAGGAGATTGCTTCCGCCGCTTTGCGGCCTCGCAATGACACATTGAGGGCAGGGGGAGTATATCTAGCGGCGGAAGTAGGCGCGGGGAGTTCGACGTGATCACGCGGGGACGGGTCATTGCAGGTGAGTACGAGATTCTCGGCCGCATCAGCGAGGGCGGCATGGCGACCGTCTACTCCGCGCGGCGGATCTCCGATGGCCAGGTCATCGCCCTGAAGGTCCTGCGAGAGCAGTACTCCTCTGATGCCGAGTTTGTCGAGCGCTTCCAGCGTGAGGCCAAGGCGGTCAGCGAGCTCTCGCATCCGCACATGGTCCGGGTCTTCAGCAGCGGCCAGGACGACGGCGTCCATTTCATCGCGATGGAGTTCGTCGAAGGGGAAGACCTCAAGCGCCTGATCCGCCGTGAGCGTCGCCTCCCCTGGCAACGGGCTTCCGAGATTGCCGCCCAGGTGTGCGAGGCGCTCGAATACGCGCACGCGCACGGCATCATCCACCGCGACATCAAACCGCAGAACATCCTGCTCACCAAGGACGGACAGGTCAAGGTCACCGACTTCGGCATCGCGCGCGCGATGAGCTCGGCGACGATCACCCAGACTGGCACGGTGCTCGGGTCGGTACAGTATCTCGCACCCGAGCAGGCGCGCGGCTCGCCGGTGGGGCGGACGACGGATCTGTACGCGCTGGGGGTCGTCACGTACGAAATGGTTACCGGCGCGCTGCCCTTCGACGAGGACAGCCCGATCGCGATCGCGCTCAAGCATCTCGACCAGGACCCGCCGCGGCCGTCCACCTACGTCCCGGACCTCCCACCGAGGATCGAGGGGATCATCCTGCGTGCGCTGGCGAAGTCGCCGCGCTACCGCTACCAATCGGCCGACCAGATGCGGTGGGACCTCCTCGAGAAGACCGATCTCTGGAAAGAACTCCCGCCGCCCAAACGCGTGAAGGACGATACGCCGCGCACGCTCGTCCTCCGGCCCGGCGAGCAGCCAGAACCCGAGGAACGCCAGATCAAGGTGTCAGGCCCGGTGCTGGCCCTCATCCTCACGGTCCTCATCGTCGGAGGCATCTGGGGTGGGTGGCGCGCGTTCAGCGGCTACATCTCGGTGCCTGAGGTCGAGGTGCCGAACTTCGTGGGGAGAACCGTCCAGGCCGCCGAGGCAGCGGCGTCGGGGCGCCGGCTGAGGCTGCGGGTGGTCGAAGAGGCCTTCAGCACCGAGGTGGCCGCCGGCCTGATCATCTCGCAGGATCAACCGGCCGGGAAGCCGGTCAAAGTCGGACGGGTGGTGAGCGTCGTCGTCAGCCTCGGGCCGGAGATGGTGAGCGTGCCGGACGTACAGCGGCGGTCGCTCATCGAAGCCAGGCTCGTGATCGAGCGCGCCCGCCTCCGCATCGGCGAGCTGCGGGAGACGTACGACGAAGACGTCAAAGGCGGCTTCATCATCTCCCAGGATCCGCAGCCCGGCGCGCGAGCGGAGCGTGGATCCCCCATTCATGTTGTCGTGAGCAAGGGACCGCAGCGCATCATGATGCCGCTGCTGGTCGGCCGGCAGCTGCAGGAGGCGCGGCGGATGCTGGAGGAACTCGGCGTGACGCTGGCCGCCGTAAAGACGGTGCCGACCGCCGACATGAACCCCGAGATCGTCGTGGATCAGACGCCGCCCCCCGGCACGCGGATTCGTGCGCAGGACGCCGTGACGGTCACGGTGAGCGTGCGTCCCGGCGAGGAGACGACGCCTCCGCCGTCGCCGGTCGTCACCGCGCAGCCGCAGCCCGCCCCGGGGCCGGAGGAAAAACTCACGCGCGTGCAGCTGATCGTGCCGGAGGGCCAGGCGGAACAAGAAGTGAAGATCGTGGTCGTGGACGAGCGCGGCGTTCGCACGCTGTTTCGAAAGATCCTCGCGCCCGGCGACCGGGTCGATGAGCGCGTGCGGTCCCGCGGCTTCACGATTATCCAGGTCTTCATCCAGAACCGGCTCATCCAGGAGATCCGCCCGTGACGCGTGAGCGGGCCGTGCGGATCTTTGCCAGCATCCTCTCGGCCGATTTCGTCAGGCTGGGCGAGGAGATCGCCGCCGCGGAGCGGGGCGGGATCGCCGCCGTTCATGTCGACGTGATGGACGGCCGGTTCGTGCCTGAAATCACGATCGGCCCAGTGATCGTCGAAGCCGTCAAACGTGCGACGCGGCTGCCGATCGATGTTCACCTCATGATCGTGGAGCCCGGGCGGCACCTACAGGCGTTCGCGCGGGCCGGTGCGACCTCGATCACCGTGCACCTTGAAGCGGCCGTCCACCTTCACCGGGTCATCGAGCAGATCAAAGACCTCGGTGC